>NZ_JBVJNN010000026.1:0-97937 GCF_055583685.1 Streptomyces sp. NPDC104581
ACGACCTAGGGTCTGGGGGTTGGGTGTTTTTGGTGTGGGGGGGGCCCGGCCCCACCCCTCCCCCCCTGTCGTCGTTGGTTGGGGGGGCGTCTGGCTGTCTTCCTCCCTCCCCCCCCCCCCCTCCCCACCCCCCCCCCCCCCCTCCCCCCCCCCCCCCCCCCCCCCCCACCCCACCCCCCCCCCCCCCCTCCCCCCCCCCCCCCCAGCCCCCCCCCCCCCCCCCCCCCCCCCCCCCCCCCGCGCACGGAGCACACCGGGAACCCGCACAGAAGCACGGGAAGGCACGCGACACGCATCGTGCGCCTCCTGTGCGCCCTATGTCGCCACAGAACCTTCCTTCGATAAGCTGTACCCAACCCGCCCCGCCGCATATGCCGCGGTGTTGTTGCCTTCGTGGCCGTCGGGTGTTTCCGTATCTCGTCGAGACTTCGCCGCCACACAAGGAGAGTCGTCCAAGCGATGGCCGGTCCCGCTTTCCGCGCCGCCGCCGTACGGGTGCGCGTCCCCGCCACCAGCGCCAACCTCGGGCCGGGATTCGACGCCCTCGGCCTGTCGCTCGGGCTCTACGACGACGTCGTGGTGCGCGTGGCCGATTCCGGTCTGCACGTCGACATCGCGGGCGAGGGCGCGCGGACGCTGCCCCGCGACGAGAACCACCTGCTCGTACGGTCCCTGCGCACCGCGTTCGACCTGCTCGGGGGCCAGCCCCGCGGTCTTGAGGTCGTCTGCGCCAACCGCGTCCCGCACGGCCGCGGCCTCGGCTCGTCGTCCGCCGCGATCTGCGCCGGGATCGTCGCCGCCCGCGCCGTGACGATAGGCGGCGACGCCCGGCTCGACGACGCGGCGCTGCTGGAGCTGGCCACCGAGATCGAGGGCCACCCGGACAATGTCGCGGCCTGTCTGCTCGGCGGTTTCACGCTCGCCTGGACCGACGGGGGAGCGGCACGGGCCATCCGGATGGACGTCGCGCAATCCGTGGTCCCCGTCGTGTTCGTGCCCGGGACACCGGTCCTCACCGAGACCGCCCGCGGGCTGCTCCCGCGCTCCGTCCCCCATGTGGACGCGAGTTTCAACGCGGGCCGGTCGGCGCTGCTCGTCGAGGCCCTGACCAGGCGTCCCGAGCTGCTGCTCGCGGCCACCGAGGACCGGCTGCACCAGGAATACCGCGCTCCGGCGATGCCGCAGAGCGTGGAGCTCGTGGGCCGGCTGCGGGCCGACGGCGTCCCCGCGGTCGTCTCCGGCGCCGGCCCCACGGTCCTGGCGCTGACCGACGACAGCGCGGCCGACAAGGTCGTACAGCTGGCCGGCGAGGGCTGGGCGGCGCACAGGCTCGGCCTCGACGGCACGGGTGCCAGCGTTCTGCCGCTCGGTTCTCAGTGACGGTGGATTGCCGGTGAGTGAGAGGGGGAATGTTTGTTGGAGCCGGTAGTGTTAACCTCAAGTCTGCACCCGACGTCTTTTGGGCTCGGTGCTTTGCGTCCCCAATCGGGACCACCATTCTTCCGGGAGCCTCCCCGACTGCCTGAGCAGCCTGCCTGAGCAGTTTTGAGCACGCCCCGGAACCGGCACGACACCCCTCGCTGTGTCCAGGAGTGGGCCGAGCAGGGGGACCTCGGGCCGGATCCATCGCACGTACGCAAGTTTTCCGCCGTACCCGGCGGGACCATCGCCCCGACCTAGGCCCGTGATCGACACGATCACGACCCGCGGTCGGACAGCACAACCGGTCGCCGAGCCAGATGGCCGACGTCCGCTCCAGGGAAGGACCCTTCGTGAGCGACACCACCGATCTGATGGGCGTGAGCGCCGACAACAGCGTCGACACCGCCGCGCCCGCCGAAGGTGCTGCCACCGGCACCACCTCACGGCGCCGCCGCTCCGGCACCGGCCTCGACGGCATGGTCCTGGCCGAGCTCCAGCAGGTCGCCTCCGGCCTCGGCATCAGGGGCACCGCGCGGATGCGCAAGAGCCAGTTGATCGAGGTCATCAAGGAGGCGCAGGGCGGCGGTTCGCCCGCGCCCAAGAGCGACGCGGAGGCCGGCGGCGACGCCGGGACGAAGCCCAAGCGGCGCGCCACCTCCAAGGCCCGTACGGGCGACGCGGCCCCCGCGGAAGCCCCCGCCGAGAAGGCCGCGGACCGTGCCCCGGCCAAGTCCGACAAGGCCGACGGGCAGATCGAGATCCCCGGCCAGCCGGCGAGCGACGAGCAGCCCGCGGGCGAGCGCCGCCGTCGCAGGGCCACCGCGCAGGCGGGCAGCCCGGACGGCAGGACCGAGACCCGCGGCGAGTCGGGCACCGACACCGTCGTGGACGAGCGTCCCGACGCCAAGGCCGAGGCCGCCGTCTCCGCGTCCGCCCAGGGCGAGAGCGACGGGCGCCGCGGCGACCGCCAGGAGCGCGGCCAGCGGGGTGACCGCGGTGACCGCGGTGACCGCCAGGGCCGCCAGCGCGACCGCCGGGGCAAGGGCGACGACCAGCAGGGCGGCGGCCAGCAGGGCGGCGGCCAGCAGGGCGGTGGCGGCCAGCGCCAGCAGCGCCAGGGCGGGCAGAACCAGGGCAACGGGCCGCAGGACGACTTCGACGACGAGGCGGGCGGCCGGCGTGGCCGGCGCGGCCGGTACCGCGACCGCCGTGGCCGCCGCGGCCGCGACGAGTTCGGTGGCGGCGGCGAGCCGCAGGTCGCCGACGACGACGTGCTGATCCCCGTCGCGGGCATCCTCGACATCCTCGACAACTACGCGTTCATCCGGACCTCCGGCTATCTGCCGGGCCCCAACGACGTGTACGTGTCGCTCGCCCAGGTCCGCAAGAACGGCCTGCGCAAGGGTGACCACGTCACCGGCGCGGTGCGCCAGCCCAAGGACGGCGAGCGCCGCGAGAAGTTCAACGCGCTCGTGCGCCTGGACTCGGCGAACGGCATGGCGGCCGAATCGGGCCGCGGGCGGCCCGAGTTCCAGAAGCTGACGCCGCTCTACCCGCAGGACCGGCTCCGGCTGGAGACCGACCCGGGCGTGCTGACGACGCGGATCATCGACCTCGTCGCACCGATCGGCAAGGGCCAGCGTGGTCTGATCGTGGCCCCGCCGAAGACCGGCAAGACCATGATCCTCCAGGCGATCGCCAACGCGATCACGGTCAACAGCCCCGAGTGCCACCTGATGGTCGTCCTCGTCGACGAGCGTCCGGAAGAGGTCACCGACATGCAGCGGTCGGTGAAGGGCGAGGTCATCTCCTCGACCTTCGACCGTCCCGCCGAGGACCACACCACCGTCGCCGAGCTGGCCATCGAGCGTGCCAAGCGCCTCGTGGAGCTGGGTCACGACGTGGTCGTCCTGCTGGACTCCATCACCCGTCTGGGCCGCGCGTACAACCTCGCGGCCCCCGCCTCCGGACGCATCCTGTCCGGTGGTGTCGACTCGACCGCGCTCTACCCGCCGAAGCGCTTCTTCGGCGCGGCGCGCAACATCGAGGACGGCGGTTCGCTGACCATCCTGGCCACCGCGCTCGTCGAGACCGGCTCGCGCATGGACGAGGTGATCTTCGAGGAGTTCAAGGGCACCGGCAACATGGAGCTCAAGCTCGACCGGAAGCTCTCGGACAAGCGCATCTTCCCGGCGGTGGACGTGGACGCGTCCTCCACCCGCAAGGAAGAGATCCTGCTCGGCGGCGACGAGCTGGCCGTCGTCTGGAAGCTGCGCCGGGTGCTGCACGCGCTCGACCAGCAGCAGGCGATCGAGCTGCTGCTGGACAAGATGAAGAAGACGAAGTCGAACGCGGAGTTCCTGCTCCAGATCCAGAAGACGACCCCGTCGCCCGGAAACGGCAACGACTGACGTCCGATTGCGCAACTTCCGTATGGGTCCGCCCCGTTACTCCGGTGACGGGGCGGATTTCTGCATGTAATATCCGATCAGCCGTTCCATCCCCCCACACGGCGCCAAACCAATTCCCTTGATTAGTGGGAGATTTGCGTGCGTGTGTCGAGTCATGGCCGACCCGTCTCCAGAATGCGAAGACTGATAGCCGCCGGTACGGCGGCACTTGCCGTTCTCGCAGGTGGACTGGTGTCGAGCGCCCAGGCCGCCGACGGCGGTGGCGGCAGTGAGAAGTTCCTGCCGCCCAAGGGCGCCGAGGTCGTCGGTTCCAAGGAGGTGTCGCCGCGAATCATCGGCGGGACGAACACCTCCATCAGCAGCGCCCCCTGGATGGTGCAGCTGCTTTTCGAGTTCGACAACGACGGATACTTCTACTTCACCTGTGGCGGAACGCTCGTCGCACCCAACAAGGTTCTCACCGCGGCGCACTGCGTCACCGACGAGAACGGCAAAGCGCTCGACATGGTCGGCCGCGGCATGATTCTGGCCGGCACCGCCAAGCTCGCCGGCGGTCCGAACGACGAGGGCACCGCGGTCGGGATCAGCCGCTCCTACTTCGCCGGCTCCTACAACGCGGACGAGATCGACAACGACGTCGCGCTGCTGACGCTCGCCAAGCCGCTGACCAACACACCGGCCCAGCCCGCGTCGTACGGCGACACCGCCCGCTACGCGCCGGGCACCACCGCCACCACCTACGGCTGGGGCATGACCGGCTCCGCCCCGGACGTCGACACGCTGGCCGACACGCTCCAGCGGGTGACCCAGCCGCTGAACTCGGACGCCGACTGCGGCGAGAACCTCGACACCGTCCTCAACACCCCGGGCGCCTTCAAGCCCGGCCACATGATCTGCGCGGGCACGGGCGGCACGGGCGACAACAGCACGGGCAGGGCGACCTGCCCCGGTGACTCCGGCAGCCCGATGATGGTGAACGGCCGGATCATCGGCATCACCTCCTGGGGTGTCGCCACCCAGTCAGAGCTGTGCAACTACCAGGGCACGTACGACGTGTACACCAAGGTCTCGACGTACATGCCCGCGATCCAGCCGCGCGTCGACGACACCAACTTCAGCCGTGACCACCGGGCGGACCCGTTCGCCCGTACGACCGGCGGCACCGGCTACACCTTCACCTCGGCCGGCGAGAAGCTGACGCGCAAGGCGTTCGCCGGTTCGTACAGCGCCTACAACTACATCGTGCAGACCGACCTCAACAGGGACGGTTACCAGGACCTCGTCGCACGCCACGGCAGCACCGGCGACATCTACTGGCTGCACCGCTCCGCGAGCAGCTCGACGTACGCGAAGACCAAGCTGTTCTCCAACTGGAAGACGGTGCGCGCGATCGTCGCCCCCGGCGATGTGAACGGTGACGGCAAGGGCGACCTCGTCTCGGTCACCTCGACGGGCACGGTGATGGTGCACCCGGGGTACGGCAACGGCAAGTTCAACACCGCGGTCAGCTCGGGCACCGGCTACCAGGTCTACAACCAGGTCCGCGGCCACGGCGACCTCACCAACGACGGCAAGGCCGACCTGCTGGTCCGGCGGGGCGGCACCAACGCCCTCTACCTGGTGAAGGGCACCGGCAAGTCCACCGCGCCCTTCGAGGCCCCCGTCCTCGTCCGCGCCGACTGGTCCGCGTACAACCTGATCGTCACCCCCGGTGACGTGAACGGCGACGGCAAGGCCGACGTCGTCGTCCGCACCCCGGGCGGCAGCCTGTCCCTGCTCAAGGGCACCGGCAAGGCCACGTCCGAGATCTTCGCCACAGGAGTGAGCCTGGGCACGGGCTGGCAGAGCTACTACACCATCGCGTGAAACCGCAGGTGAGGACCGGCTGACCGGTCACTCGCCGGCAGCTCCCCGTGGCCCCCGCCCCCGGCGGGGGCCACAGCTCGTTGTGCGACCCTGCGTGCTGCCCCGCCCGTCCGCACCCGTGGACGGGCGCACCGTGACCGAAGGCCGCGGCAAGGGGCAGCCGCACACGCTGCGAGAGCCGACGACAACCGGCGGGAGCCGGCGGGAGCCGAGGAGCACATGACCGATCAGAGCAAGGGCGGCCGCATACGCGCGACCGGCACACGCCGCAAGAAGCCGGGCACACGACGCCGCGCCACGACCGCGGCCGCGTGGTCGGCCGCCGCCCTGGTCCTCGTCGGCGGATCCGGTCTCGGATACCTCTACGTCAAGCTCAACGGCAACATCCAGGGCGTCGACATCAACGCCCGGCTCGGCACCGACCGCCCCGTCGACGTCGACAACGGATCGATGGACATCCTCGTCCTCGGCTCCGACTCCCGCTCCGGCGACAACGCCGAGTACGGCACGGACCAGGGCGGAGCCCGTTCGGACACCGCGATGATCATGCACATCGACGAGGGCCACCGGAGCGCCGGTGTCGTCTCCGTACCGCGTGACACCATCGTCGAACGCCCCGACTGCGAGGACGCGGACGGCGGCACGACCGCCGGCGGGCGGGCCATGTTCAACACCGCCTACGAGGTCGGCGGCCCGGCCTGCGCGGTGAAGACCGTCGAGAAGATGTCCGGCATCCGCATGGACCACTACATCGAGGTCGACTTCACCGGGTTCAAGCGGCTCGTCGACGACCTCGGCGGCGTGCGGATCACCACCACCGAGGCCATCGACGACTCCAAGAGCCGTCTGCGTCTGGCACCCGGCCCCCACACCCTCGACGGCGAACAGGCGCTCGGCCTCGTCAGGACGCGCAAGAGCGTCGGCGACGGCAGCGACCTGGGCCGCATCCAGCTCCAGCAGGCGTTCATCAAGGCGCTGATCACCCAGGTCAAGGACATCGGCCTGCTCAGCAGCCCCAAGAAGCTGTACGACATCGGCGACACCGCGACACGGGCGATCACCCCCGACTCCGAACTGGACACGGTGCGGGAACTCGCCGGCTTCGCCGGCGGCCTGAAGGACCTCGGTGCCGAGGACGTCGACATGATCACGCTGCCCGTCCGCTACGACCCGGCGGACCCGAACCGCGTCGTCCCCCTGGAGAAGGAGTCGGAGCAGGTCTGGACGGCGCTGCGCGCGGACAGGCCGATCCCGGCGTCGGCCACGGAGGAGTCCGCGGGCGACAAGGGAGACGCGTCCGAGGTGATCACGGGCGGCGCGGAATAGATCCGGACCCACCCCGGTTTTGGAGATACGGCCGGTCCTGGCAGACTGGATCGTCGGCCCCGGTTCACGTACGAGCATCCGCGCGTGCGACCCGGCGCCTTCCTCGCCTGGCGAGGAT
This sequence comes from Streptomyces sp. NPDC104581, assembly GCF_055583685.1. Classification (NCBI taxonomy): domain Bacteria; kingdom Bacillati; phylum Actinomycetota; class Actinomycetes; order Kitasatosporales; family Streptomycetaceae; genus Streptomyces; species Streptomyces sp. NPDC104581. The sequence goes on from NZ_JBVJNN010000026.1 coordinate 7,144, forward strand.
GTTCCTTAGGAGACACCTTGAAGCGCGACATCCACCCCACGTACGTCGAGACCCAGGTCAGCTGTACCTGCGGTGCGTCGTTCACCACTCGCAGCACGATCGAATCCGGCTCCGTCCGTGCCGAGATCTGCTCCGAGTGCCACCCGTTCTACACGGGCAAGCAGAAGATCCTCGACACCGGTGGCCGCGTGGCCCGCTTCGAGGCCCGCTTCGGCAAGGCTGCCGCCGGCTCCGCCAACAAGTAGCGAGCCGATTGCGCCGGTCCTCGGTGCCCCTGCCCTGGGGCGCCGAGACCGGCGCTTTGCCGTCCCGCAGCACCTTCGCGCAGCATTTTCGTACGCAACCCAGGAGCCCCCGAATGTTCGAGGCGGTCGAGGAACTGGTCGGCGAGCACGCCGACCTGGAGAAGCAGCTCGCCGACCCGTCGGTCCACGCGGACCAGGCGCATGCCCGCAAGCTCAACAAGCGGTACGCCGAACTGACCCCGATCATCGGGACGTACCGCTCCTGGAAGCAGACCGGGGACGACATCGAGACGGCCCGTGAGTTCGCCGCCGACCCCACCGACCCCTCGGCCGGCGACTTCGCCGCCGAGGTCAAGGTGCTGGAGAAGCAGCGCGACGAACTCACCGAGAAGCTGCGGCTGCTGCTCGTCCCGCGCGACCCCAGCGACGACAAGGACGTCATCCTGGAGATCAAGGCGGGCGCGGGCGGCGACGAGTCCGCGCTGTTCGCCGGTGACCTCCTGCGGATGTATCTGCGCTACGCCGAGCGCGTCGGCTGGAAGACCGAGATCATCGACGCCACCGAGTCCGAGCTGGGCGGTTACAAGGACGTGCAGGTCGCCGTGAAGACCAAGGGCGGCAACGGGGCCACCGAGCCGGGACAGGGCGTCTGGGCGCGGCTCAAGTACGAGGGCGGGGTGCACCGCGTGCAGCGGGTGCCCTCCACCGAGTCGCAGGGCCGGATCCACACGTCGGCGGCCGGTGTGCTCGTGACGCCCGAGGCGGAGGAGGTCGACGTGGAGATCCACGCCAACGACCTCCGTATCGACGTCTACCGCTCGTCGGGCCCCGGCGGCCAATCCGTCAACACGACGGACTCCGCCGTCCGGATCACGCATCTGCCCACCGGAGTCGTCGCTTCCTGCCAGAACGAGAAGAGCCAGCTCCAGAACAAGGAGCAGGCCATGCGTATCCTGCGCTCGCGGCTCCTGGCCGCGGCACAGGAGGAGGCGGAGAAGAACGCGGCGGACGTCCGGCGCAGCCAGGTCCGTACCGTCGACAGGTCCGAGAAGATCCGTACGTACAACTTTCCCGAGAACCGCATCTCGGACCACCGGGTCGGCTTCAAGGCGTACAACTTGGACCAGGTGCTCGACGGTGAGCTGGCGGCAGTGATCCAGGCGTGCGTCGACGCCGACTCGGCGGCGAAGCTCGCGGCCGCCTGAGCCGGCCGAGCGCACCCGCGCACCCGCCTCACTCCCCACCGATCATGGTCCGTCCCCTTCCACGTCCCAGGAGGAACCAGCGTGCAGACACCTTCCGGGGGGCCGAGCGACCCCCAGAGGCTCCGCCGCGGGCACGCCCCCCGCAGTCTGCTGCTCGCCGAGGTGGCCCAGGCCACCCAGCGGCTGGCCGACGCGGGCGTGCCGTCGCCGCGCTTCGACGCGGAGGAGCTCGCCGCGTTCGTGCACGGTGTGAAGCGCGGAGAGCTGCACAGCGTCGTGGACGAGGAGTTCGACGCCCGCTACTGGGAGACCGTCGCGCGCCGCGAGGCCCGCGAACCGCTCCAGCACATCACCGGGCGGGTCTTCTTCCGCTATCTGGAACTCCAGGTCGGGCCAGGGGTGTTCGTGCCCCGACCGGAGACCGAGTCCGTCGTCGGCTGGGCCATAGACGCGGTGCGCGCGATGGACGTCGTCGAGCCGCTGATCGTCGATCTCTGCTCGGGATCCGGCGCGATCGCCCTCGCGATGGCGCAGGAGGTGCCGCGCTCGCGCGTGCACGCCGTGGAGCTGTCCGAGGACGCCCTCACCTGGACGCGGAAGAACGCCGAGGGGTCCAGGGTCACCGTGCACCGCGGAGACGCCCTGACGGCCCTCCCGGACTTCGACGGCCAGGTCGACCTGGTCATCTCCAACCCGCCGTACATCCCGCTCACCGAGTGGGAGTACGTGGCGCCCGAGGCCCGCGACCACGACCCGCAGATGGCGCTGTTCTCCGGCGAGGACGGCCTCGACACGATCCGCGGGATCGAACGCACCGCGCACCGGCTGCTGCGGCCCGGCGGCCTCGTCGTCGTCGAGCACGCGGACACCCAGGGCGGGCAGGTCCCGTGGATCTTCAGCGAGGAGTCCGGGTGGGCGGACGCGGCCGACCACCCGGACCTGAACAAGCGCCCGCGCTTCGCGACGGCGCGCAAGGCCATGCCGTGACGGCCGGCACCGTGACGGCAGCGGCGGCCCCGGGCGCCGTGACCTCAGCCTCGAGGCGCACCGTGGGTGATGCGGGTGAGCCGAAGGGACGCGCGCCTGCCGAAGGGGAGAGCGCGCGGAGGCCCCGAGGAACGAGGGGGCGAGCACGGTCGACCGTCGACAGGTGCCCAAGCGCCCCGGAGGCGAACCGAGCACTACAAAAAACACAGATGGAGGGCCGTTAGATGGCACGGCGATACGACTGCAACGACGCGACCGACCGCACGACCGGTCTGCGTGAAGCCGCGTCCGCCGTCCGCCGCGGCGAGCTCGTCGTCCTGCCCACCGACACCGTCTACGGGCTCGGCGCCGACGCCTTCAGCGCCGAGGCCGTCGCCGATCTCCTCGACGCCAAGGGCCGGGGCCGCAACATGCCCACACCCGTGCTCATCGGCTCCCCGAACACCCTGCACGGCCTCGTCACCGACTTCTCCGAGCAGGCGTGGGAGCTCGTCGACGCCTTCTGGCCGGGCGCGCTCACGCTCGTCGCCAAGCACCAGCCGTCGCTCCAGTGGGACCTCGGTGACACACGCGGCACCGTCGCGATCCGGATGCCGCTGCACCCCGTCGCGATCGAGCTGCTGACCGAGGTCGGCCCGATGGCCGTCTCCAGCGCCAACCTGACCGGACACCCGGCGCCGGAGGACTGCGACTCGGCGCAGGAGATGCTGGCGGACGCGGTGTCGGTCTACCTCGACGGCGGCAGGACGCCCGGCATCGTGCCGTCCTCGATCGTGGACGTGACGGGCAAGGTCCCGCTCCTGCTGCGCGCGGGCGCCGTCGACGCCGACGAGCTGCGCAAGGTCGTACCCGACCTCGAGGTGGCCAATTGACCGCCCCTGAGGGGCGTGGCATAGCGGGGCTCCCCGACACCTTCCGCATCCTCCACGTCAGTACCGGCAACGTGTGCCGCTCGCCCATCACCGAGCGGCTGAACCGCCATGCCCTCAGCGACCGCCTCGGCGAGCGGCTCACCGGCGGGCTCATCGTGGAGAGCGCGGGCACCTGGGGGCACGAGGGGGCCTCGATGGAGGCCAACGCGGAGGCCGTCCTGGCGGATTTCGGCGCGGACCCGTCCGGCTTCGTCGGGCGGGAGCTGCTGGACGAGCACGTGATCCGCGCGGACCTGGTGCTCACGGCGACGCGTGACCACCGGGCGCAGGTCATCTCCATGGGGCACTCGGCGGGACTGCGGACGTTCACGCTGAAGGAGTTCACCCGTCTCGTACGGGCCATAGACCCGGCGACGCTGCCCGACCCCCTCGACGAGGGCGTGGTCGAGCGGGCCCGTGCGCTGGTGCGTGCCGCCGCGGCGCTGCGGGGATGGCTCCTGGCCCCCAACGCGGAGGCGGACGAGGTCTACGACCCGTACGGCGCCCCCATCACCTTCTTCCGCTCCATCGGCGACGAGATCCACCAGGCGCTGGACCCGGTGGTGACGGCGCTCACGGGCGTGCCGACCCGGCACTGACCCGTCGTCCGGTACGCCGCTCGCACACCGTGGAACAGCGGCGACGCACCGTGAGAGATCCGGCGGTGCGTACGGTGGGACGAATTTGTGCAACCGTCGCGGCGCCGTGTATGTCCTTGACCATGTGGCTACGCGCATTCCAACAGTCGTCCTGTCGCGAGCTAGTGTGTGTGGCTCAGATGGCCGGCGAATCCTGTGGGGCAGCCTGTGCGTGATTACCTGCTGACGCTCTGCGTGACGGCCGCGGTGACGTATCTACTGACCGGTCCGGTGCGGAAGTTCGCCATCGCGATCGGCGCGATGCCCGCGATCCGCGCCCGAGACGTCCACCGCGAACCGACACCGCGTCTCGGCGGTATCGCCATGTTCTTCGGACTGTGCGCCGGACTGCTCGTGGCCAGCAACCTGCAGAATCTCGGCGGGGTCTTCGAGCGGTCGAACGAGCCGCGCGCCCTGCTGTCCGGGGCCGCGCTGATCTGGCTGATCGGCGTGCTGGACGACAAGTTCGAGATCGACGCCCTGATCAAACTCGGCGGTCAGATGATCGCCGCCGGTGTGATGGTGATGCAGGGTCTGACGATCCTGTGGATCCCGGTGCCCGGTGTCGGCACCGTCGCGCTGACCTCCTGGCAGGGCACGCTCCTGACCGTCGCCCTCGTCGTGATCACCATCAACGCGGTCAACTTCGTCGACGGACTCGACGGTCTGGCCTCGGGCATGGTGTGCATCGCCGCGGCGGCGTTCTTCCTGTACGCGTACCGGATCTGGTACGGCTACGGCATCGAGGCAGCCGCCCCCGCGACGCTCTTCGCCGCGATCCTGATGGGCATGGGTGTCGGTTTCCTGCCGCACAACATGCATCCGGCCCGGATCTTCATGGGCGACTCGGGATCGATGCTGATCGGTCTCGTTCTCGCGACGGCCGCCATCTCCATCACGGGCCAGGTCGACCCGGACGCCCTGAAGATCTACGCCGACGGTTCGACGCGTGAGGCCACCCACGCCGCGCTGCCGGTCTTCATCCCGCTGCTGCTGCCGTTGACGATCATCGCGATCCCCATCGCCGACCTCGTCCTCGCGATCGTGCGCCGCACCTGGAACGGGCAGTCGCCGTTCGCGGCCGACCGCGGCCATCTCCACCACCGGCTGCTGGAGATCGGGCACTCGCACAGCAGGGCCGTCCTGATCATGTACTTCTGGTCGGCGCTGATCGCCTTCGGTGTGGTGCTGTACTCGGTCCACTCCTCGTCCACGATGTCCACGATGTGGATCGTGCTCGCGGTCGTCGCGCTGAGCGCGCTGGGGCTGCTGCTCCTGCTGCTGCCGCGGTTCACCCCGCGTGCCCCGCGCTGGGCCGAGGCCGTCGTGCCGCCCCGCTACCGGCGCCGCCGGCGGGGTGCGGCCCGGAGCGAGCCGGCGGAGGCCGTCCAGGAGGCCACGGAGCCCACGGAGCCCGCCGCGAGCCGGCAGGGCGCCGGATCGCAGGTGCCTCGGGAGTCCCCTCGGACCGACGACGCGACGGCCGGCGAGCGGACCCCGGTCCCGGCGGGCGTCAACGGGGCTACCGCCATCGGGCCGCGATCTCGTCTCTCCGACCGGCGGAAGGCCGATTCGGCATACTGAGAATTGCCTCGGCGGGCCCCATTACCAGACATGAAAGACTCGTGGCCGACTCACACGCGTGGATTCGTCCTCATGTGTGACGGTCGGCACACGTTCATGGTAAAGACCTCATCAAATAGTTTGTGATACCGTTCACGAGACCCGGCGCCAGAGCCGAAGGACCGTAGTGCGACGGTCCGTTGGCCCGAGAACCCAACTCTCGGACCGGGCCTACGCTCGTCCATGACGACACGATCTGCCCCACCCAGCTAGCGGAGTTGCCGCCATGCCGACCAATGACGTCCGGACCCTTCTTCAAGCCGCCGTACCCACCGCCGCCGTCGGCGCTGTCGCGGCGGTGGTCAGTGGTGTGGTGGCCGGGGGGAAGGGCGCGCTGGGCGCCGCGGTGGCCTCGGTGGTGGTGATCGTCTTCATGGGGATCGGCCTCATCGTGCTCCAGCGCACGGCCAAGTCGCTGCCGCATCTCTTCCAGGCGATGGGCCTGCTGCTCTACACGACCCAAGTGCTGGCGCTCTTCGTCTTCATGGCCGCGTTCAAGGACACCTCCCTCTTCAACCCCAAGGCGTTCGCGCTGACGTTGGTGATCGCGACGCTCGTCTGGATCGCCGCCCAGGCCCGTGCCCATATGAAGGCGAAGATCCTTTATGTGGAGCCGGAGAAGACGGGTACGTCGGCGTGATAGGTAGGGGCGGGATAAGTGCGAGTTCGAGATCCTGCTATCGTCCGGTTCCAACTGCGGCATCGATGGCGCGGGCTCCCCAGCTGACGCCTGCTCTTACGACGCGAGGCTCGGAGCAGCCCGGTCGCCGTTCCCACATCCGAAACACCAGTCCAGTGCCGAATCGCGGCTTCCCGCCGCGCCGACACAACGAGGTTGCCGTACCCATGCGCCATGTTGAAGGAGCCCGCGGTGAGTGCTGACCCGACGCAGGTGCTCGCCTTCGAGACCGACTGCCACATCTTCCAGGGCTGTGGCTTCCCGGCTCCCGGCCTGCATTCGTTCCTGTTCAAGCCCCTCCTGGGCGACGGGGACAGCGACTTTTACTTCAACAAGCCGATGCTGCTGGCGCTTCTCGGTTCGATCGTCATCATCGCCTTCTTCTGGGCGGCCTTCCGCAAGCCGAAGGTTGTCCCGGGCAAGCTTCAGATGGTCGCCGAGGCGGGTTACGACTTCGTCCGGCGGGGCGTCGTCTACGAGACGCTCGGCAAGAAAGAGGGCGAGAAGTACGTCCCGCTGATCGTCTCGCTGTTCTTCTTCGTCTGGATGATGAACCTCTGGTCGATCATTCCCGTCGCCCAGTTCCCGGTGACGTCGATCATCGCCTACCCCATCGTCCTCGCACTCATCGTTTACGTACTGTGGGTCTCGCTGACCTTCAAGCGGCACGGATTCGTGGGTGCCTTCAAGAACTTCACCGGTTACGACAAGTCGCTCGGCGCGGTGCTCCCGCTGGCCATGCTGATCGAGTTCTTCTCGAACCTGCTGGTCCGGCCGTTCACCCACGCGGTGCGACTGTTCGCCAACATGTTCGCCGGTCACACCCTGCTGCTGCTCTTCACCATCGCGAGCTGGTACCTGCTCAACGGCATCGGCATCGCCTACGCGGGTGTGTCGTTCGTGATGGTCCTCGTGATGACGGCCTTCGAGCTGTTCATCCAGGCCCTTCAGGCGTACGTCTTCGTGCTGCTCAGCTGCACCTTCATCCAGGGCGCGCTCGCAGAGCACCACTGAGTCCCCGCCCTGCCCCTTAGTCGCCCGGTGGCCAACACCCATCGGTCCGTGAAAGAGAAGGAAGAACTGGCATGTCCCAGAACCTTGCCGCCGTCAGTGGCTCCCTCGGTTCCATCGGTTACGGTCTTGCCGCCATCGGCCCCGGCGTCGGCGTCGGCATCATCTTCGGTAACGGCACCCAGGCCCTCGCCCGTCAGCCCGAGGCTGCCGGCCTGATCCGCGCCAACCAGATCCTCGGCTTCGCCTTCTGTGAGGCGCTCGCCCTGATCGGTCTGGTCATGCCGTTCGTCTATGGCGTGTGATCTTCTCGATCCGGTCAGCACCACTAGACGAAAGGCACTGATGTGAACCCTCTGTTGGTTCAGCTCGCGGCCGAGGAGAAGCAGAACCCCCTCATCCCGCCGATTCCCGAGCTCGTCATCGGCCTGCTCGCTTTTGTCATCGTCTTCGGCCTGCTCGCGTGGAAGCTCCTCCCGAACATCAACAAGGTTCTGGACGAGCGCCGTGAGGCCATCGAGGGCGGCATGGAGAAGGCGGAGGCCGCCAAGACCGAAGCCGAAAGCGTCCTGGAGCAGTACAAGGCCCAGCTCGCCGAAGCACGTCACGAGGCGGCTCGTCTCCGCCAGGAGGCGACCGAGCAGGGCGCCACCATCATCCAGGAGATGAAGGCGGAGGGTCAGCGGCAGCGGGAAGAGATCGTCGCCGCCGGCCACGCCCAGATCGAGGCGGACCGCAAGGCCGCGGCCTCGGCACTGCGCCAGGACGTGGGCAAGCTCGCCACCGACCTCGCCGGCAAGCTCGTCGGGGAGTCCCTCGAGGACAGCGCCCGCCAGAGCCGCACCATCGACCGCTTCCTCGACGAACTCGAGGACGGCGCGTCGAAGGCCGAGGCCGCACGATGAACGGAGCGAGCCGCACGGCGCTGGCCGCCGCACGCGAGCGTCTCGACGCGCTGACCGACAGCACGTCGGCCGACGCGGCGAAGCTCGCGGAGGAGCTGACCGCCGTCACGGCGCTGCTCCACCGCGAGGTGTCGCTGCGCCGGGTCCTCACCGACCCGGCGCGGTCCGGCGAGTCCAAGGCCGAGCTGGCCGGCGGACTGCTCCGTGGCCAGGTGGGCGGCGAGACCGCCGACCTGATCACCGGCATGGTCCGCTCCCGCTGGTCGCAGCCGCGTGACCTGGTCGACGCGGTGGAGGAGCTGGCGGCCGTCGCCGAGCTCACCGCCGCGCAGCGCGCGGGCGCCCTCGACGACGTCGAGGACGAGCTGTTCCGCTTCGGCCGGATCGTCGAGTCCAGCACCGACCTGCGGGCCGCGCTGACCGACCGGTCGGCGACCGCCTCGGCGAAGACCGCGCTGCTGAGCGGTCTGCTCGGCGGCCGGGCCGACCCGAGCACCGAGCGACTGGTCGTGCGCCTGGTGTCCCAGCCCCGAGGACGTAGCCTGGAAGCGGGTCTCCAGACCCTCTCCCGGCTCGCCGCGGCCCGCCGGGACCGGATGGTGGCGGTCGTCACGTCGGCGGTGCCTCTGACCGAAGGCCAGAAGCAGCGCCTCGGCGCGGCCCTGGCCAGGCTTTACGGCCACGCGATGCACCTGAACCTCGACGTGGACCCCGCGGTCCTCGGCGGGATCTCGGTCCGCGTCGGCGACGAGGTCGTCAACGGCACGGTCGCTGAGCGCCTCGACGAGGCGGCACGGCGGCTGGCCGGCTGAGGACCGGCCGGCGTCACGTGACAGCCGGATTACCGACACACATATCCAGAGATCAAGAACTGCGGCCCGGTTGGGCCGTGCAGAAATTGCAGAAGATTCCTGGGGGTCGCCCCCAGACCCCCATAGAACTTCGGGCCCAACAAGGAGAGCAGGGAATCCAGATGGCGGAGCTCACGATCCGGCCGGAGGAGATCCGGGATGCGCTGGAGAACTTTGTCCAGTCGTACAAGCCGGACGCGGCCTCGCGCGAGGAGGTCGGGACGGTCGGCGTTGCCGGTGACGGCATCGCGAAGGTCGAGGGTCTGCCCTCGGCCATGGCGAACGAACTGCTGAAGTTCGAGGACGGGACCCTCGGTCTCGCCCTGAACCTGGAGGAGCGCGAGATCGGCGCTGTCATCCTCGGTGAGTTCAGCGGTATCGAGGAGGGGCAGTCGGTCACCCGTACCGGCGAGGTCCTCTCCGTCGGCGTCGGCGAGGGCTACCTCGGCCGTGTCGTCGACCCGCTCGGCGCCCCGATCGACGGCCTCGGCGAGATCGCGACCGACGGCCGCCGCGCCCTGGAGCTCCAGGCTCCCGGCGTCATGGTCCGCAAGTCGGTGCACGAGCCGATGCAGACCGGTTACAAGGCCGTCGACTCGATGGTGCCGATCGGCCGCGGCCAGCGTCAGCTGATCATCGGCGACCGCCAGACCGGCAAGACCGCCCTGGCCGTCGACACCATCATCAACCAGCGCGACAACTGGCGCTCGGGCGACGTGAACAAGCAGGTGCGCTGCATCTACGTCGCCATCGGCCAGAAGGGCTCCACCATCGCGTCCGTACGCGGTGCGCTGGAAGAGGCCGGCGCCCTGGAGTACACGACGATCGTCGCCGCCCCGGCGTCCGACCCGGCGGGCTTCAAGTACCTGGCCCCCTACACCGGTTCGGCCATCGGCCAGCACTGGATGTACCAGGGCAAGCACGTCCTGATCATCTTCGACGACCTGTCGAAGCAGGCCGACGCCTACCGCGCCGTCTCGCTGCTGCTGCGCCGTCCGCCGGGCCGTGAGGCCTACCCGGGCGACGTCTTCTACCTGCACTCGCGTCTGCTGGAGCGCTGCGCCAAGCTCTCCGACGACATGGGCGCCGGCTCGATGACGGGCCTGCCCATCGTGGAGACCAAGGCGAACGACGTGTCGGCGTTCATTCCGACCAACGTCATCTCCATCACCGACGGCCAGTGCTTCCTGGAGTCCGACCTGTTCAACGCCGGCCAGCGGCCCGCGCTGAACGTCGGTATCTCGGTCTCCCGAGTCGGTGGCTCCGCCCAGCACCGGGCCATGCGCCAGGTGTCGGGTCGTCTGCGCGTGGACCTCGCCCAGTACCGCGAGCTGGAGGCGTTCGCCGCCTTCGGTTCCGACCTGGACGCCGCGTCGAAGGCGTCGCTCCAGCGTGGTCAGCGCATGGTCGAGCTGCTCAAGCAGCCGCAGTACGCGCCGTTCCCGATCGAGGAGCAGGTCGTCTCCATCTACGCCGGTACCACCGGAAAGATGGACGACGTGCCGGTCGAGGACATCCGCCGGTTCGAGAGCGAGCTGCTGGAGCACCTGCGCCGCGAGCGCAAGGAGCTGCTGACCAGCATCGCCGAGGGCGCCAAGATGTCGGACGACACTCTTGAGTCCATCAGCGACGCCATCGCCGCCTTCAAGAAGCAGTTCGAGACCTCGGACGGCAAGCTTCTGGGCGACGACGCCCCGGCCGGCGTCAACGTCTCCAAGTGACGACGGAAGGGACCTGACTCATGGGAGCCCAGCTCCGGGTCTACAAGCGTCGCATCAAATCCGTCACCGCGACCAAGAAGATCACCAAGGCGATGGAGATGATCGCCGCCTCGCGCATCGTCAAGGCGCAGCGCCAGGTGACGGCCTCCACACCGTACGCGACCGAGCTCACCCGCGCGGTCACGGCGGTGGCGACCGGATCCAACACCAAGCACGCCCTGACCACGGAGGTCGAGGCGCCGACCCGGGCCGCGGTCCTGCTCATCACGAGCGACCGCGGACTGGCCGGCGGCTACTCCTCCAACGCCATCAAGGCGGCGGAGCGGCTCACCGAGCGGCTCAGGGGTGAGGGCAAGGAGGTCGACTCGTACATCGTCGGCCGCAAGGGTGTCGCCTACTACGGCTTCCGTGAGCGCAAGGTCACGGAGTCGTGGACCGGCTTCACCGACAGTCCCACCTACGCGGACGCCAAGGACGTCGCCGGACCGCTGATCGAGGCGGTCCAGCGGGACACGGCGGAAGGCGGCGTGGACGAGCTCCACATCGTCTTCACCGAGTTCGTCTCGATGCTGACGCAGACGCCGGTGCAGAACCGGCTGCTGCCTCTCTCCCTCGCCGACACGGCGGAGGCGGACGAGGAGTCGGCGAAGCAGCACGAGATCCTTCCGCTGTTCGACTTCGAGCCGTCGGCGGAGGACGTCCTCGACGCCCTGCTGCCGCGCTACGTCGAGAGCCGTATCTACAACGCGCTGCTCCAGGCCGCGGCTTCCAAGCACGCAGCCACCCGCCGCGCGATGAAGTCGGCGACCGACAACGCCGGGGACCTCATCAAGAGCCTCTCCCGGCTTGCCAACGCGGCCCGCCAGGCCGAAATCACCCAGGAAATCAGCGAGATCGTCGGTGGCGCCAGCGCCCTGGCCGACGCGACCGCGGGGAGTGAAAAGTAATGACGACCACTGTTGAGGCGGCCACCCCGGGAAGCACGGCCACGGGCCGCGTGGCCCGGGTCATCGGCCCGGTCGTCGACGTGGAGTTCCCCGTCGACGCGATGCCGGACATCTACAACGCACTGCACGTCGACGTGGCCGACCCGGCCGAGGACGGCAAGCGGAAGACGCTGACGCTCGAAGTCGCCCAGCACCTGGGTGAGGGAGTCGTCCGCGCGGTCTCGATGCAGCCGACCGACGGTCTGGTCCGCCAGGCCGTGGTGACGGACACCGGCACGGGCATCTCGGTGCCCGTCGGTGACGTGACCAAGGGCAAGGTGTTCAACACCCTCGGCGAGATCCTGAACGACCCGGACGGCACCGCGCAGATCACCGAGCGCTGGCCGATCCACCGCAAGGCCCCGGCCTTCGACCAGCTCGAGTCCAAGACCGAGATGTTCGAGACCGGCCTGAAGGTCGTCGACCTGCTGACCCCGTACGTCAAGGGCGGCAAGATCGGTCTGTTCGGTGGAGCGGGCGTCGGCAAGACGGTCCTCATCCAGGAAATGATCATGCGTGTGGCGAAGCTGCACGACGGTGTTTCCGTGTTCGCCGGTGTCGGTGAGCGCACCCGTGAGGGCAATGACCTCATCGACGAGATGACCGAGTCGGGCGTCCTGGACAAGACCGCGCTGGTCTTCGGCCAGATGGACGAGCCGCCGGGCACCCGTCTGCGGGTCGCCCTGTCCGCCCTGACCATGGCGGAGTACTTCCGCGATGTGCAGAAGCAGGACGTGCTGCTCTTCATCGACAACATCTTCCGCTTCACCCAGGCCGGTTCCGAGGTCTCCACGCTGCTCGGCCGTATGCCGTCCGCGGTGGGTTACCAGCCGACCCTGGCGGACGAGATGGGTGTGCTCCAGGAGCGCATCACCTCGACCCGTGGTCACTCGATCACCTCGATGCAGGCGATCTACGTGCCGGCGGACGACCTGACCGACCCGGCCCCGGCCACGACCTTCGCGCACCTCGACGCGACGACCGTGCTGTCGCGTCCGATCTCGGAGAAGGGCATCTACCCGGCGGTCGACCCGCTGGACTCGACGTCCCGCATCCTGGACCCGCGCTACATCTCGCAGGCGCACTACGACGCGGCCAGCCGCGTCAAGGGGATCCTCCAGAAGTACAAGGACCTCCAGGACATCATCGCGATCCTCGGTATCGACGAGCTGGGCGAGGAGGACAAGCTCGTCGTCCACCGTGCCCGTCGCGTCGAGCGCTTCCTGTCGCAGAACACCCACGCCGCCAAGCAGTTCACCGGCCTGGACGGCTCCGACGTGCCGCTCGACGAGTCGATCGCCGCGTTCAACGCGATCTGCGACGGGGAGTACGACCACTTCCCCGAGCAGGCGTTCTTCATGTGCGGTGGCATCGAGGACCTGAAGGCGAACGCCAAGGAGCTCGGCGTCTCCTGAGTCCCCGACTCAACGGTGGGGGGCGGTTCCGTGCCGCCCCCCTCCGAACCGCCGATCGTGACCCCATAGAATTAGACCGACACCCGGCTGCACAGCCGGGTGGTGACCCGAGGAGCACCCTTGGCTGCTGAGCTGCACGTCGAGCTGGTCGCCGCGGACCGCAGTGTCTGGTCCGGCGAGGCCACCCTGGTCGTCGCGCGCACCACGTCCGGCGACATCGGCGTCATGCCCGGTCACCAGCCGCTGCTCGGTGTGCTGGAATCGGGCCCCGTGACCATCCGTACGACCGACGGCGGCACCGTCGTCGCCGCCGTGCACGGCGGTTTCCTCTCCTTCGCCGACAACAAGCTCTCCCTGCTCGCGGAGATCGCCGAGCTGGCGGACGAGATCGACGCCCAGCGTGCCGAGCGCGCGCTGGAGCGTGCGAAGTCGGCCGAGGACGACGCCGCCGAGCGTCGCGCCGACGTCCGACTGCGCGCTGTGGCGGTGCGTTGACGCTCCGCTTCCGGAATTACCCTCAGCCGCGGCCCGTTCTGGAGTCATCCAGACCGTGTCGCGGCTGAGGCGATGCGGCACCTGTTTCTGTTCGTTCGTGCGGGTTACTCGATAGGCGAGGAGGTCGGTACAGATGGTCCTCGCTCTGCTTGTCTGCGGACTGGTCGTTCTGCTGGTCGCGGTCGGGCTCTTCGTCTTCGGGCTGCGCCGGCGGCTGATCCAGCGCTCCGGAGGGACCTTCGACTGTTCGCTGCGGTGGAACGTGGCCGAGGACGCCGACACGTCCGGCAAGGGCTGGGTGTACGGCGTCGCGCGGTACAGCGGTGACCGGATCAACTGGTTCCGGGTGTTCTCGTACGCGCCGAGGCCCCGCCGCAGTCTGGAACGCTCCGCCATCGAGGTGCTCGCCCGGCGCGCCCCCGAGGGCGAGGAGGAGCTGGCGCTGCTCTCCGACTCCGTCGTGCTCGGCTGTGTCCACCAGGGCACGCGCCTGGAGCTGGCGATGAGCGAGGACGCGCTGACCGGCTTCCTCGCGTGGCTGGAGGCGGCGCCGCCCGGCCAGCGGGTGAACGTCGCCTGACTCCTCCGGGAGACGACGAGGGGACGGCGCCCGTCCGGGTGCCGTCCCCTCGCCCTGTGCGCGTGCTGCTACTTGAGACCGTTGCTGATCGCCGTCACGAGTTCACCGTTCGCGGTGTCACCGGTGAAGTCCCAGAAGAACGCTCCGCCGAGACCCTGGCCCTTCGCCCAGGTCATCTTCGTCGCGATCGTCGCCGGGGTGTCGTAGCTCCACCAGTTGCTGCCGCACTTGGCGTACGCGGTGCCGCCGACGGTGCCGGTGACCGGGCAGCTGTTCTTCAGGACCTTGTAGTCCTCGATGCCCGCCTCGTACGTACCGGGTGCCGCGCCCGTCGCCGTACCGCCCGGCGCGGACTGCGTGACGCCGGTCCAGCCGCGTCCGTAGAAGCCGATGCCGAGCAGCAGCTTCTTCGCCGGGACGCCCTGCGCCTTGTACTTGGCGATCGCGTCGGCCGAGTTGAAGCCGGCCTGCGGGATGCCCGGGTACGAGGTGAGCGGGGAGTGCGGGGCCGTGGGGCCCTGTGCGGCGAAGGCGCCGAAGAAGTCGTACGTCATCACGTTGAGCCAGTTCATGTACTGCGAGGCGCCGGCGTAGTCGGCGGCGTCGATCTTGCCGCCGCTGGACGCGTCGGCGGTGACGGCCGCGGTGACCAGGTAGTTGGCACCGAACTTGGCGCGCATGGCCTGCATCATGTTCTTCATCGCCGCCGGGCCGCTGGTGTCACAGCTCAGACCGCAGGCGTTCGGGTACTCCCAGTCCAGGTCGATGCCGTCGAAGACATCGGCCCAGCGCGGGTCCTCGACCAGGTCGTAGCAGGACTGCGCGAACGCGGCGGGGTTCTTCACCGCGTCGCCGAAGCCGCCGGACCAGGTCCAGCCGCCGAAGGACCAGAGGACCTTGATGTGGGGGTTGGCCGCCTTGAGCTTGCGCAGCTGGTTGAAGTTGCCGCGCAGCGGCTGGTCCCAGGTGTCGGCGACGCCGTCGACGGCCTGGTCGGCGGTGTACGCCTTGTCCGTCGCCGCGTACGCGTCGCCCATGGTGCACTTGCCGCCCTGGACGTTGCCGAACGAGTAGTTGATGTGGGTGATCTTGGACGCGCTGCCGGACGTCACCAGGTTCTTGACGTGGTAGTTGCGGTCGTAGACGCCCCACTCGGTGAAGTAGCCGAGCTTGATCTGGTCGCTGGGCGGGGTGCCCGGGTCCGTGCCGCCGCCGGTCGTCTTCACGGCGACCGAGCCGCTGACCGGTCCGGTCTGGTCGGCGGTGTCACGGGCCTGGACGCTGTAGGAGTAACTGGTGCCCGCGGTCAGGCCGGTGTTCGTGTACGTCGTACCGGTGACCGTGGCGATCTTCGAGCCGTCCCGCAGGACGTCGTAGTTCTTGATGCCCTTGTCGTCGGTCGCGGCGCTCCAGCTGAGCTTGGCCGACGTGTTCGTGATCTCGCTCGCGGTGGGGGTGCCCGGGGCGGTGGGAGGCGTGTCGCCGGGGACGCTGCCGCCGTCGCAGGACGCGCCGTTGAGCTTGCAGCCGGTCGGGGAGCCGGAGCCCGAGCCGGTGCCGTTGAAGCCGAAGGTGACGGAGGCGCCCGGGGTGAGGGTGCCGTTCCAGCCGACGTTCTTGGCGGTCCAGTGGTTGGTGCCGCTCTTGGTGACGGTGGCGTCCCAGGCGGAGCCGACGCCCGTGCCGGCGGGGAAGTCCCACTCGACGGTCCAGGAGTTGAGCGTCGTGGTGCCGGTGTTCTTCACCGTCCACGAGCCCTCGAAGCCGGTGCCCCAGTCGGACTTCTTGGTGTAGGTCGCGGTCGCGGAGGTGGCGGCGGCGGCGGGGGAGGCCAGGCCGACCATGGCGGCGAGGGGGAGGAGCAGTGCGGTCAGCGCCGCGACGGATCTGGATCTGAATCTGGTTCTGCGGACGGACGTCTTCGTGCTCAAGGGGTACTCCTCGAGTGAGTCAAGACAGATCGGGGATGGTCCGGGATGGTCCGTGACACCCGACTCTTGCGACAGCTCGCGCACTAGTCAGTGGCGTGAGAGTAAGGAGGTCTGGACCAATCGTCAATAGGTCCAGACCAAAGGCGTCGCCCGTTCGCGGGCCCGCTGATCAGCCGCCGAGGCACGCCGGCTGCCCGTACGGCGACTCAGATCCCCAACTCCTGTGCCAGCACGGCCGCTTGGACCCGGCTGCGCAGCTCCAGCTTGGCGAGCAGCCTGCTCACATGGGTCTTGACCGTCGCCTCGGCCATGTCCAGCCGTACCGCGATCTCCGCGTTCGACAGCCCGTCGCCCAGACTCGCCAGCACCTCGCGCTCGCGACGGGTGAGGCGGTCGAGCACCGTGAGGTCCGCCGCCTCCGGTGACCGTACGGCCTTCGGCGAGGCGAACTCCGCGATCAGCCGGCGCGTGACGGAGGGCGCGATCAGACCCTCGCCGCGTGCCACCGTCCGTACCGCGTCGACGAGGTCCCGCGCGTCCGTGTTCTTCAGCAGGAACCCGGCGGCCCCCGCGCGCAGCGCGCCGAAGACGTACTCGTCCAGGTCGAACGTGGTCAGTACGAGCACGTCGGCCAGTTTCTCCGCGACCACCTGCCGGGTCGCCGACACCCCGTCGAGCCGGGGCATCTGAACATCCATCAGCACCAGGTCCGGGCGCAGCTCACGGGCCAGCCGCACCGCCTCCTCGCCGTCCGCCGCCTCGCCGACCACCTCGATCCCCGGTGAGCTGCGCAGGATCAGCACCAGTCCCGCGCGTACCGCCGACTGGTCCTCCGCCACCAGAACCCGGATGGTCATGCGGTGCCGCCCCCCTCGTCGACGGGCAGCTCCGCCCGTACCCGCCAGATCTTCGTGCCGTTCCCGCCGCCCGTGCCGTTCCCGCCGCTCGCGCCGGACGAGGAGCCCGTGGCGCCGTCCGCCGCCACCGGTCCCGCCTCGAACTCGCCCTCCAGCAGCGCGACCCGCTCCCGCATCCCGACCAGACCGGCGCCGGACCCCGGAGCGCGCGGGCCGGGCCGGTCACCGTACGGGCTGACGACATCGACACGCAGAGCGCGCCGGGTCCGCTCCAGGAACACCGTCACGGGGCCGCGCGGCGCGTGCTTGATCGCGTTGGTCAGCGACTCCTGGACGATGCGGTACGCGGCCATCTCGACCGGCGCCGGGAGCGCCGGTCCCTCGCCCCGCCGGTCCTCCAGCGTGAAGGTGAGCCCGCTGGGCGCGCCGTTCGTACGCGCCTGCTCCACCAGCGAATCGAGCGCCCCCAGCGTCGGCGCGGGGGACGGCTCCCGGTCGTCGCCGGAGTCCCGCAGCAGCCCGATCAGGCGCCGCATCTCCGCCAGCCCCGCGACGCTGTTCTCCCGGATCACCGCCAGCGCGTCCTTGGAGGTCCGCGCGTCGTCGAGGGAGAGCGCGGCGGTGGAGTGGATCGCGATGGCGGACAGATGGTTGGCGACCATGTCGTGCAGCTCACGGGCCATCCGCGCGCGCTCGGCCATGACGGCCTGCGTCCGGTCCATCTCCGCGAGCAGCGTGGTCTGTTCGGCCCGCAGCCGGGCTGTCTCGGCGGCGTCACGGTGATTGCGCACCAGTACGCCGGTGGTGGCCGGCGCGATGGTGATCGCGGCGGCCAGGACACCCAGCAGCAGGCCCTGGGGCGAGCGCAGCCAGCTCACGGCCGCGACGGAGACGACGACCGTCGTCAGCGCCGTGCCCCAGGGGATGCGGCGGGCGGCGGACGGGCTGCCGTAAAGCACCGCCGCGTAGACGATGTCCGTGAACATGGCGACGGTCGCCACGCTGCCCAGGGTGAAGAAGTCGAGAACGAGCGCGAGGGCGGCCACCAGCAGGGCCGTGCGGGGCGCGCTCCTGCGCACCAGCTCCACCAGGGAGACGGCGGCGACCGGCACCAGCACCCAGGAACCGGGCAGTCCCCGGTCGCTCCCCTGGATGTGCAGCCCGAGCGCCCAGAGCAGCACGCCGCCGACCAGGCCGGCCGCGGCGATCAGGACGTCCTCTCGGTGCGGACGGGGGAGAGCGGTCACCCCACCATCAAACACGGCGCCACGGGCGGGCACCTCCGCACGCCGGCCGAGACCGGCGGGCGGCGCGCTACATCGAAGGATGCAGTCACGGTTCGTCACTGGTGACGACGATCCGGGCCCGGACCGGCGGAAGACTGGGAGCGAGCCGGAAGGGGAACGCCGTGATCGTCACTCTGATCATCATCTGCGAGGTCGGATTCTGGGTACTGCTCGGCATCGGTCTGGCCCTGCGCTACTTCGCCGGGATGCCGCGCGCGTCGACCGCGGTGCTGCTGTGCGAACCGCTGCTGGAGGTCGTGCTGCTGGTGGTGACGGCGATCGACCTCAAGAACGGCGCCGAACCGGACTGGAAGCACGGTCTCGCTGCGGTCTACATCGGCTTCTCCGTGGCCCTCGGCCCCCAGCTGATCAGGTGGGCCGACGCGCGCTTCGCCCACCGGTTCGCCGACGGCCCGCCGCCGGTCCGGCCGCCGAAGTACGGCAGGGCCCGCATGGTCCACGAGTGGCGGACGGCGGCCCGCTGGGCGACCGCGTCCGCCATCGCGATCGGTCTGCTCCAGTCCGCGATCTGGTACGTGGGCTCCGACGGGGACATCGGGTCGCTGCGGATGTGGCAGGAGAAGATGGTCTTCGTGATCGGTGTCAACGTGGTGATCGCGCTCTGCTACACGCTCTTCCCGAAGCAGGACCCCGGCGGCCCCGCGCCGGCCGAACGCCCCACGTCCTACAGCGACCGGTAGGGCCGGCCCCCGCGCGGCGCCGGTCTAGGGTCTGTCGTTTGGATCTTGCCGGGCTCGCGTGCCCCGGCACGCACGCTCGCCGCGTTGTCGTCGGTCGGCATGGCTCCGCCATGCCTCCCTCCTCCGCCTTGCGATCGCACGCACCGGACCCCGCTCACTCATCCGGCCTGATCCAAACGACAGACCCTAGCGCTCGCCGCCCGGCACCCACAGCACGTCGCCGACCTCCTTGTTGGCCACCCTCGCCAGGATGAACAGGAGGTCGGAGAGCCGGTTGAGATAGGTCGCCGTCAGCGGGTTCATGGTCTCCCCGTGCACCTCGAACGCCGCCCAGGTCGAGCGCTCCGCGCGCCGTACGACGGTGCACGCCTGGTGCAGCAGCGCCGCACCGGGCGTGCCGCCGGGGAGGATGAAGCTGCGCAGCTTCCCGGTCTCCTCCAGGAAGCGGTCGCAGTCCGCCTCCAGCTTGTCGACGTACGACTGCTCGACCCGCAGCGGCGGGTACTCGGGCGCCTCGACGACCGGTGTGGAGAGGTCGGCGCCGACGTCGAAGAGGTCGTTCTGGACCCGTACGAGGACCTTGACGACATCGTCCCTGAGCTGCCCCAGCGCGATCGCCCCGCCGATGACGGCGTTCGCCTCGTTCGCGTCGGCGTAGGCGGCGATCCGCGGATCGGTCTTGGCCGTACGGCTCATGTCGCCGAGCGCCGTGGTGCCCTGGTCGCCGGTACGGGTGTAGATACGCGTCAGATTGACCATGCGGCCAGCCTAGGGCCTGACCCGCACGACGGGCCCTGGACGCGGCTGCCCGCCCCGGTCCCCGGTCAACTCGCCTGGGCGCGCGGCGCGCTCGTCGCGTCCGGCCGGCGAAGTGCGGGGCGGGAAGATGCTCAAGTACGCTGTACGGCAACGCTGATGGACCGACTCGTGCCGTCTGCGGTTGTGATGTCCGTCATGTGAGACGTGACGCGCATCTCTTCATCACCACAGCGCACCTCACGACCGATAGCCTCCGGCAGAGAGCAAATGTAAAGCGTGTGTTAAGGCACTCGCGGGTCCGGAGCGGAAATCAAGGGGTACGTCGTGGCCAGGAAGCTCGCCGTCATCGGTGCCGGACTCATGGGGTCCGGAATCGCGCAGGTCTCGGCCCAGGCGGGCTGGGACGTGGTCCTGCGGGACGTGACCGACGAGGCCCTGGTCCGGGGCAAGGACGCGATCCGTGCCTCGTACGCCAGATTCGTCGCCAAGGGCAGGCTCGAAGAGGCGGACGCGGACGCCGCCCTCGCCCGGATCACCACGACCACCGATCTGGACGCCGCGGCCGACGCCGACATCGTCGTCGAGGCCGTCTTCGAGAAGCTCGACATCAAGCACGAGATCTTCCGCGCGCTCGACAAGCTCGTCCGCGACGACACCGTCCTCGCCTCCAACACCTCGGCGATCCCGATCACCAAGATCGCGGCGGCGACGGAGCGTCCCGAGCGGGTCGTCGGCGCGCACTTCTTCTCACCCGTACCGATGATGAACCTCTGCGAACTGGTACGCGGCTACAAGACCAGCGACGAAACCCTCGCCACCACACGGGAGTTCGCCGAATCGGTCGGCAAGACCTGCATCGTCGTCAACCGTGACGTCGCGGGCTTCGTCACCACCAGGCTCATCACCGCCCTGGTCGTCGAGGCGGCCAAGCTCCAGGAGTCCGGCGTCGCCACCGCCGAGGACATCGACATCGCGTGCAAGCTCGGCTTCGGCCACGCCATGGGCCCGCTCGCGACCGCCGACCTCACGGGCGTCGACATCCTGCTGCACGCCGCCGACAACATCTACACCGAGTCGCAGGACGAGAAGTTCGCCGCGCCGGAGCTGATGCGCCGGATGGTGGACGCGGGTGACATCGGGCGCAAGAGCGGGCAGGGCTTCTACAAGCACTGAGCTTCTCGCCGGCGGCCGAAGGGGTGGGCACCGGGCGACACCGACCGGTCGCTGATCACCCCACCGGGTGAATTCGGTATCGGTTCGCTCACGGACGGCAACTTCCGGGGCCGTACGGCTGTCAGGTGTTGCACAGGGACATCGCACGAACGCACCACACGAACGCGTTGCGTGAACGCATCGCGCCGCACACAGACCGAGAACACAGACGCGGAGCACAGAGGCATTCGGGGAGCGGATATGCACATCAGGGGCGACCACGTCGAGCTGGTCGTCGAGGGCCGCCTCGACGTCCGCAGCGCGGCGGACGCCCGTACGGTCCTGCACACGGCCGTCGACGACGGAGCCGGCGACCTGGTGCTCGATCTGACCGGACTGGATTCCTGGGACGCCACGGGCCTCGGCGTCATCATGGGCGCGCACCGCAGGGCCGGCCGCTGCGGACGCAGACTCGTCCTGCGCGGCGTGCCGACCCAGATGCAGCGCCTGTTGGTGGCCACGCGGCTGCACCGCATCCTCGCCATCGAGGGCGGCATCGCGGCAGAATCGCTTCCGCGCGTCTGACGCCAGGAGGGCCCCGCACAATCCTCACGAGACCGTGACGTCTCGGACGGGGTGGCACCCCGCCTGTTCCTGGATACTGTGCGGAGGTTTAGGGTTCGGCCGTCG
The DNA here is from genome assembly GCF_055583685.1 of Streptomyces sp. NPDC104581. Lineage (NCBI taxonomy): Bacteria > Bacillati > Actinomycetota > Actinomycetes > Kitasatosporales > Streptomycetaceae > Streptomyces > Streptomyces sp. NPDC104581. Next base: position 28,772 of record NZ_JBVJNN010000026.1, read on the forward strand.
GCCGGCCAACAACCCATGCGGCGGGCACCGGACCAGAAGCGACAGCGGGGCGTGCGAGGCCGGAAGGGCAACCACACGCCACGATCTGGGGGGCTTTGACGATGAACCCGACCGATCCGACCCATCCGGCGGACCCGCGTCCCGAGGGCGCCGGGCGCACCGGCGAGCGGCCCGCGGAAGGCGACGGCCGCCCGAACCCGTGGCTGTCGCACCCGACGCCCGCCCGCACCGTCGAACTGATCTCGGGCGACTTCCTGATCACGGTCAACCCGGTCGACGGCAGCGAGATCGAGCCGTGCCCGCCGGGATCGCAGCCGCCCACCCCCGTCAGGCTCGACGCGCAGGAGCGCGCCGAACAGCGCAGGGCCGGCCGGCCGCCCATACCGCCGGGTCCCGGCGCGACCCCGTTCCCGCTGCTGGAGCGCCAGGAGGAGCGCGAGCGGCTCGTCGGTCTGCTGGGGCGCGGCCACTGTGTACGCCTCACGGGTTCGGCGGGCTCCGGCCGCACCGCGCTCCTCGAAGCCGTCGCCGCCGACTGCGAGGAACTGGCCCCGGACGGCGTCGTACGGCTCTCCGGCCACCACCGCACCGTCACCGAGCTGCTGTACGAGCTGTACGCGGCCGTGTACCGGTCCGTGCTGTACCGCCCCGACCGCGCCGGACTGCTCGAACTCGTCCGCGGCATCGGCGCCGTGGTCGTCCTCGACGACCTCGAATTCGGCGGCGACCCGCTGGACGAACTCCTCGAAGCCGCGCCGGAATGCGCCTTCCTCCTCGCGGTCACCCCCGACGTGGACGCCCCCATCGGCCGTGCGCGGCTCGAAGAGGTCCTGCTCGGCGGCCTCGGCCGCGGCGCCTCGCTCGATCTGCTGGAGCGTGCCACGGGTCGCCCCCTCACCGACGAGGAGGCGAACTGGGCCGGTGACCTCTGGTTCGAGTCCGAAGGGCTGCCGCAGCGCTTCGTCCAGGCGGGCGCCCTGCTGCGCGGCCGCGACAGGCTGCGCGCCGGCTCCGGTGCGTACGAGGACGGGGTCTTCGTCCACGAACTGGACGGCGCGCCGCACGGCCAGGACCGGTCCGCACACGACGGGTCCACCGCCGACGGGCAGCACGACGTACCCCTGCCGACCCTCGGCGAGGGAGCCGCACCCGCCGTGCTGCTCGCCTCCCGGCTCGGTGAGGCCGCCCGTGAGACATTGCGCTTCGCCGTCGCGCTCGGCGGCGAGGTGCCGCACCAGGCCCATCTGCCGGCCCTGGTGGGCGACACCCACGCCGACGCCGCCGTCGGCGAACTCATGAACGCCGGGCTCCTGTCGCCCGTCGGACCGCGCTACCGGCTCGCCGCCGGGGCGCAGGCCCAACTGGAGGCGCAGGGGTACGGAGTCGAGGCCACGTCGCGCGCGCACACCGCCGTCCAGCACTTCACCTGGTGGGCCGGACATCCCTCGGTCACCCCCCGGCGGGCCGCCTCCGAGGCGGACGCGCTGCTCGCCGCGATGACACCGCTGGTCTCCAGCGGTGAGCCGGGGCACGCGAGCGCCGCTGTCCTGCTGGCCAGGGGCGCGGCGCCCGCCTTCATGGCGGGGCTGCACTGGGGCGCCTGGGAGCGCGCGCTGCGGATCGGGCAGGAAGCGGCCAGGATCGCCGGAGAGGTCGCCGAAGAAGCCTATTTCCACCACGAGTTGGGCATTCTCGCGCTCTGCGTCGGGCGCCTGGACCGGGCCCGCGCCGAGCTGGAGACCTCCATCAGCATGCGCGGCGCGGTGGCGGACAAGCGCGGCACGGTCTCCGGGCGCAGGGCGCTGGCGCTCGTCTCCGACCGGGAGAACGGCAACACCCCGGCCGCGTTCCGCAAGGCCGACGCCGGACCGCCGGTGTCGCCCTCGCGCGGCGTGTCCATGGTCGTACCCGTCCTGAAGCCGCCGTCGCCGGACGAGCGGCTGACGCTGGTCACCCGCCGCGACGACACCCCGGCGGCGGGAGCCCCCACCGGCACGTCGTCCACGGGCCGACGGCGCACGGTGCTGGGCGGGGCCCGCCGCAATCTGGTCGCCGCCGGCGCGGGCGCGGTGCTCGCCGCCGTACTGGGCACGGTCGTCACACTCGGGGCGTCGGGCAACGACACACCGACGGACCGGGTGCAGACCGACAGTTCGGCGGACGACGACGGCACCGGGTACGACACCGAGACGCCCGCGGAAGCGGGCACGGAGAAGCCCGCCGAACCGGCGGGCGTTCCCCGCACCACCGGTTCGGGCGCGCCGACGCCGGGCGCGAGCGGCGGATCCGAGTCGGCGGACCCGGGCGACAGCCCGTCCGACGACCCGTCGGAGCCGGACGACGAGCCGGATCCCTCGGAGCCGGACCCCGACCCCACGGACTCCGAGCCGGACCCCGACCCCACCGACTCCAGCCCCTCCCCGTCGGCCCCCACGTCGCCGCCGCCGACGACGCCGACCTCACCCCCGCCCACGACGACCACCCCGGCACCGCCACCGGAGTCGGAGACCGTGGGCATCCCGGTGGCACCTACGTCCGCGGCGCCCTCGGACCCCGCGACCACGCAGAGCACGGAAGGCACCGAGGGCGCCGAGGGCACCGACGTCACGGAGAGCACGGCGGACGGCCCGGACGCGACGTCGCCGGTGATCTGACCGCCCCGCAGGGCGCCCGGGGCTCCGTCAGGTCCCGGGCGGCGGCACGGGCGCCGCGCCGACCCAGCGGTGATGGGCGTCCATGTCGACGTTGCCGCCGCAGACGACGGTGACCACGTGGCGGCCGGCGAACCGGTCCGGGTCCTCGACGACCGCCGCGATCCCGAGCGCGGCCGACGGTTCGACGACGAGACCGGCGTGCTCCAGGAGCATCCGCATACCGGTGGTGATCGACGTCTCCCGGACGAGGACGGCGTCGTCGGCGACGAGCAGGAGGTCGTCCAGGACGGCGGGGATGGGACACCGGCCCGCGACGCCGTCGGCGATGGTGTCGGCCGACTCGGTGGTGACGACGCGCCGTCGGTGCCACGAGCGGGTCATCGCCGGCGCGCCCAGCGGCTGGACGCAGATCACCTCGACCCCGGGGGCGAGGGTCTTGAGCACGTGCCCCACACCGGTCGCCAGCGCCCCGCCGCCGAGCGCGACGAGCACGGTGTCGAACGACGGCGCGGTGGCCACCAGTTCCAGACCGATCGTCGCGGCGCCTTCGCAGGTCTCGATGTCCAGGCTGTCCTCGACCAGCCGGATTCCCTCGTAACGGGCGATGTCCGCCGCCCGCTCACGGGCCGACTCGTGGTCCCCGTCGACCAGTTCCAGCCGGGCGCCCAGCGCGCGTACGCGATCGAGCTTGGCCGCTGTCGCGAAGCGGGACGCCACGACGGTCACATCGAGGCCCCGGCCGCGCCCGGACCACGCGAGGGCCTGACCGAGGTTGCCCGCACTCGCGCACACCACGGCTCCCGAGCCGCTGTCGGCGAGCCGACTCGCGACCACCTCGGTGCCCCGGCCCTTGAAGCTCCGGACCGGGTTCGCCGTTTCGAGCTTGACGCTCACCGCACAGCCGAGCACGGCCTCCAGCGCCTCGCACCGGTACAGCGGAGTGCCGAGGAAAACGGGATCGATCACCCGCCGGGCCGCCCGGATCCGGTCGATGTCGAGTCGGGTCCGCTCCATGACAGGGCAGCGTAGTGCCCCGCCGCCGATCGGGCCCTGGTCCCAACTGCCCATTGATCAATGAATACTTGGCAGCTCCTGGCTCACGATCACAGGTGATCGCGCGGGTCCGCCCACGGGTGTGCACGCGGGTGAGGGGTCCCGGTCCCGGGATTCGCTCCAGCACCCTCCGAAGAGAGGTTTCCCTTGAAACTGGCGCTGATATCAGGAGATGGCCTGCCCGTGAGCGGTCTGCTCACCATCTTCAGGAACGTGATCGAGTCCGAGCTGGGAAACGGCAGGCTCAAGCTGCCGGTGGTGGCCGATCTCGGCTTCTCCTGGCGGCCCGACAAGCAGCACTTCTTCCCGCGGGGCGCCGAGCACAGCGTGTACCCCGACTGGATGTGCACCAGTGACGCCGTGCCCGTCGGCACCGGCCGCGCGGAGCTGATGAGTGAACTGACCCGGATCCGCGCGGCGGTGGCACGGGCCGGCGCACTGGACGACGGGGAGCGCGCGGAGCTGAGCCGGGCCGTCGAGTCGCTCGCAGTGCCGTACGAGGAGTACTTCACGCGCTGGTTCGAGGAACACGACGTCGACTGGGTCTGCGCGGTCAACATGACGCTCTCCGACGCCGTCCCGGTGACCCTCGGCCTGCACCGGGCCGCCGCCCGCCGCTGGCCCCCCGGGGTGCCGGGCGGGGTGCTGTTCTGGGACCACGACCTCTTCGGCACCTGTGCGATCTTCGAGGACGGGGAGCGGGTGTACCCGGCGTCGCCGAACGAGTTCACCCCCGTGCCCGGTACGCATCCGTGCCACCGCTGGGCCGTCATCTCGCCCGCGCTGGCGGAGGAGGTGCGGGGATATCCGACGGAGCTCGAAGCGACGACGCTGCCGAACGTACTCCCGGCGCTGCGGGAACGGGAGCCCGGCGACCGGCACGCCGCCTTCCTGGCGCAGCACCGACTGACCCCGGACCGGCCGCTGTTGCTGGTGCCCGTGCGGGTGTTCCAGGTGAAGGGGGTGGAGATAGCCGTCTCGGTGTTCGCGGAGATGAGGCGCCTCTGTGCGGAGCGGGGGACACCGGCGCCCTGCCTGCTGGTGTTCGGCAGTCTGGACGAGGACCCGCCGTACGCCCGTGAGGTGCTCTCCACCGTCCGGGAGCTGGGGGTCGAGGACGACGTGGTCTTCCTGGACGGCGTACCGCTGTCGAGCCACCGGGATGCCGAGGGCCGCTGGCGGCTCGACGAGATCGACCTGCTGGGGCTCTGCCGGGACAGCGGGGGAGCGGTGCTCTTCACACCCAACACCTCGGACGTGGAGAGCGTCGGGCTCGGGCCGGCGCTGGCGGCCGTGGCGGAAGTGCCGTGCGCCGTCACCGAATACGCGTGCTTCGAGGACATCTACGGGACGCGGAGCAGTAGCGTCAGGGTGCCGGACAGCGCGGGGATTCCCGGGGCGGCCGGCCGGCTGCTCGATCTGATGGCGAGGAACCGTCGCGGTGACGCCGCCGTGCGGGAAGCGCTGAAGCGGGACAAGGAGCAGGTACTGCGGTCGTTCGATCCCCGTCCGTGGCGGAAGATCCTCCAGGAGATGGCGAACGAGGTCAGCGGTGCCGGGAACGGCGGCCGATGACGGACAGCCGGGCGGGGGCCGGTTCCCGGTCCCCGTTCGGCGGTGTCCGCCCGTCGCCCCGTAAGGCGCGGTTCAGTTCCCGGAGCCGACGACGGCCGTGACGCGGATCTCCACGCGCATGGCGGCGAGGCCGAGGACCGTGACACCGGTCTCGGTCCAGATCGGCGCGCGGCCGTCGAGACGGCGGCGGAACTGCTCGGCCATGACCCTGTTGTGGTCGTCGCCGATCACGTCGTCCCCCGGTGCGACCTTGTGGTACGAGTTGACGTGGATGACGTCCTTCCAGGTCGCGCCGACGGTGGCGAGGGTGCGCTCCACGTTGTCGAAGGCTTGGATGATCTCTTCTTCCAGCGAGTCGGGGACGACCAGGTCGTCGTCCACCCCGGCCTGGCCGGAGATCTCGACCCGGTCGCCGACGCGGACGGCCCCGCTGTAGCCGAGGGCCGCGTGCAGTTTCTCGCCGTAGCCCGGAACGATGCCGAAGGTGACGGTGCTCATGATGCTTCCTCTTCCTGTCCACAGGGGTGCGTTTCCTCTGGGATGAGTTCACGCGTAAAGTGAGAGTAGCAAGCGATGACTTCAAGCGCAAAGTGATGACGGGCGATGCCGGAGGGACGGGAAGACCGATGAGCGGTGCGGGAGGGCCCATGGGCGGCACGGGCGGGCATGAGGGCGACGGCGATCCGCGATGGCTCGACGAGCAGGAGAAGGCGGCGTGGACGGGGCTGATCTCGCTGGTCCTGCTGCTGCCCGCCAAGCTGGAGTCGCCGCTGCGGCAGGAGCACGGCCTCACGCTGTTCGAGTACCTCGTGCTCAGCCATCTCTCCGAGGCGCCGGAGCGCAAGCTGCGGATGGGAGAGCTGGCGTTCCTCGCCAGCGGGTCGCTCTCGCGCCTGTCCAACGTCGTCAAACGCTGTGAACAGCGGGGCTGGGTCGTACGGGCCCCCGATCCGGCCGACGGCCGTTACACCCTCGCCGAACTCACCGACGCGGGCTTCGGCGTCGTGCGCGAGGCGGCGCCGACGCATCTGCGCGCCGTGCGCCGTATCGTCCTCGACTCGCTCAACGCGGCCGACCAGAAGGCCCTCGCCCGCGTCGCGCACAGACTCCGCATCGTCCCCGACGACTTCGGCTGACGGGCGCCCGCAGGCGGCGGTGGAAGCGGGGGCGGGAGGCGGCGGGGCCGGGCGCCCCGCCGCTCGGCGACACGCCCTAGAACAGCCGCAGTTTGTCGTCCTCGATACCGCGCAGCGCGTCGTAGTCCAGCACCACGCAGCCGATGCCCCGGTCCGTCGCGAGGACACGGGCCTGGGGCTTGATCTCCTGGGCGGCGAACAGGCCGCGGACCGGGGAGAGATGGGGGTCGCGGTTCAGCAGTTCGAGGTAGCGCGTGAGCTGTTCCACCCCGTCGATGTCGCCGCGGCGTTTGATCTCGATGGCGACCGTCGCGCCGTCGGAGTCGCGGCAGAGGATGTCCACCGGGCCGATGGCGGTCGGGTACTCGCGGCGGATGAGGCTGTAGCCGTCGCCGAGTGTCTCGATGCGGTCGGCGAGGAGCTCCTGGAGGTGTGCTTCCACGCCATCCTTGATCAGGCCCGGATCGACGCCGAGTTCATGGGACGAGTCATGGAGGATTTCCTCCATCGTGATGATCAGTTTCTCGCCCGCTTTGTTCACGACCGTCCATACCCCGACATCGTCACCCGTGCCCTCTTTGAGGGTGCAGGGCGGGGACATCCAGTTCAGCGGTTTGTACGCCCGGTCGTCCGCGTGGATCGACACGCTCCCGTCGGCTTTGACCAGGATCAGGCGGGGGGCGGCGGGCAGGTGGGCGGTGAGCCGGCCCGCGTAGTCGACGGAGCAGCGGGCGATGACGAGGCGCATGGTCCGCAACGCTACTCGACTGTCGGCGTACGCCGTGATTCGCCCCTCAAGCCCCGTTCGTTTGTGGCCGGTTGTGTTCCCATTCGCCTGGTGCGGTCCGGACAGCACGCATAACGTGGATGCAGGAGGTCGCCGGTCGTGCACGCTGCGTCGTCGTCTCCCCCTTCCCTGCCCGTAAGGCCCCGATATTTCGGGGTCGCGAGAGGAGAACCCATGTCGCTCGACGTCTCACCGGCACTCTTGGAGCAGGCCGAGCGAGGCGAGGTCGACGAAGCCGAATTCGTCGACTGCGTCCGGACCTCCCTGCCCTTCGCGTGGGAGATGATCAGCTCCTTGGTGGCCCAGCTGAAGGTGGACGGCGGAGAGTTCGCCGACAACCAGACGCCGCCGCCGGACGAGCAGGCACGTGGTCAGCTGCTGCGCGCGCTCGCCAGTGACGCGATCCGCGGAGCGCTTCAGCGCCACTTCGGGGTGCGCCTGGCATTCCAGAACTGTCACCGGGTCGCGGTGTTCCCGCTGGACCCCTCGGTCGACGAGAGGTTCGCCCGCTTCACCTCCATCAGGGGGCAGTTGCTCAACCAGTCCCCGGAGCTCCGGGACTGCTGACGCCTTCGGTCCGCACGGCTTCGGCCCGACGGCGGATTCCTGGGCCGACACAGGGATCCGCCCGACGTCCGCCGCGCGCCCGGGGGGACGGGCCCGCCGCCGCCTCAGCGGAGCTGTGGCAGTACCTCGGCCCCGATCCTCCGTACGTTCTCCTCCGTGGCCGCCAGGTCCCCGGAGCCCTCGACGAGCAGCGCGAAGCGTGTGATTCCGGTGCGTTCCGCCGTGGCCGCGAGGCGGTCGGCGGCGAGCCGGGGGGAGCCCACCGGATGCAGCCCGCACAGTAACTCCGTGTACGCGACGGGATCGCGCATGGACCTGTGCCTGCCGTCGACCGTCACATGCGCTTCGAGCCCTTCCCGCAGCCAGCCCGGCATGGCCTTCACCAGCGTCTCCGTCGCCTCCGCACGGCCGTCGGAGATCTGCGCCACGCCCGCGGACACGTGCCCGGCGCCGTCGGCCTCCTCGGGGGTCCGGCCGGAGGCGATGGCGTGCTCGCGCCACAGGGCCACCATCCCGGCCTTCTCCTCGTCCCCGCAGTGCATCCCCAGCAGCATCGGCAGTCCGCGCTCGGCGGCGAGCCGCACGCTCCTCGCGGACGTGCACGCGACGACCACCTCGGGACCGCCGGCGCCGCCGATCAGCTCGTCCGGCCTCGGTACGACGGGGACCTCACGGAAGCGGTAGCGCTCACCGTCCGCCGACACCCGTGACTCGCGCAGCCACCGCAGCAGCAGGTCGAGCGATTCGGGGAAGTCCCGTTCGTACGCCCGCAGACCCGATCCGAAGACCTCCAGATCGACCCACGGGCCGCCCCTGCCGACGCCGAGCGAGAACCGGCCGCCGGAGAGCAGATGCAGCAGCGCCGCCTGCTCACCGAGTGCCACCGGATGGGTGTTCGGCAACACGCTGACCGCCGTACCCACCCGTAGACGCTGTGTGCGCCCCAGGAGCAGCCCGGCCAAAGTCACCGCCGACGGGCACGTGCCGTACGGCACGAAGTGGTGCTCGGCCAGCCAGACCGAGTCCAGCCCTGCCTCCTCGCCGACCTCCGCCGTACGTACGGCTCTGTGCAGCGCTTCCCCCTGGCCCTGGCCCGGGAACTGGGCGGCCAGTACAAAAGCTCCAACTCGCATGGCCCTCTGCCTCCTTGGGGCTGACGCGTCTCCCCCCGCAGGCATTAACGTCTGACACGTGCCATGGGCACGGTCGCCACCGGAAGTTGTTGCGATTGTCCGCTAACTGCACCGAGCGGGTGCCCTCGGTCTCACGCGGTGCGGCCCGGCTCCGGGAGAGCGGCCCGTACGCTGGAGGGGAACCGTGCTGTCTGCCCCGTGAGGTGTCATGTGTCCCCGCGTCGCAACCGCCCCCGAGGCGGCGAGACCCCGACCGGCCACGACGGTGGGACGTCCGACCGGTACGGCGGGTTCCAGCGCACCGAGTCCTGGCAGGGCGAGGAGTGGGCGGTCCGTCAGGTGGCCGGCGCCGGTACCGGGGGCAAGCGCTACCGCTGCCCGGGTTGCGACCAGGAGATCCCCTCGGGGGTGCCGCACGTGGTGGCGTGGCCGGAGTACGGCGGCGTCGACGACCGGCGGCACTGGCACAAGGCGTGCTGGAACGCGAAGGACCGCCGCACCTCGCGGGTGCAGCGGTCCCGTAACGCGCCGAGGTTCTGAGCCCCGCCCCCGCGTTGGCGGTTCCGGACCCCGTTCGGGAGCGGCCCCTACACGTCGCGCCGGTCGAGCGAGAAGAAGGCCAGCGCCATCACCGCGGCCGTGACGACCGTCCCGATGAACAGCGGGTCCCAGCCCCTGGGTCCCGACCCGGTCACCGAGGTGTCGTAGAGGACCGCGATCTGGCTCGGGATCGAGTACTCGAAGAGAGCCTGCTGCACGTCGACCAGCGACGACGAGAACATGAACATCGCCAGCACCAGCGGCAGCAGCACCACCCCGATCATGATGGTGATCGCGCCCGCCGAGTGCCTGATGAGCGCGCCGACGCCCAGCGACATCAGACCCAGCAGCGCCATGTAGAGCCCGACGCCGAGCGTGGCCTGGAGCCACTCCTGGCCGGTGGGCGCGCGCCCGTCGAGCACCGCGACCTGGACGGCGCCCACCAGGGCCGTCGTGACCGTCGTGATCGTGAGGACGAGCAGGAAGAAGACGAGTGACTTCGCCGTCAGCACCCGGGCCCGGCTGGGGCAGGCGGTCAGCGTGGTGCGGATCATGCCCGTGCCGTACTCGGACGCGATGGTCAGCACCCCGAGGGTGATGACGCAGATCGAGCCGAGCAGCGAGCCGAAGAAGCCCAGCGGCAGCGCCGACTCCGCGCCGAGGGTGGTCTCCGAGAGGGAGACGGCCCAGGCGGCGAGTCCGCCGACGCCCACCATCAGGACGATCATGACGCCGAGAGTCCACATGGTCGAGCGGACGGAGCGGATCTTGGTCCACTCCGAGGCGAGCGCGTCGCCGAGGGTGGCCGGGCGGACCGGGATCGGCGAGGTGTACGAGCCGAGGGGCTGCCCGCCCTGCCAGATCGGCGCCTGCTGGTCCTGCGGGGCTGTCATCGGTCGTCCTTGTCGGTCGTGTCGGTCTTCCCGTCGCCCGCGCCGACCGCCGCGTCGCCCGCGCGCTTGGTGGGATCGGGCGCCGCCACGGGGGCGGGCGCGGGTCCGGCGGGCTCCGGCGCGGCATCGGCGGGCTGCCGGGACGCGTCCGGGCCGCCCTCCGTCGCGTACGGGTTCTCGCCGGGCGGCGGCGGCGCGTACCAGCCCTGCGTCGGGACCTCGGGCACGACGGGCGGCTGGTACAGCTGCCCGCCGTAGCCCGGCTGCGGCGGCGGCGTGAACCCGGCGAGCTGATCGGCCGTCGACCGGTAGTCCACGGCGCTCTGCGTCAGCCGCATGTACGCCTCCTCCAGCGACGCCTGGTGCGGGGACAGCTCCCAGAGCCGTACGTCCGACTCGTGCGCCAGATCGCTGATACGGGGGAGCGGCAGCCCGGTGACGCGCAGCGCCCCGTCCGGCTCGGACAGCACCCGGCCGCCCGCCTCGCCGAGCGCGGCGACCAGCTTCTCGCGCTCCTCGCGGTCGCCCTGCGCGGGGCGCACCCGCGCGAAGTCCGCCGAGTTGTGCGAGATGAAGTCCTTCACGCTCATGTCGGAGAGCAGCTGTCCGCGCCCGATCACGATCAGATGCTCGGCGGTGAGGGCCATCTCGCTCATCAGGTGCGAGGAGACGAAGACCGTACGGCCCTCGGACGCGAGCTGCTTCATCAGATTGCGGACCCAGAGGATGCCCTCGGGGTCGAGGCCGTTCACCGGCTCGTCGAAGAGGAGCACCTGCGGGTCGCCCAGCAGCGCGGCGGCGATGCCGAGCCGCTGTCCCATACCGAGCGAGTAGCCGCTGGAACGGCGGCGCGCCACGTCCTGGAGGCCGACCACGCCGAGCACCTCGTCGACCCGCGCCGCCGGGATGCCGGAGAGCTGGGCGAGCGAGAGCAGATGGTTGCGGGCGCTGCGCCCGCCGTGCACCGCCTTGGCGTCCAGGAGCGCGCCGACCTGACGGGGCGCGTTGGGGAGCCCGCGGAACGGGTGGCCGCCCACGGTCACGTGGCCGGCGGTCGGCCGGTCGAGGCCGAGGATCATCCGCATCGTCGTGGACTTGCCGGAACCGTTGGGGCCCAGGAACCCGGTGACGCTGCCGGGCCTCACCTGGAAGGAAAGGTTGTACACGGCCGTCTTGGCGCCGTAGCGCTTCGTCAGGCCGACTGCCTCGATCATTCTCCAGCCCCATCGACAGCTCAGTCAGGTGATCGGGGCGGTGGCCTCTCCGGGCCGAAAGCCCCCGTAGGAGTTAGGAGGATATCCGGGCCTTGACGGTTCCGGCCAAGTCGTTACGACGGAGCGGCGGACGGTGTGTCCGCCGCTCCGGGGGCCGGGACCCCTACGCGTCGCGCTTCTTCAGTACGAGATAGCCGCCGATCAGCGCCGCGACGACCCACAGCACCATGATCCCCATGCCCTCCCACGGGGTGTAGGGGGCGTCGTCGGAGTTCATCGCGCCGGGCACCACCTGCATGATCTTGGAGCCCGCCTGGTCGGGGAAGTATCGGGCGACCTCCTTCGCCTTCGGCACGGAGGCGAGGATCTGCGAGACCAGGAAGAAGAACGGCATCAGGATGCCGAGCGACAGCATCGAGCTGCGCAGCATCGTCGCGACGCCCATCGAGAACAGCGCGATCAGGCCCATGTAGAGACCGCTGCCGACCACCGCGCGCAGCACGTCCGGCTCACCCAGGGTGGTCCCGTGGTCGCCGAGCACCGCCTGGCCGAGGAAGAACGAGACGAAGCCGGTGAGGAGCCCGACCACCAGGGCCAGCGCCCCGGCGACCGCCAGCTTGCTGAAGAGGAACGCGCCCCGCTGCGGTACGGCGGCGAGCGAGGTGCGGATCATGCCCGAGCTGTACTCGGAGCCGACGACCAGGACACCGAAGACCACCATCGCCAGCTGGCCCAGGACCATCCCGGAGAAGCTGACGAAGGTCGGGTCGAAGGTGCCCCGCTCGGCCTGCGACAGATCGTCGAACGTGGAGCTGAGCAGCGCCGACAGGGCGACACCCATGGCCACGGTGACGATGAACGCGACGGCGAGGGTCCAGGTCGTGGAGGAGACCGTACGGATCTTGGTCCACTCCGAACGGAGGACCGCTGGTACCGATGCCATGGGTCAGGCTCCCTTGCCCTGGTTGTCGTGCTCTCCCCACCGGGGACCCGGGGCCGCCGCCGCGGCAGCGGGGGCCGCCGGGCCCGGGCCGGAGCCGGAGTGGGCGTGGTACTCGACGGACTCGGCCGTCATCTGCATGAACGCCTCTTCCAGCGAGGCGCGTTGGGAACTCAGCTCGTGCAGCACGAGACCGTGCCGGGCCGCCAGCTCACCGATCTCCTCGGAGGTGGAGCCGTCGATCTCCAGCGCGCCGTCACCCGCGTCGACGACGCTGAAACCGCCCGCGTGGAGCGCGTCGCGGATCTGCTCCTGCTGCGGGGAACGGAGCCGTACGAAACTGCGGGAGTTCGTCTGGATGAAATCAGCCATCGACGTGTTCGCGAGCAGTCTTCCCTGACCGATCACGATCAAGTGGTCCGCCGTCAGCGCCATTTCACTCATCAGATGGCTGGAGACGAAGATGGTGCGGCCCTGCGCGGCGAGGGCTTTCATCAAGTTGCGAATCCAGTGGATGCCCTCCGGGTCCAGACCATTCACCGGCTCGTCGAACATCAGGATCTCGGGATCTCCGAGCAGCGCGGCGGCGATTCCCAGCCGCTGCCCCATCCCCAGCGAGAAACCTTTCGACTTCTGCTTCGCCACGGCCGTCAGACCGACGGTGTCGAGCACTTCGCTGACCCGGCTCACCGGGATGCGATTGCTCTGCGCCAGACAGAGGAGATTGTTGTACGCGCTGCGCCCCCCGTGCATCGCCTTCGCGTCCAGCAGGGCGCCGATGTACTTCACCGGCTCCTGGAGCTCGCGGTACGGCTTCCCGTCGATGCGGACCGATCCACCGGTCGGGATGTCCAGATCCAGCATCATCCGCATGGTGGTCGACTTACCGGCTCCGTTGGGTCCCAGAAAACCCGTCACCACCCCTGGGCGGACCTGGAAGGAGAGATGGTCGACCGCGATTTTCTTCCCGAAACGTTTGGTGAGCCCTTCGACCTCGATCATGCGGACAACCTATGGGTGCGCAAAGCCCCCCGCCACTCGGGTGGCGGGGGGCTTGCACGATCGTTACCTGCGGACCGTGAACCTAGCGCGACTGCTGGGCCGGAACACCGCGGGAGATCGGCTCGTCCTCGGCGGGCGTACCCGCCGCGGCGACGGCCGCACCGGTCAGCGTGGCCAGCATCTCGCGGACGTTGGTCAGCTGGGCGTTGATCGAGTCGCGGCGGTTGGTGAGCGCCGCCAGCTCGCGCTCCGATTCGCTGCGGATCCGGTCGGCCTTGGCGTTCGCGTCGGCCACGATGTCCTCGGCCTGGCGCTGCGCGGTCTCCACCGTCTGACGGGCGCGGCGCTCCGCGTCCGTACGGAGCTTCTCCGCCTCCAGACGCAGCTGCTCGGCGCGGTGCTCGATCTCGGCCAGACGCTTCTCGGCCTTCGCCTGACGCGACGCCAGATCACGCTCGGACTGCTCACGCCGCTTGGCGAGGTTCGTCTCGAAGTCCGCGGCGGCCTGGGCGGCCTTGGCGCGGGTCTCCTCGAAGAGCGCGTCCGCCTCCTCGCGCTTCTGCTGCGCGTCCTTCTGCGCCTCGGAGCGCAGGGTCTGGGCCTCGCCCTTCGCCTTCTCGACGATGCGGACGCCCTCGTCCTCGGCCTTCGCCTTGCGGTCGGCGGAGAACGCCTCGGCGTCGTTGCGCACCTGCTGGGCCGCCGACTCGGCGAGCTCGCGGTGCTGTTCGGCCGCGCGACGGGCTTCTTCGCGCAGGTCCTTCGCCTCCTCCTCGGCGAGGCGGAGGATCTTCTCGACGCGCGCTCCCAGGCCGGCGTACGACGGCTCCGCGTCGGTGACCTGGGCCTGGGCGTTCTGCGTTTCGAGGTGGAGCTCCTCGATGCGCTTTTCCAGTGCGGTGATCCGTGCGAGAGCGCTGTCACGATCGGCGACGAGCTTGGTAATGCGGTCATCCACCTGACCGCGGTCGTAACCACGCCGCACGAGCTCGAAGCCGAATGGGGAGGAAGTGTCGCTCATGGGGTTCCTGTCGAATGAGACCGGTGAGGTGATAGGGGGAATCCTAGGCGCCGAAGCGGCGTGTCATCGAGCGGATGCCGGTTTGATCTGGAGAATGTCCAGCCTTTTGAGTGGCTAACTGTCGGACTGCTTGCCACCCGAACGGGTAACACCCGCCGCCGCACCCGCCTTGACGTTACCCCCGCCGGAGCCCCCGCCTGAACCCGTCTTGCCACTCGCGGCCGGAGTCTCGAAGGATTCCAACGCTTCCAACACGTCCTGCACACGAGAGATCTCGGCCTGGATGTCCTCGCGCCTGCGTACCAGGACGTCGAGTTCACGCCGGCCCTCCTCGACGGTACGGGCCGCCTCCGCCTCGGCGTCGGCGAGCAACTTCTCACCCGCACGGGTCAGTTCGGCCTTCTTCAGCTCCGCCTCCTTCAGCAGCGCCTCGGCCTTCTTCACCGCCGCGATCCGGACCTTGCTCGCCTCCGAACCGGCCTCGGCCACCATCTCCTTGGCCTTCGCCGCCGCCTCGGCCTGCTGCTCGGTGGCCGCCTTGACCAGCTTGTCGACGCGTTCGCCCGCCGTCTTCATCTGCTCGGCCGTCTCGCGCCGCGCCCGCTCGTGCAGTTGGTCGATCTCGCCCTCGACCCGCACCCGCAGCTCCTCGGTGCGCTCCCGGATCGCCGTGGCGTCGTTGCGCGCCCCGACCAGCAACTCGTCGGCGTCCGTACGGGCCTTCTCCACCAGGGAGTTGCCCTCGACCGTCGCGTCCGAGTGGATCCGCGCCGCCTCGGCGCGCGCCGCGCCCACCATGGCGTCGGCCTGCGCCTCCGCCTCCGTGGCGGCGCGCAACGCCTCCTCCTGGGCCTTGTTGACGAGCTGGTCGGCCTGCTCGGCCGCGTCGGCGCGGCGCTTGGACGCGCTCGCCCGCGCGTCGTCGAGCAGCCGGTCCGACTCCGTGATCGCGTCGCTGACGGCCGTCTCGGCGGAGGCGTCGGCGTCCGACTTGACCCGCTCCGCCTCCGCCCGCAGCCGGTCGGCCGCCCGCTGGGCCGAGTTGACGGTCTCGGCGGCCTCGGCGCGCATGCGCTCCGATTCGCTCGTCGCCTCGGCGACGAGCCGGTCCGCCTGCTCCGCCGCCTCGCCCCGGATGCGGTTGGCGTCGTCCCGCGCCTCCTGACGGGCCCGTGCGGCGTCCTGCTCGGCGGTGGCCAGGGAGTCCGACGCCTCGGTCCGCAGCCGCTGCGCGTACTCGGCGCTCTCCGTCCGCAGTCGCTCCGCCTCCGCGACCGCCTCGCCGACGGTGCGCTCGGCGTGCGCCCGCGCCGCCTCGGTCTCCTCCTGGGCACGGCCCCGCAGCCGCGTCACGTCCTCCGCGGCGCGCTCGCGCTCCGCGTACGCGTCGGAGCGGACCCGGTCCGCCTCCTCCTGCGCCTGCGACCTCGTCCGTTCGGCGGCGTGCTCGGCGGCGGAGCGCAGCCCCGCGATCTCCTGCTCGGCCTGGTCGTGCAGCCCGGCGACCGCGTCCCGTACCTGCTGCGCCGTCTGCTCGGCGGCCGACACCATCTCCGTGGCGCGGACATCGGCCTCCTCGACCAGCCGCGCCGCCTCCGTCTGCGCCTCGTCGACCCGCTTGCGCGCCGACGCCAGCAGCTCCTCGCTCTGCTCGCGGGCCCGCTCGCGCTCCCGGTCCGCCTCCGTACGGGCGGCGGTCAGCAGCTCCTCCGCCTCGCGGCGCCGGCGGCCCGCCTCCTCCTGCGCGGCGTCCAGCGCCTCGGCCGCCTCGGTCCCCACCCGCTCGGCCGCGGCGGCGGCCTCCGCGCGCAGCCGGTCGGCGCTCGCGAGGGCCTCGGACTTGACCCGCTCGGCCTCCTCGGCCGCCTCCGCGCGCAGCCGCACGGCGGTCGACTCGCCCTCCGCACGGGACTGGGCGGCGTCCGCGGCCGCCTCGTCTCGCAGCCGCTCGGCCTCCTGCTCGGCCTGGGCCTGGAGCGTGCGCAGCCGCTCGGCGGCCTCCGCGCGCAGCCGCTCCGTCTCATCGGCGGCCTCGCGGCGGATCCGCTCGCTCTCGGCGCGGGCGTCGGTCAGCGCCGAATCGGCGCCGCTCAGGCGCTGTTCGGCCTCGGTGTGCAGCCGCGTCAGCTCGTCGGCGGCCTCGGCCCTGCGGGCCTCGACCCCGCGCTCGGTCTCCTCGCGCAGCTCCGCCGCGGCCCGCTCGGCGGCGCTCTTCGTCTCCTCGGCCTGCTCCTCGCCCTCGGCACGCAGCCGGTCCGCCTCGGCGCGGGTGCGCTCCAGCGTCTCCTCGGCCTGCTTGCGCAGCGTCGTGGCGCGCTCGATGGCCTCCGTACGGACCCGCTCGCTGTCCGTGGACGCGGTGGCGCGCAGCTCGTCGGCGTCCGCGCGGGCCTTGGTCAGCAGCTCCTCGGCGGTGCTCGCCGCCTCCTCGATCTGCTGGACGGCCTCCCGGCGCGCCTCGCCGCGGATGCGCTCGCCCTCGGCGACGGCCTCCGAACGCAGCGTCTCGGCCTCGCCGCGCAGCCGGCGGGCCTCCTCCTGGAGTTCGACCGTCTTGGCGCGGTACTCCTTGGTGTCGTCCTTGGCCGCGCCCTTCAGCTGGTCGGCCTGCTCCGCCGCCTCGCCGCGCAGCCGGTCCGCCTCGGCCTCGGCCTCGCTGCGGATGCGCTCGGCCTCCTCGCCGGCCGCGCGGGTGGTGGCCCTGGCGTCGTCGGACGCCTTGGTGAGGACCTCCTCGGCGGTACGGGCGGCCTTGGCCAGCTGGGCGGCGGTGTCCTCGGAGGCGGCCTTACGGGCCTTCTCCGCCGCCTCGGTGACCATCTTCTCGGCCTCGGCGCGGGCGTCGGCGAGCGCCTGCTCGGCCTCCGCCTTCAGCGCCTCGGACTCCTTCGTGGCCTCGCCGACGAGCCGGGCGATCTCGGATTTGGCGGTACGGGTGCGCTGCTCGTACTGGGTCTCGGCGCCGGCCAGCCGCTTGACCGCGGCCTCCTTGGCCTCGGAGACCAGCTTCTCGGCCTCGGCGCGGGCCTCGCGCAGCCGCTCGTCCGCCTCCTGTATGCGCTGTTCCGCCGACCTGCTCAGCTCGCCCGCCTGCTGGCGCGCCTGGTCGGACTCGGCCGTCGTCGCCGTGCGGAGCTGCTCGGCGTGGCTGGTGGCCTCCTGCGCCTGCGTGGACGCGGCGTTGAGCAGCCGCTCGGCGTCCTTGCGCGCGCGCTGGAGAATCGCCTCGGCCTCGGCGCGGGCGGTCTCGGCCTCGGCGCCCAGCCGGCGGCGGGCCTCCTCGGCGACCCTGGTGGCCTCCGCGCGGGCGGCGCCCAGTGCCTTCTCGGCCTCGGCGCGGGACTCGTCCAGCAGCCTGCGGGCCTGCGTCTCGGTGCGGCCGCGCAGCTGCTCGGCCCAGGCGACGTTCTCGTTGACGTGCGACTCGACGGTCTGGCGGCGCTCGGCCAGCTCCTGGTCCAGCCGCTGGCGGCGCTGCACCGCCTCGGTGTGCAGCTCGGCCTGGAGCCTGGCCTGGTGCTCGGCGTGCTCCTGGAGGATGCGCTGCGTCTGGGCGCGGGCCTCGCGCAGCTCCCGCTCGGCGTCGGTGCGCAGCTGATCGGCCTGGATCTGCGCGTTGCGGAGCATCTGCTCGGCCTGGTAGCCGATGTCGGCGTTGTCGTAGGAGGGCCGGGACGCGAGGTTGCGGCGCGCCTCGTGCAGTTTCGCGCGCAGTACTTCGACCTGGTAACCGAGGTCCTCGGCGTGCTGGACGGCCTTCTCCCGCGCGGTCTTCAGCCGGTCCATCTCGGCTTCGAACCGCGAAAGGTGGTCGTCGTCAGCTCGGTGGCTCTCCTGGCGTTCGTAGCCCCGCACTGCGCGGTCCCATCCGTCCCCTGGTCGCAACTCTGCAATAGGTACCGCCCGACGGGCGAACGGCCCCCCGGGGAATGGTGACAGATCATCGGCCGAGGCGCCGCCCCGACCCGGCCCCGGCCCGGAGCGGCCCACTCTACCGGGCCGGGAACCGTACGGGTCAGTGCTCCGGGGGCTTCGCCGCCGAGGTGACGAGTTCCGTCAGGACCCCGTGACAGTCCTTGGGGTGGAGAAACGTGATGCGGGAGCCCATCGAGCCGGTGCGCGGCTCGTCGTACAGGACCCGTACCCCCTTCTCCCTGATCGCCTCCGAGTCGCCGTCGACATCGGCGGTGCCGAAGGCGATGTGGTGCACCCCCTCGCCGTTCTTGGCCAGCCACTTGCCCACGGCCGAGTCCTCGCGCACCGGTTCGAGGAGCTGGAGGTAGGAGGCCCCGCCGTCCGAGGTCCCGTTGATCCTGAGCATGGCCTCCCGTACGCCCTGCTCCTCGTTGACCTCGGTGTGGAACACCTCGAAGCCGTAGGTGGCCCGGTAGAACTCGACGGTGGCGTCGAGGTCGTGACAGGCGATTCCGATGTGGTCGATTCGCGTCAGCATGCGCACAGTGCAGCGCCAACCGGCCGGTTACGCAACGTGCGCGCCGTCACACTCGTTGCCAGGTGACCCGGGACCTGAGTGGTCAGTACATTTGGTGAACCCTCGTTAACCCCCAATCGTCAGGCAAAGGGGTCCCATCTCATGCCCGGTTCGAACACCAAGACCACCTCCGTCATCGTCGCCGGCGCGCGTACGCCCATGGGCAGGCTGCTCGGATCGCTGAAGTCCTTCTCCGGCGCCGATCTCGGCGGCTTCGCCATCAAGGCCGCGCTGGAGCGGGCCGGTGTCACCGGCGCGCAGGTGCAGTACGTGATCATGGGGCAGGTGCTCCAGGCCGGGGCGGGGCAGATCCCGGCGCGGCAGGCTGCCGTCAAGGCCGGCATCCCGATGGACGTTCCCGCGCTCACGATCAACAAGGTCTGTCTCTCCGGCCTCGACGCGATCGCGCTGGCCGACCAGCTCATCCGCGCCGGCGAGTTCGACGTCGTCGTCGCGGGCGGCCAGGAGTCCATGACGAACGCGCCGCATCTGCTGCCGAAGTCCCGTGAGGGCTACAAGTACGGCGCGATCGAGATGCTCGACGCGATGGCGTACGACGGCCTGACCGACCCGTTCGAGTCCATCGCCATGGGCGCCTCCACGGAGAAGCACAACACCCGCCTCGCCATCGCCAGGCCCGAGCAGGACGAGGTCGCGGCGCAGTCGCACCAGCGGGCCGCCGCCGCGCAGAAGAACGGCGTCTTCCAGGCGGAGATCACGCCCGTGGAGATCCCGCAGCGCAAGGGCGACCCGGTGGTCTTCGACCAGGACGAGGGCATCCGTCCCGAGACCACCGTCGAGACCCTGGGCCGGCTGCGGCCCGCGTTCTCCAAGGACGGCACCATCACGGCGGGCTCCTCGTCGCAGATCTCCGACGGCGCCGCGGCCGTCGTGGTCATGAGCAAGGCCAAGGCGGTGGAGCTGGGCCTGGAGTGGATCGCGGAGATCGGCGCGCACGGCAATGTGGCGGGCCCGGACAACTCGCTCCAGTCGCAGCCCGCGAACGCGATCAGGCACGCGCTGAAGAAGGAGGGCATCGCGGTCGACGACCTGGACCTGATCGAGATGAACGAGGCGTTCGCCGCGGTCGCCGTCCAGTCGACGAAGGAGCTGGGCGTGTCGCCTGAAAAGGTGAACGTGAACGGCGGCGCGATCGCCCTCGGTCACCCGATCGGCATGTCCGGTGCCCGCCTGGTGCTGCACCTGGCGCTGGAGCTGAAGCGGCGCGGCGGCGGCGTGGGCGCGGCGGCGCTGTGCGGTGGCGGCGGCCAGGGCGACGCGCTGATCGTGCGGGTGCCGAAGGCGTAGCCGGCACCACGGTGGCCGGGGGGCGCCGGTGACGGGGTCGCCGGCGACGGGATCGGATCGGAACGGAACGGAGCGCGGTACGGATGACGGTGGACGTCCCCCAACTGGTGGCCCAGGCACGGGAGGGCCGGCCCCGGGCGGTGGCCCGGCTGATCTCGCTGGTGGAAGGGGCGTCGCCGCAATTGCGCGAGGTGATGGCGGCGCTGGCGCCCCTGGCGGGCGGCGCGTACGTCATCGGGCTCACCGGCTCGCCCGGTGTCGGCAAGTCGACGACGACGTCGGCGCTGGTGTCCGCCTACCGCGGCGCGGGCAAGCGCGTCGGCGTCCTGGCCGTCGACCCGTCGTCACCCTTCTCCGGCGGCGCGCTGCTGGGGGACCGGGTCCGGATGTCCGACCACGCGTCGGATCCCGGCGTCTACATCCGCTCCATGGCGACCCGCGGCCATCTCGGCGGGCTCGCCTGGTCGGCGCCGCAGGCGATCAGGGTGCTGGACGCGGCCGGCTGCGACGTGATCCTGGTGGAGACCGTCGGGGTCGGCCAGTCGGAGGTGGAGATCGCCTCCCAGGCCGACACCTCGGTGGTGCTGCTCGCGCCCGGTATGGGGGACGGCATCCAGGCGGCCAAGGCCGGGATCCTGGAGATCGGTGACCTCTACGTGGTCAACAAGGCGGACCGCGACGGCGCCGACGCGACCGCCCGCGAGCTGAACCACATGCTCGGCCTCGGCGAGGCCCGGGGCCCCGCCGACTGGCGCCCGCCCATCGTCAAGACCGTGGCGGCCCGCAACGAGGGCATCGACGAGTTCGTCGAGGCGCTGGAGAAGCACCGGGCGTGGCTGGAGAAGCACGAGGTGCTCACCGAGCGGCGAACGCGGCGCGCGGCCCGCGAGGTGGAGACCATCGCGGTCACGGCGCTCCGCGAACGCATCGACGACCTGCGCGGCGACCGCCGCCTGGAGGCGCTGGCCCAGCGGATCGTCGCGGGCGAACTGGACCCGTACGCGGCGTCGGACGCACTGGTGGCGGGCCTGACGGGCAACTAGCCGCCCCCGGGGCCCGGTTGCTGCCCGCCACGGCGCTTCCGCGTCGCTCGGTGTGCACCGCTGCCGCCCACGAACGGTCGCCATGCGGTGCGCTCCAGCCTTGCGGCGCACTTTCCCGGCCGCCCGGGCCGATCCCCGCGGATCTCCCGTACGGGCCCCGAACGGTGTCCGGATGTCCCGGCCCGCGGTGCGGGTAGGGGCGTGACGCCTGGTGGGGCCGTCCGCGTACGGCGCCGTGCGGCGCGCACCTGCCTTGCGGCGCACTTTCCCGGCCGCCCGGACCGATCCCCGTGGATGCGGCGGGCGGGTCCCGGCCCACCGCGCCCCCGGGCACGCGCGAGGCGCCCGTGGGCGTGATGTTGTCGGGGCGCCCGCGTGCAGGCGCCGTGTGGCGATCCAGCTTCGCGGTACGCCTTGTCGGCCGCCACGGGCCTGTCCCCGAGGAGCTGGTGGGCGGCCCGGGTACGGGCGCGGAGCCTGAGAGGAAGCCCGTGTGCGGGCGTCGTGGGCCGATCTCCGTGGATCCGGTGGGCGGGTCACGGGTGCGAGTACGCGCGGGGGCGCCGGGGGGGGCGTGGTGCGTCCCGGCCGGCGCCCCGGTCTGCCGCGCGGCTCAGTCGTCGTCGCCGTCGTCACCACGGTCGTCGTGGCGGTCGTCGTCCCGGTCGTCGCCGCCGTCGTCGTCCCGGTCCGCGGACACCGTGCCCGAGGACATGTCGACCTTCACCTCGTGCGTACGGCCGTCGTCGCCCCGCACCGTCACCTCCCAGTGGCCCGCCTCGCGGTCGTCGTCGTCCGAGTCGATCGACGTCACGGTGCCGGGGTGCTTCTTGAGCGCGGCGGCGCCCGCCGCCTGGGCGTCCACCTCGGCGCCGCGTACCGCCGCGCGCTCGTGGCGGTCGTCGTCCCGGTCGTCGTCGTCATCGTCGTCGTCGTCCGCGCGGACCGCACCCGTCGAGGCGTCGACCCGCAGGTCGTGCCACTTGCCGTCCTGGCCGATGACGTCGACCTCCCAGTGCCGGCCGGCGGACGAGCGGTCGTCGTCGTCGAGCTCGACGGACTCCACCTTGCCCGGGTGCTGCTTCAGCGCCCCCGCGGCGGCCTGGGCCGCGGTGAGCTTCGAGTCCGTCGCAGGGGTGTCGTCCTTGCCGTCGTCGTTCCCGGCGTCGTCCGGCGCGTTCCGGTCGTCGCGGTCGTCGCGGTCGTCGTCGTTCACCAGCGACGCCGAGGAGACCGTCTTCGGCGCGGCGTCCGCGCCCGTGCCGGTGGAGCTCGTCGCGACCGCGGTGTACGCACCGCCGCCGATCAGAGCCGCCGCGGTGATACTGGCGATGACGATGTTGCGCTTCATGAGGTTCCTCCCCGTCGGGCCGTTTTCGCTTGACCTCAATCTGGCTGACGGAAGCTGAACGCAGCCTGAAGCCACCTGAAGCCTTCTTCAGGTTCGTTTTGGGAGGCTGTCGCCATGCGCCTGTTGATTGTCGAGGACGAGAAGCGGCTCGCGGTGTCGCTCGCCAAGGGCCTGCGGGCCGAGGGTTTCGCCGTGGACGTCGTGCACGACGGCCTCGAAGGACTCCATCTGGCCGGTGAGGGCACGTACGACCTGATCGTGCTCGACATCATGCTGCCCGGTATGAACGGCTACCGCGTCTGCGCCGCCCTGCGCGCGGCCGGCAACGACGTTCCGATCCTGATGCTGACGGCCAAGGACGGCGAGTACGACGAGGCCGAGGGGCTGGACACCGGCGCCGACGACTATCTGACCAAGCCGTTCTCGTACGTCGTGCTCGTCGCCCGGGTCAAGGCCCTGCTGCGCCGCAGGGGTTCCGCCGGGGCCTCGCCCGTACTGCGCGTCGGCACCCTCAGCGTCGACACCGCGGCCCGCCGCGTCCACCGGGGGGACACCGAGATCACCCTCACCGCCAAGGAGTTCGCGGTGCTGGAGCAACTCGCCGTCCGGGCGGGACAGATCGTCGGCAAACCGGAGATCCTGGAGCACGTCTGGGACTTCGCGTACGACGGCGACCCCAACATCATCGAGGTCTACATCAGCGCGCTGCGCCGCAAGCTCGGCGCCTCGACGATCCAGACGGTGCGCGGCGCCGGTTACCGGCTGGTCGCCGTATGAGGCGCCCCTTCTCCTCCGTACGGTCCCGTGCCGCGCTCGCCGCGACCCTCGTGGTGGCCGTGGCGCTCGTCGCCGCCGCGTTCGCCCTGCTGTTCGCGCTGCGCTCGAACCTGACCGACCAGGCGGAAGGTCAGGCCGACCAGTGGTCGAACGAGGTCGCCCAGCAGATCGCGAACCAGGTGCCCATCGGCGAGCTGGAGCTGCCGGACAGCGAGGACCACCCGACCCAGGTGACCGACGCCGAGGGACGGCTGCTGGTCGCGAGCGACGACATGGAGAGCATCACCGGTACCGGTGTGCCCGCCGTGCGCCCCGCTTCGCCCCCGCCCACCGCGACGCCGTCCCCCACTCCCACTCCCACGCCCACGCCCACCCCGTCCGGCGACGACGATGACGACAACGACGACGACAGCGGCGGGGACGACGACAGCGGGGACGACGGCGACGCCGACAGCGGGCCCCCCGGCGCCCCGGCCGACGGAAAGGTCTCCCGGCCCCTCGGGCACAGCGACGGAAGCGTGACCGTCGACGGCACGACCGTGGACCACCGCTTCTCTGAGCGCCGGGTCACCGGGCTGGCGGGCGCCCCCTACCTGGTCCATGTCGGCGCCTCGCTCGGCCCGCAGCAGAGCGCCGTCGCCGCCGCGCAGATCGCGATGCTCATCGGGCTGCCCGCCCTGCTCGTCGTCGTCGGCGGGGTGACCTGGCTCGTGACGCGGCGCGCCCTGAAGCCCGTCGAGGGCATCAGGCGCGAGATGGCCGCCATCACCGCCTCCGAGGACCTGAGCAGGCGGGTGCCCGAGCCGGGCACCCATGACGAGGTCGCGAAGCTGGCCCGTACGACCAACGAGACGCTCACCGCACTGGAGGCGTCCGTCGAGCGCCAGCGCCGCTTCGTCGCCGACGCCTCCCACGAACTGCGCAGTCCCATCGCCTCGCTCCGCACCCAGCTCGAAGTGGGCGCCGCGCACCCGGAGTTGCTGGATGTGCCGGGCGCGGTGGCCGACACCGTACGGCTCCAGCAGCTCGCCGCCGATCTGCTGCTGCTGGCCCGTCTCGACGCGGGCGAGCAGGCCGGGCGTACCCGGCTGGATCTGGCCGCGCTGGTGCGTGAGGAGGTCTCGCAGCGGTCGGCCGACCGGATCCCGGTGGTCGCGGATGTCCGGGGCAGCGCCGAAGTGTCGGGTTCACGCGGCCAGTTGGCGCGGGTGCTCGGCAATCTGCTGGACAACGCGCAGCGTCACGCGGCCGGTGAGATCCGGGCGACGGTGCGCCGGGACGGCGGTCAGGTGGTGCTCGCGGTCTCCGACGACGGGGCGGGGGTGCCGGAGGCGGAGCGGGAGCGGATCTTCGAGCGGTTCGTCCGGCTCGACGACGCCCGCAGCAGGGACGACGGCGGCGCCGGGCTGGGCCTGGCGATCGCGCGTGACGTGGCGCACCGGCACGGCGGCACGCTGGAGGTGGGTCGTGGTGAGGCGGGCGGCGCCCTGTTCGAGCTGCGCCTGCCCGCCGCGGGCCGGGACCCGGAGCGGCCGGTCCCGGCCGGTGCCTCAGCTCTTGGCGCGGCGCCCCCGCAGGTGCTCGGCGACCGGCGTGAGTGATCTGCTCAGCGCGGCCAGGGCCTCCGGCGGGAGGAGGTCGATGAAGTGCTTCCGTACGGAGGCGACATGGTGCGGAGCGACCTTCTGCATCGTCTCCATGCCCTGGTCGGTGAGGACGGCGAAGAGACCGCGGCGGTCCGACTCGCAGTTCTCCCGGCGGACCAGTCCCGCGGTCTCCAGCCGGGTGATCTGGTGCGAGAGGCGGCTCTTGGACTGGAGCGTCGCGGCGGCCAGGTCGCTCATCCGCAGACGCCTCTCCTCGGCCTCGGAGAGGTTGACGAGGATCTCGTAGTCGTTGTTGGTCAGCCCGAACGGCTGGAGGTCCTTCTCCAGCTGGTGCATCAGCAGTCTGCTGACGTCCAGATGGGTGCGCCAGGTGCACTGCTCCGCGTCACTCAGCCAGCGGGTGGCCGTCTCGGTCTCCATATATGAATTCTACCTAAGATGTTGAAATTTGGACGAAGTCCGCGAGTGTGACGCCGGGCACAGGGGAGACCGTTCCGGGGTGTCCCGGTACGGAAAAGGCGCACACGTTCGAGGTCACACTCCGCAGACTACCGTTTACAGCCCGAAGCGTCGCTGGAGATCGCCCAGCTGTCCGGGCATCCGGGGTGTGCCGCCCGGCTGTCCGCCCGGCGGGGCCCCGCCGCCCGGTACGCCCGGTTCGTTCGGCACCGCACCGCGGGCCGTGTCGGCGAGCAGCGCCTCGCTCGACTGGAGGAGCACCGTCCCCGCCCCGACGAACTCGAACTGGTGCTCCTCGCCCGACGCCCCGCCGAGCCCGCTCATCGCACGCAGTCCGCCCATCACCCCGGTCATATAGGCGTGGTCGTAGTGGTGGCACGGCGCGGGGCAGTCCGCCCAGCCCACCAGGGCCTGCGGATCCACCCGCAGCGGCGGCTCCATGAACACCACCGGACCGTTCGACGCGGCCACGAACTTCCCCGTGCCGATCAGGGTCAGGAAGCCCGGCACGATCGACTGCTTGAGCGCGAGCGACGGCTGGTACGCCAGCAGATTGCCGGACCGGACCGTCAGATTGCCGTCCTCCAGGTCGAAGGAGTTGACGTCGAACGCGCGGTCGGCGAGGAGCATCTTGCCGCTGCCCTCCGCCACCACCCAGTCGCTCGCGTGCAGCGGCGAGTGGAAGCTGCCGCGCACCAGCCGGTCGAGCCGGCCGTGCCCGATGCCGTTGAAGTCGATCCGCCCGTAGTAGGCGATCATCTTGCCCTTCTGGAGGAACCACTGGCTCCCCTTCAGTTCCACACAGAAGGTGTACGCGTTGACGTTGTCGTCGCCCGGCAGCGTCGTCGGGTCATGGATCACGGGCGCGCTCACAGCTTCTCCTCCGACGCCTGGACGTACACCGCACCGTTGCCGCTCAGCTCCAGCTGGAACGCCTCGCCCGAGCCCCGGCCCACCATGTCGCGCCAGCCGACGGCGGTGGAGAGCTTGTTGCGGACGTCGCCGTGGTGGGCGACATAGGCCTGCGGGTCGACATGGACCGTACGGCCGTGGCCGATCGGCAGCTCGATGATCCCGCCGTGCGCCATGACGGCGACCGAGCCATGACCCCTGAGCGTGGTCGTGAACAGGCCCTGGCCCGTCACCTGGCCGCGCACCATGCCCATCACGCCGCCCTGCGCGCCCATGAACATCGTGCCCTGCTCCAGCGACCCGTCGAACGCGAGCAACCGGTCCGCCTCCACGTACAGGGTGTCGCCGGACAGTTCGATCACCTGGATGTGGTGCCCCCCGTGGCCGAACATCACGGTGCCGCTGCCCTGGACCGTCATCAGCGGGGTCGCCTCGCCCGCCACCCGCCGGCCGATCATCGACATCAGGCCGCCCTGCCCGCCCGCCGTGTTCGGGGTGAACGTGACGTCGCCGCGGTAGGCGAGCATCGCGCCGCGCTGGCTGAACATCCGGCCGCCGGGCGTCACGGTCGCCTCGACCATCTTCGAGTTGATCTCCCGGAACGGCATCAGACATCGCCCCCGACGGTGTTGCGCTCGCTGGGCTGTACGTACACCAGGCCGTCGCCCTCGAACCGCATCTGGAACGCCTCGCCACCGCCCTCGCCCATGATCGTCCGGAAGTTCACCCCGGACTGGAGGTGCTGCTGGAGGTCGCCCTGGTGGGCGACGTACGCGCCGGGGTCGACCGAGAGCGGGTACTGGGGTGTCACCCGGAGCACCACGGCCACCCCGTCCGACATGATCGCCGCCTGGCCCGTGCCCTCGACGGTCGTCGTGAACAGCCCGTTGCCGCTCGCGCCGCCGCGCAGACCGGTGAAGCTGGTGCCGGTGCGCAGACCGCCGTCCGTGCACAGCAGGTTGCTCGACTCCACGTACAGCTTGTCGCCGTGCAGCGAGACGAGACTGATCTCGCTCGCGCGGTCCGCGAAGAAGCAGGTGCCCTCGCCCTTCACCTCCATCATGACCATCTGTTCGCCGGTCAGACGCCGGGTCACCATCCCCCGTATGCCCTCACCGCCGCCGGAGAGCTTCTTGAACGCCATCCGGCCGTCGTAGGCGACCATCGAGCCGTTCTTCGCCCGCACCGAGTCGCCCGCCATGTCGACGGCGAGGACCTTGCTGCCTTGGAGTCGCAACTGAGCCACACGTCGAAGGTATCCGGACCCGGATAAAAAGCGGGCAAAGCCTGGTGCCACAATGAGGCGACGCTTGTGCACGCGTTCACAAGATGATCACGCGCGTGCGGCACTCGCGCGCGGCCACGTGCGCGACGGCCACGACGAGCCGACGAATCGCGACGATCACGACGCCCCCCGACGACGAAGGTGCCTGCCTCGTGGACATCAAGACCGCCTCATCCCTCCACCGCCTCCGCCTGGTATCGGCGCCGGAGGCCGTGTCCTTCCTGCTGCTGCTCGTCTGCTCCGTGCTCAAGCGCACGACGGACTTCAACGCCGTCCCGGTGATGGGCGCGATCCACGGGCTGCTCTTCGTCCTGTACATGATCTTCTGGCTGGACGCCTGGCGGCGCGCCAAGTGGTCGCTGGGCACCGCCGCCCTCTACTTCGTGCTGTCGATCCTGCCGGCAGGCGGCTTCTTCGCCGAGCGCCGGCTCAAGCGCGAGGCCGAGGACGAGGTCATCGCCTCGCGCGCCCGCCGCGAGGGCACGGTCAGCGCATGATCGTCGCCTTCTCCGTCACGCCGCTCGGTGTCGGCGAGGACGTGGGGGAGTACGTCGCCGACGCCGTCCGGGTCGTACGCGAGTCCGGGCTGCCGCACCGCACCGACGCCATGTTCACCTCCGTCGAGGGCGAGTGGGACGAGGTGATGGACGTGGTCAAGCGGGCCGTCGCCGCCGTCGAGGCACGGGCCCCGCGCGTCTCACTCGTACTCAAGGCCGACGTGCGGCCGGGCGTCACCGGCGCCCTCGATTCGAAGGTCGAGACGATCGAACGGCACCTCGCCGGCTGACGGCGCGCCGACCTCTCCGCGATCGCCGGGCGGGCCGCCGACGGCCCGCCCGGCGATCGTGTGCCGTACGGCCCTCCGATCGCCCGCGATCCGCCGCCTCTTACCGCCACTCGCACGGACGACCCCAGTCGACACGCCGAGGTATATCCACTTTTCTGAGGATATCGACCTCGCCCAATCGCTGGAGGCGCCGTGCGGCCGGAGGGCTACGACTACGAAACCCACAGCCGTCTCGCGGGCCCGCTGACCGAGCCGGACCGGACCACCGCCTACCAGGTGCGCTACCGGAGTCTGCTCGCCCAGGAACCGCACCGGGTACGAGCCGTCGCCCTCATGGTCCTGGCCCCGCTGCTCTCCGGCGTGCTGATGGTCTATCTGATCTGGCCGACGCACTGGACCGAACGCGAGGGCGCCGCCAGCTGGCTGGTCGTCCTCGACACCGTGATGCTCGTGTCGATCGGGCTCATCGCCCTCTTCATGCTCGTCAACGTCGCCTCCATCGCGCACGCGACGCTCGTCGCCCGCGACCCCGTCCCGGTGGTCGCCGAACTGGGCACCCGCGTCGCCTTCGTCACCACGTACGTCCCCGGCAAGGAACCGCTCGCCATGCTGCGGACCACCCTCGAAGGGGCCGTACGGCTGCGCCACTGCGGCCCCCTCGACATCTGGCTGCTCGACGAGGGCGACGACCCGTCCGCGCGGCGGCTCTGCCGGGAGCTGGGCGTGCGGCACTTCAGCCGCCTCGGCGTGCCCGAGTGGAACCGCGAGAAGGGCGTCCACAAGGCCAGGACGAAACACGGCAACTACAACGCCTGGCTCGCGATGCACGGCGACGAGTACGACTTCTTCGCCTCCGTCGACACCGACCACGTGCCGCTCGCCAACTTCCTGGAGAGGATGCTCGGCTTCTTCCGCGACCCCGACGTCGCCTTCGTCGTCGGCCCGCAGGTGTACGGCAACTACGACTCGACGGTCACCAAGGCCGCCGAGTCGCAGCAGTTCCTCTTCCACGCGCTGATCCAGCGGGCCGGCAACCACTACCGCGCGCCCATGTTCGTCGGCACCAACAACGTCGTACGGATCAGCGCCCTCAAACAGGTCGGCGGCCTCTACGACTCCATCACCGAGGACATGGCCACCGGCTTCGAACTGCACCGCTACCGGAACCCGCAGACCGGCCGGTACTGGCGCTCCGTCTACACCCCCGACGTCCTCGCCGTGGGCGAGGGCCCCGAGTCCTGGACCGACTTCTTCACCCAGCAGCTCCGCTGGTCGCGGGGCACGTACGAGACCATCATCGGGCAGTACGGCAAGGCGCTGTTCCGCGTGCCGCCCGGCCGGCTCCTCAGCTACACGCTGATGCTCGTCTACTACCCGATGACCGCGGTCAACTGGCTCCTCGGCATCCTCAGCTGCGTACTGTTCCTCTGGCTCGGCGCCTCCGGCACCCAGGTGTCCTCCTCGCTCTGGCTGATGCTCTACAGCGACGCCGCCGCCTGCCAGATCGGCCTCTACCTCTGGAACCGGCGCCACAACGTCTCGCCCCACGAGCCCGAGGGGTCCGGCGGGGTCGCCGGCATGGTCATGTCGGCGCTCTGCGCGCCGATCTACCTCAAGTCGCTGGGCTCGGCCGTGCTCCGTACCAAGGGCCGGTTCGTGGTCACCCCCAAGGGCGGCCGGACCAGCGCCGACCGTCTCATGACCTTCCGGCTGCACCTGTTCTGGGCGGCCGTGCTGACGGTCTCGCTCGCGGCGTCCGTCCACCTCGGACACACACACGCCGCGATGCGCACCTGGGCCGTACTGGCGCTGGTCATCTCGCTCGCCCCGGTCGCCGTCTGGGCCGTGACCACCCTGCGCGGGCGCCGTGACGCCGTGCGCGTCCTGCCCGGCCCCGCCGACGACGGACCCGGGCAGAGCGAGCCGGCGCTCGTCACCACGACAGGAAGGAACTGAGCCATGGCCTACCGGCCCTCGCGAAAGTTCAAGAAGACGCTGCTCGGCGGTGGCGCCGTGCTGGTGCTGATGTCGCTGAACGCGCCGGCCGCCATCTCCTTCGCCCAGGAGAAGTACCACGCGTACAAGATCGCGCAGCCGGGCTACAAGGCGCGGTACGGCTCCTGGGAGGTGCTGGACGTGCCCGAGGAGTACCGCACCAACGCCATCCACGCCGCGCTCCTGCACACCGGCAAGGTGCTGCTCATCGCCGGATCCGGCAACAGCCAGGAGAAGTTCGACGCGGGCACCTTCGACACCGTCCTGTGGGACCCGGCGGACAACTCGTACCGGAAGATCCCCACCCCCGAGGACTTCTTCTGCTCCGGCCACTCCCAACTGCCCGACGGACGGCTGCTGGTGGCCGGCGGCACCGCGCGCTACGAGGTCCTCGACGGGGAGGTCGACCGCGCGGGCGGCGGGATGCGCGTCAAGAACGAGGACCCGGACAAGGCGCGCACCTTCAAGAAGGGCACCCGCTTCCGCTCGCCGTCCGGTGTCGAGTACGTGAGCAAGTTCGACGTCACCGTGCCCAGGGCCAAGCGGGACTTCAAGATCTCGTACGCCGAGAGCGGCCGGATGCTGCCGTGGAAGACGAAGGTCACGGCGGGCGAGGCGCGCGTCTTCGTGGAGGCCGCGGAGAAGGGGCCGCGGGCGCTGACGACCGAGGCGGCCCAGTACGAGATCGTCGGTCTCAAGGGCAAGGACGCGCAGAACCACTACGGCCTGGCGCAGAAGCTGACCACCGAGAAGCAGGACTTCCAGGGGATCAAGGCGGCGTACGAGTTCGACCCGGTCGCGGAGAGGTACGTCCGGGTCGAGCCGATGAAGGACGCCCGCTGGTACCCGACGCTGGTCACCCTGGAGGACGGCCGGGTGCTCGCCGTCTCGGGGCTGGACGACGTCGGCGCCGTACTGACCGGCGACAACGAGATCTACGACCCCCGGTCCAAGAAGTGGTCCAAGGGCCCCACGCGCTACTTCCCGACGTATCCCGCGCTCTTCCTCACCAAGGGCGGCAAGGTCTTCTACTCGGGCTCCAACGCCGGCTACGGGCCCGCCACGGCGGGCCGTCAGCCGGGGCTGTGGGACCTGGACAAGAACATCTTCACGAAGGTCGGCGGACTCACCCTGCTCGACCAGACGGAGACCTCGGCCTCGCTGGTGCTGCCTCCCGCGCAGGACCAGCGCGTGATGGTCCTCGGCGGCGGCGGGGTCGGCGAGTCGTCCAAGTCCACCTCCCGTACGGCCATCGTGGATCTGAAGGAGGACAGCCCGGCGTTCCGGCCGGGGCCGGACCTGCCGCAGGGGACGCGCTACCTCAGCAGTGTGATCATGCCGGACGACACGGTCTTCACCAGCGGCGGTTCCTCCGACTACCGGGGGCGCAGCGCCAGCGACATCCTCAAGGCGCAGTTCTACGACCCGAGGACCAACACCTTCCGGAAGGCGGCCGATCCGACGGTCGGCCGCAACTACCACTCCGAGGCGCTGCTGCTGCCCGACGGGCGGGTGGCGACCTTCGGCTCCGACCCGCTCTTCGACGACGCCGACAACACGAAACTCGGCACGTTCGAGCAGCGCGTCGAGATCTACACACCGCCCTCCTTGGAAGGCGGGCGCGAGAAGCGGCGCCCGGTGCTGGGGGAGGGGCCGACGGAACTCGACCAGAACGGGCGCGCGACCTTCCGTACGGAGAACTCGCAGCGGATCAGGACGGCGCGGCTGATGCGGCCGAGCGCGGTCACGCACAGCACGGACGTGGAGCAGCGCTCGATCGACCTCGCCCTGACCAGGCGCGGCGGGTCGGTGACGGTTGACGTCCCGTCGGACCCGACGCTGGTGCCGCCGGGCTGGTACATGCTCTTCGTGACCGACGAGGAGGGGGTGTCGTCGGAGGCGAAGTGGATCCAGGTGAAGGGGGAGTAGCGGCGGACCGGGACGGCGGTCAGGCGCCCGCGCGGCGGGCGAGACCGAGCGCGTACTCCGGCCACCAGGTACCGGCGGCCGGGCCGCCCCGGCAGGTGCCGTCCGAGTCGCCGGGCCGTTTGATCCACAGGTACGCGTCGATCAGCTCGTCCTCCGTCTCGGTGGTCGGCGGTGTCCCGAGCGACCTGCCCGGCGGGTTGCACCAGGTCTCGTCCCCCTCGCCCTGGAGGGGGCCCTCGCCGTTGCGGCTGGTGTCGACGGTGAAGTGGGCGCCGTCGAGGAGCCCGGACAGCCGGGCGCCGAAGGACTTGACGGCTTCGTCCGTCTCGAAGTTGGAGACGTTGAGCGAGAAGCCGTCCGCCCCGGCGACACCGGCCGTGCGCAGCGGCTCCGCGAGCTTCTCCGGCTCCTTGATCCAGTTCGGGTTGCCGGCGTCCAGATAGACCTTGGTGGCCGGCTGCTCCTTCAGCCGCCCGATCGCGTCCGACAGGAGCTGGTTGCGCTCGGCGTGGTGCTGGGCGGGGGTGCAGCCGTCCGCCAGGTGCGGGACGGCGTCCGGCTCAAGGATCACCAGGGCGCGGGCGTCGCCGATCGCGCCGGCGAAGGAGTCGATCCAGTCGAGATAGGCACGGGCGTCGCGGGCACCGCCGGCCGAGTAGAGGCCGCAGTCGCGGTGCGGGATGTTGTAGGCGACGAGCACCACCGTGCGCTTTCCCGCCGCGCCCTTGACGGCCCTGCGGATCTCCGGGGCGGGGTCGTCGCCGGAGGGCCAGTCGGCCACGGGGCGCTCCGAGATCCGCTTGAGGAGTTCGGCGTCCTCGGTACGGCCCTCGGCCTGCCACTCCTCGACCTGGCGTGCCGCGTCGCTGCGCGGGTCCACCCAGAACGGCGAGCCGCCGGTGGGGGCCGCCTCGCCCCGTACGGCCGCCGTGCCGGTCCTGTCGGGGGCGGCGGGGGAGCCGGAGCCGGCCGAGCAGGCGGTGAGCGCGGACGCGAGTGCGAGTGCGAGAGCGGCGGCGGAGGCCGGGGCTGCGGCGCGCAGGCGGCGCGGTGTGCGGCTGGACATCCAGCCCCCTTGAACGACCGGAGAAGCACAGGACCGGGCAATCGTGACATAACGGTCACATTTCGTACCGTTACGACACCGCGAGCGCGATCCCGAGCGGCGTCCGCTCGTACAGCACCTGGTGCGAATGGCGCCGCGACGTCAGCAGGCCCGCGTCGCGCAGCACCGACAGGTGCGCGGACACCGAGGAGGGCGCGAGACCCAGCCGGTGCGCCAGCGCGGTGGTCCCGGCGGGTTCTTCGAGCGCGCACAGGACATCGGCCCGGACCCGGCCGAGCAGCCGGGCCAGGGTCTCCGGCGTACGGTCGGCCGCCTCCGTCCACAGGCCGCCGATGCCGCGTGCCGGATAGATCAGGGCGGGCTGCCAGGGCGGCTCGTGCCCGCCGATGATCTCGGGCCAGGTGAAGACGCTCGGGACGAGGACCAGACCGCGTCCGCCCAGCTCCCGCTCGTGGTCGCCGCGCGTGCCGAGGACGGTGAGGGTGGAGTCGGCCCAGACCAGCCGGGGGCTCAACTCGCCCAGCAGCCGCTCGAATCCGCCGTCGGCGAGCCGCTGTGAGTGGTAGGCGATGTCGGCTTCGAGCAGCGCGCGCAGACGGGGCCAGTCCGGCTCGATCAACCGCTGCCAGACCTGCTCCAGCAGTCCGGCGATCTCCCGCACGGCGCGCGCGGGATCGTCCAGCATCTCGCGCCCGAGCTCGCTCTCGGCGGCGCCGGGAGTCTCCGCGAGCGCCAGGGTGAGGTCCCGGTGGGCGGCGCCGGGGGGAGTCGCGCGCACCTGCGCGATCTCCTCGGCGAAGCTGATGACGGGGCTCTCGGGTGGGGGGCAGAAGAAGTCGGGATTGTGCCCGATCTGCGGCATCAGCAGCCACAGCCGCCGCAGGTCGATCCCGGCGGCGGCGCTTCTGATCCGCCGCAGCCACGGCAGGTGGTACCCGTGCCGTTCGGGCCGCGAGAGGGTGCGTACGGCCTCCTGCGTCTCCCAGAGCGGTGACAGGGCGAACCGGCAGCGCAGCAGGTCGTGCTCGCCGAAGTGCAACTGGAACGCCACGGGTGGGTCCTCACTCGGTCGGGAGAGATTCGGCCGGAGCCGAAAGTCTAGAGCGCGGGGTGCCCGCGGACGAGGCTTCCTCCCATGCCTACCGAATCACCCCGCCGGCTGCCCGAGCCCGCCGCGCCGAAGCACCCGCCCGTCCCGGCCGCCCCGCCGGTGTCCTCGGTCGCCGGACGGGCCGGCCCGGCGGACCCGCCCGCCGGGCCGTCCGGCGACACCGACGGCGCGCGGGGGTATCGCACGGTGTTCCGGGTGCGGGAGTTCCGGTTCGTCTTCGCCGCGCACCTGCTGTCCCTCCTCGGGGTCGTCGTCACCGAGATCTCCCTCACCGTCCTCGTCTACGACCTCACCGGATCGCCCTTCCTCAGCGCCCTCACCTTCGCGCTCGGGCTGCTGCCCTACGTCTTCGGCGGGACGCTCCTGGCCGGGGTCGCCGACCGGTTCCCCGCGCGCCGGGTCCTCGTCGTGTGCGACCTCGTCTGCGCGGGGTGCGTCGCCGTGATGGTGGTCCCCGGGACGCCCATCGCGGGGCTGCTCGCGCTGCGGTGCGCCGTCGCCGCCGTCGCGCCCGTGTTCACCGGGACCCGTATGGCGGCCCTCACCGACATCCTCGGGGAGGGCGATCTCTATGTCCTCGGACGCTCCCTCCTGCGGATCGTGTCGCAGAGCGCGCTCCTCGCCGGGTTCGCCGTCGGCGGCTTCCTCCTCGCCGTCGTACCCCCGCGCGGGGCGATCGCGATCACGGTCGTCACCTTCCTCTGCTCGGCCACGCTGCTGCGCCTCGGTACGAAGGACAGGCCGGCCCGCCTTCTCAAGAAGGACAGCGGCGCGAATCTGCTGCGGGACTCGCTCGACGGTGCCCGGCTGGTCTTCGCCGACCGGCGGATCCGCGCGCTGACGCTGCTCTTCTGGATCCCGGCGATGTTCGTCGTCGCGCCGGAGGCGCTGATGGCGCCGTACGCCGACCGGATCGGCGTCGGCCCCGCCGCACTCGGTCTGATGATGTGCGCGATGCCCGTCGGGCACATCGCGGCGGAACTCGTCGCGGGCTCCGCCCTCAGCCCCCGCGCCCGCTCACGGATCGTGCTCCCCTCCGCGGCCCTGGGGCTGCTGCCGCTGCTCGTCTACGCCGTCACACCCGGTATCACCCTGGCCCTGGTCGCCCTCGCCCTGTCCGGTGTCGGCGCGGTGTACGTCATCGGCCTCGACCAGTGGTTCGTGGAGGCCGTTCCGGAGGAGCTCCGGGGCCGGGCCATGACGCTGATGACCGCCGGGCTGATGACCGTGCAGGGCCTCGGCATG
This sequence comes from Streptomyces sp. NPDC104581, assembly GCF_055583685.1. Classification (NCBI taxonomy): domain Bacteria; kingdom Bacillati; phylum Actinomycetota; class Actinomycetes; order Kitasatosporales; family Streptomycetaceae; genus Streptomyces; species Streptomyces sp. NPDC104581. The sequence continues at coordinate 64,654 of NZ_JBVJNN010000026.1, forward strand.
GCGCTGGCGGGTCTCGCCGCCGAGTTCGTCCCCGTGCACCATGTCGTCACCGGGGCCGGGGTGATCGGAACCCTCTGTTCCGTCCTGCTGGTGTACGAGGTCCGCCGGACCGGGGTACCCCGCAATCCGGGAGTAGGGGCAGACCGCGATATGACCACTCGGTAAGGTCGCTGACGTGTCCAAGCCGCTCAGCCTTGCCTTCGATCCCATCGCCCGCGCCGACGAGCTGTGGCGGCAGCGCTGGGGCCCCGTGCCGTCGATGGGCGCCATCACCTCGATCATGCGGGCCCATCAGATCCTGCTCGCCGAGGTCGACGCGGTGGTCAGACCGTACGGGCTGACCTTCGCGCGCTACGAGGCACTGGTGCTGCTCACCTTCTCCAAGGCCGGCGAGCTGACCATGTCCAAGATCGGCGAGCGGCTGATGGTCCACCCGACGTCCGTCACGAACACGGTCGACCGGCTGGTCAAGGCCGGTCTGGTCGACAAGCGCCCCAACCCCAACGACGGCCGCGGCACCCTCGCCTCGATCACCGGCAGGGGCCGCGAGGTGGTGGAGGCCGCGACCCGCGACCTGATGGAGATGGAGTTCGGCCTCGGGGCGTACGACGCGGAGGAGTGCGCCGAGATCTTCGCGATACTGCGACCGCTGCGCATCTCGGCCAAGGACTTCGAGGAGAACTGAGCCCCGCCGTCCGCGGGGACCTTTCGGGTCGTTACGCTCGATGCCATGAAACAGAGCATCCTGACCCGCTACCGGGTCATGGCGTACATCACCGCCGTCTGGCTGCTGGTCTTCACCGTCGCCATCGTGCTGAAGTACGGCTTCGACACCGGCGACACCATGGTGATCTCCCAGATCCACGGTCTGCTCTTCATCGTCTACGTCGTCTTCGCCTTCGACCTGGGCTCCAAGGCGAAGTGGTCCTTCGGCAAGCTCCTGTGGGTGCTGGCCGCCGGCTGCATCCCGGTCGCCTCGTTCTTCGTCGAACCGAAGATCACCCGAGAGGTCCAGCCGCTGATCGTCCGCGACGGGACCGCCCCCGTCGAGGTCTGAGCCCGGCTCCGACCCGGCTCCCCAGCCCGTCGGGGAGCCCCGGCCCCGGTCCCGCCCACCGCCGTGAGGAAACTCGCGGCGGTCAACGTTCGACTTTTACTAGGACGTCCTAGTAAATTCGGAGTATGGACGCTCACGCGCAGGCCGAGACCGCAGCGATCGAGGAGGGCCGCCGACGCTGGCAGGCCCGTTACGACAAGGCCCGCAAGCGGGACGCGGACTTCTCCACGCTCTCGGGTGACCCCGTCGAGCCGGTCTACGGGCCGCGCCCGGGTGACACGTACGAGGGATTCGAGCGGATCGGCTGGCCGGGCGAGTACCCCTTCACCCGCGGCCTCCACGCGACCGGCTACCGGGGCCGTACGTGGACCATCCGCCAGTTCGCCGGCTTCGGCAACGCGCGCCAGACCAACGAGCGCTACAAGACCATCCTCGCCAACGGCGGCGGCGGTCTCTCCGTCGCCTTCGACATGCCGACCCTCATGGGCCGCGACTCCGACGACCCGCGCTCCCTCGGCGAGGTCGGCCACTGCGGCGTCGCGATCGACTCCGCCGCCGACATGGAGATCCTCTTCGGTGATCTCCCGCTCGGGGACGTCACGACGTCCATGACCATCAGCGGCCCCGCCGTCCCGGTCTTCTGCATGTATCTGGTCGCCGCCGAGCGCCAGGGCATCGACCCCGCCGTGCTGAACGGCACGCTCCAGACCGACATCTTCAAGGAGTACATCGCGCAGAAGGAGTGGCTCTTCCAGCCCGAGCCCCATCTGCGCCTGATCGGCGATCTGATGGAGCACTGCGCGGCGTCCATCCCCGCGTACAAGCCGCTCTCCGTCTCCGGCTACCACATCCGTGAGGCCGGGGCCACGGCCGCGCAGGAGCTGGCGTACACGCTCGCCGACGGCTTCGGCTACGTGGAGCTCGGCCTCTCGCGCGGCATGGACGTCGACGTCTTCGCCCCCGGTCTGTCCTTCTTCTTCGACGCGCACCTCGACTTCTTCGAGGAGATCGCCAAGTTCCGCGCCGCGCGCCGGATCTGGGCGCGCTGGATGAAGGAGACGTACGGCGCGAAGACCGACAAGGCGCAGTGGCTGCGCTTCCACACCCAGACGGCGGGCGTCTCGCTCACCGCGCAGCAGCCGTACAACAACGTCGTGCGGACCGCGGTCGAGGCCCTGTCCGCGGTCCTCGGCGGCACCAACTCGCTGCACACCAACGCCCTGGACGAGACCCTGGCGCTCCCCAGTGAGCAGGCCGCCGAGATCGCGCTCCGCACCCAGCAGGTGCTGATGGAGGAGACCGGCGTCGCCAACGTCGCGGACCCGCTGGGCGGTTCCTGGTACGTGGAGCAGCTCACCGACCGCATCGAGGCCGACGCGGAGAAGATCTTCGAGCAGATCAAGGAGCGCGGTCTGCGCGCGCATCCCGACGGGCGGCACCCCATCGGCCCGATCACGTCCGGCATTCTGCGCGGCATCGAGGACGGCTGGTTCACCGGCGAGATCGCCGAGTCCGCCTTCCAGTACCAGCGCGCGCTGGAGAAGGGCGACAAGCGGGTCGTCGGCGTCAACGTCCACCACGGCTCGGTCACCGGCGACCTGGAGATCCTGCGGGTCAGCCACGAGGTCGAGCGCGACCAGGTGGCGGAGCTGACGGAACGGAAGTCGGGGCGTGACGACGCCGCTGTCCGTGTCGCGCTGGACGCGATGCTGGCCTCGGCGCGCGACGGGTCGAACATGATCGGACCGATGCTGGAGGCCGTCCGCGCGGAGGCGACGCTGGGCGAGATCTGCGGAGTACTGCGGGACGAGTGGGGCACGTACACGGAGCCGCCCGGCTTCTGACGGCCCGCGAGGGGGGCGCGAGGACCACCGGGCCCCCTCGCGGGCGGCCGGGAACGCGACCGCGCCCCGGAACGCGACCGCGCCCGGGACGGAGCCCTCAGGAGCCCTGGGCCGCGCCCAGCCCCGCCACCAGCAGCAGGGTGAAACCGCGCGCCCACTCCTCGTCGACCCGCTCCGCGCTCACCAGCGTCCGGTGCACCACGGCGCCCGCGATCACGTCGAAGATCAGGTCGGCGTTGCGGGCCGCCGCCCCGGGATCGCTCTCGTACGGCAACTCGCCCCGCGCCTGGGCGCGTTCGCGGCCCTTGAGCACCAGCCCCTTCTGCCGGTCGACGATCGCCGTACGGATCCGGTCGCGGAGCGCGTCGTCCCGCGTCGACTCCGCGACCACCGCCATCAGCGCCGTCTTGGTCTCCGGCCGCTCCAGCAGCGCGGCGAACTGGAGCACCACACCCTCGATGTCGGCGCTGAGGCTGCCCCGGTCATGGATCTCGATCTCGTCGAAGAGGACGGCGACCGCGTCGACCACCAACTCGTTCTTGCTCGCCCAGCGCCGGTAGAGCGTGGTCTTGGCGACGCCGGCGCGCGCGGCGACATCGCCCATCGACAGCTTGGACCAGCCCAGTTCCACCAGCGCCGCCCTGGTCGCCAGCAGGATCGCGGTGTCCGCCGCGGCGCTGCGGGGACGGCCGGCACGGTTGGGGCTGCGGTGGCTGCGGCTCAGCATGTCCGCGACCATACCCGTCGGTAGGGAATCCGTTGTGAGTCAGTTCACCGGATGAATCTCACACGGACGAGGGAGCTTGTCGGTTACGCTACGAGCCGTAGCGAAAGGCCGTCTCTCCTTGAGCGGTTCTTGAGCGGCGACCACTGGGCGCGGGGTGGGGACCCCGTGCCGAATCCGGTCCCCCACGGGGGACTTGCCCCGTGCGTGTTCAGGCACGCGTGGGGTGCGAGGACCGTGTCCGGCCGTGTGCTCCGCATCCCGCGGGGCCTCGCGGCGGGCGCGGTCGTGTGCGGGCGGTCCGTTACCGCGGAAACGGACGGCGCGAGATGTCCGGTTGCTTTTCACATGCGCGCGCGGAGAGGGGAGGATGTACTCATGCAGCCTAGGAACATGTCCATGAGCGGCGTCGTCGATCTCGCCGCGGTGAAGGCGGCCGGTGAGGCCAAGGCCAAGGCCGAGCAGGCCCGCGCCGAGGCGGCCCGTCGGGGCGACACCGGTGCCGTACCCCCCTCCAGTCTGGTGATCGACGTCGACGAGGCGGGCTTCGAGCGCGATGTCCTCCAGCGCTCCGCCGAGGTCCCGGTCGTCATCGACTTCTGGGCCGAGTGGTGCGAGCCGTGCAAGCAGCTCAGTCCCGTACTGGAGCGGCTGGCCCGTGAGTACAACGGCCGGTTCGTGCTCGCCAAGGTCGATGTCGACGCCAACCAGATGCTGATGCAGCAGTTCCAGATCCAGGGCATCCCGGCGGTCTTCGCCGTGGTGGCGGGCCAGGCGCTGCCCCTCTTCCAGGGCGCGGCTCCCGAGGCCCAGATCCGGGAGACGCTGGACCAGTTGATCCAGGTCGGTGAGCAGCGCTTCGGCCTGACCGGCATCACGGTCGACGCCGACGCCCCGGAGGCCGGCGCGGACGCCGAGCCGGAGGAGCGGGTGGGGCCGTACGACGCGCTGCTCGAAACCGCCGTACGCGCTCTGGACGCCGACGACTTCGACGGCGCCGCGCAGGCGTACCGCGACGTGCTCGCCGACGACCCCGGCAACACCGAGGCGAAGCTCGGTCTCGCCCAGGCCGAACTGCTCGCCCGCGTCAAGGGGATGGACCCGCAGCGGGTGCGCAAGGAGGCGGCGGAGCGGGCGGACGACGTCCCCGCGCAGATCGCCGCCGCCGACCTCGATCTGGTCGGCGGTCATGTCGAGGACGCCTTCGGGCGGCTGGTCGAGGCCGTCCGGCGCACGACGGGCGACGACCGGGACGCGGCGAGGCTGCGACTGCTCGAACTCTTCGAGGTGATCGGCTCGGACGACCCCCGGGTGACCGCCGCGCGACAGGCACTTGCCAGGGTCCTTTTCTGAGACCGCCCCGCCTCCGGCAGGCGCCGCGGGGCGGCACATAACGATTTGCCGACTCGACGACTCCGACGACCCCGCTTTACCAAAACTTGGTAAAGCGGGGTTGCTGTTACTCCGAGTAAATCAACCGTCTTGGTCTGTCCGGTTATTGGCGGTATTCACGAGTTCTGTCGGGGCGATTTGGGGCACCCTGTGTGCCCGTGCGGCGCCGCCTCGTGGCTCCTGCGTGAACCACTCATTACTTGCCAGTAACGAACCCCCTTGTGTCCCGAGCGTGAATACACCACGATCGTCCACGCTCGGTCCGACAGCGCACCGGTACGGCGACCCAGTCGTGCCCACCGCGGTCGGGACCCCACCGGGCGGGCCGGCGGAGCGGTGGCGCCGACCCGGGACAGGGGGGTTCCCGCCGACCGGCGGGGCCTGTCCGGCGGCCACGCGACGCGCGTGGCCCAGTGGTTGTCGCTCGGGGGTGATCGTCGGTGATTCTGACGCGGCTCGTTCCGCTGATACTTAACGGCGCTCTCCTTCCCGAGGACGTAGCACTTCTCCCATCCCAGGACGGGCCGACGCCCGATCCGGAGATGTACGTCCGAGAAGGAGGAAAGTGATGGAGTCCCAAGCACGTGGCGGGACCAGATGGAAGCGGTTCGCCGTCGTCATGGTGCCCAGCGTGGCCGCGACGGCCGCGATAGGTGTCGCTCTCGCACAGGGCGCGCTCGCCGCGTCGTTCAGTGTGTCGGGGCAGAGTTTCAAGGTCTCGGCCGACCAGTTGGTGGGCCAGGACTTCGTTCAGTACGGAAGCCTCGCCGACGGCACCGATCTCAAGGGCAACAAGACCGCCCACCCGGTGGCCGTCTCCGGTTTCAGCTCGGCCACGATCAGCAACATGTGCCAGTCGGTGGTCACTCCGGACGTCCCGGTCTTCGGCAGCGTCAGCCTTGAGCTGCGGGCCGGCGGGGACAAGTCGAAGCCGGTCAAGGCGACCAACCTGTATCTGGACGTCGCCAAGCTCGAAGCCGACGCCAAGTTCAAGAACATCGACATCGGTGTGGCGGCCGGCGACACGAGGATCCAGCCGGGGACCGAGAAGAAGGTCAACCCCTTCGGCTTCGCCCAGCGCGCCGAAGAGGCGGTGCTGACCGATGTGAAGCAGACGGCGTGGGCGACCACGGCCGGCACCTTCGAGCTCAGCGGGCTGAGCCTGAAGCTGCACAAGGGCACCAAGGAGTGCTACTAGACCCCCATCGGGTCCTGAGCACCACGCCCCCTGGGGCGGGCGCCTCCGCACGACGCGGTCGCGTCCGCCCGACTCCCCCTCTCTCACAGCAACACTGGTTCCAGGGAGCTGTTTTCCATGAGCGCCGAGCCTTCGGACCCCCGCGGCCGATTCACCTACTGGCGGCTGCGCTTCCGCGCCTGGCGGGGTACTCGGCCGTTCTGGGCGGGGTTGCTGGCGATCCTCAGCGGGGTGCCGATCGTCTACTTCCCTTACGCCGAGCTGAAGTTGGGCCATCTCACACTGACGATGGCGACCACGGCGGGCGCGGGCTCGCTGATCATCGGTGTCCTGCTGGCCACCCTGGGACTGACGATGTGGTTCCAGAGCATCGTGCGGGTCTTCGCGGGGGTCGCCACCATCCTGCTGGGACTCGTCTCCATACCCGTGGCCAACATCGGTGGTTTCGGCATCGGGTTCCTGCTCGCCCTCATCGGCGGAGCCCTGTCCATCTCCTGGGCGCCGGGCCGGCCCGCGGGGGCCGACGAGGAGCACCCCGACGACCGGGCCGATGACCGGTCGGACAAGCACACTGCCGTACGACAGCAGACGTTCGGACCCGACGGCGGAGCCGTCGACCAGGGCACCCCGGACGGAGGCGGGGACGGCCCTTTTCTCCCCGGCCCGTCTGACGGGGACCCGAAGCTGACGGAGACGACTGCCCATGCCAACGGCGGGAGGAACAGTGCGGGGTGACGACACACGGCCGGAGACGGCCGGAGGCGGGCGGGCCCGCGAGAGAAGCGGTCCGCGCCACGCCGCCCCCAGGAAGTCGCTGCTGACCAAGCTCCAGATCCCGGCCGGCAAGGCGTTCGCGCTGGCCGCGATGCCGACGGCGGTGTTCGTCGGGATGGGGCTCACCCCCCGGCTCGCGCTCGCCGAGGACGCCAAGGACATCCCGTTCGCGCCGGGGCCGTGCGTCACGCGCTCCGACGAGCCGCCGGAGGAGTCGGCCCCGCCGTCGCCGTCCGAGAAGCCGTCGGACGACGCGTCCGGGGATCCGTCAGGGGACGCCTCGGACAAGCCGGAGCCGCCCGCCGGCGGTGCCGGGGACGACGGTGACGCTTCCGGGCCCACGCCCGGCGAGACACCGCCCGCGGCCGACGCGCAGAAGCCCGCCGCGCCCAAGGAGCCCGCGCCCGGGCCGAGCACGACGAAGCCCAGGAACCCGCTCGACCCGCTGGGGCTGGGCGACGCGCTGGGCGACCTCCTCGGCGTACCGGACAAGGAGACGGACGAGCCGGCGCCGGAGAAGCCCGCCGACCCGGAGCCCGGGAAGCCGGGGACGGACAAGCCCGCGGACCCGGAACCGGACACGGGGAAGGGCACCGAGAAGCCCGGCGGCGCCGACAGCACCGAGGACGCCATCAGGGACGCCGCGGACAAGGCCGGCGCGGACGTCGAGGAACTCGACGACGCCGCGAAGGGACTTGAGGCGCGCAAGGACGACGACATCCCCGAGGGCGCCGACGGCAAGCCGCGCTTCCCCTGCCCCGAGGCCGATCCGGAGGCGCTGGCCGCCGCCGAACTGGAGCCGGGCATCCCGTTGCTGCCGGACGACCCGTGGCGGCTGGAGAGCACCAAGCTCACGCTGCGGGGGCTCGACTACCACGGCATCGTCGAGGTGAAGACGGGCAGCGGGAAGATCAAGAAGGCGCTGAAGTTCACCGCGTCCGAGGTGGACATCAAGGACCTGCACCAGAAGGTCGTCTACCCCGAGGGCCGTACGGCGCACGTGGCGAGCAGGCAGGACTCGACGTCGGTCATCCGCGACGGCCAGGTCACCATGTACACGGAGGAGTTGAAGGGCAATCTGTTCGGGCTGATCCCGATCACGTTCAGCCCGCAGACCCCGCCGCCGGTCAACGTCCCGTTCGCGTTCTTCACGGACGTCAAGGTGCTCCAGGCGGGCCAGTTCGGCGGCACGCTGACGGTTCCCGGGCTCCACAACTACATCACCGACTAGGGACTCTCCGGACACGCCCCGGCGCGCCGTCCCGTCCCCGATCGCCGGCCGGGCCCACCACGGGCCGGCCGGCGATCGCGCGTTCAGCTCTGCGGGGTGAGGGTGCCGCCCAGATGGTGGACGCGGACCATGTTCGTCGTGCCCGGGACGCCGGGAGGGGAGCCGGCCGTGATGACCATCGTGTCCGACTCGTTGTAGCGCTGAAGCTTCAGCAGCTCCGCGTCCACCAGGTCGACCATCGCGTCCGTGGTGTCCACGTGCGGTACGACGAAGGACTCGACGCCCCAGCTCAGCGAGAGCTGGTTGCGCGTCGCCTCGTCCGTCGTGAAGGCGAGGATCGGCTGACAGGTGCGGTAGCGCGACAGACGGCGGGCCGTGTCGCCGGACTGGGTGAAGGCGATCAGCGCCTTGCCGCCCAGGAAGTCCGCGATCTCGCAGGCCGCGCGGGCGACCGAACCACCCTGCGTACGGGGCTTCTTGCCCGGCACGAGCGGCTGGAGCCCCTTCGACAGCAGCTCCGTCTCGGCCGCGACGACGATCTTCGACATCGTCTTGACCGTCTCGACGGGATACGCGCCGACGGACGACTCCGCCGACAGCATCACCGCGTCGGCCCCGTCCAGGATCGCGTTCGCCACGTCCGACGCCTCGGCGCGCGTCGGACGGGAGTTGGTGATCATCGACTCCATCATCTGGGTCGCCACGATCACCGGCTTGGCGTTGCGGCGGCACAGCTCGATGAGCCGCTTCTGCACCATCGGGACCTTTTCGAGCGGGTACTCGACGGCCAGGTCGCCGCGGGCCACCATGATGCTGTCGAACGCCGCGACGACGGCCTCCATGTTGGCGACGGCCTGCGGCTTCTCGACCTTGGCGATGACGGGGACCCGGCGGCCCTCCTCGTCCATGATCTTGTGGACGTCGTTGATGTCGTCCGCGTCGCGCACGAAGGACAGCGCGACCATGTCGCAGCCCATCCGCAGGGCGAAGCGCAGGTCCTCGACGTCCTTCTCGGAGAGCGCGGGGACATTGACCGCCGTACCCGGCAGGTTGATGCCCTTGTGGTCGGAGATGACCCCGCCCTCGACCACCAGCGTCCTGACCCGCGGACCCTCGACCTCGGTCACCCGCAGCTCGACGTTGCCGTCGTTGATCAGGACCTGGTCGCCCTTCGCGACGTCCCCGGGCAGGCCCTTGTAGGTGGTGCCGCAGATGCCCTTGTCCCCGGCGACGTCCTCGGTGGTGATGACGAACTCGTCACCGCGCACCAGCTCGACGGGGCCCTCGGCGAAGGTCTCCAGCCGGATCTTCGGGCCCTGGAGGTCGACGAGCACGCCCACGGCCCGGCCGGTGGCCTCGGCCGCCTTCCGGACGCGGTGGTACCGCTCCTCGTGCTCGGGGTGGGACCCGTGGCTCATATTCAGTCGGGCCACGTTCATACCGGCCTCGATGAGCGCTTTCAGCTGCTCGTACGAGTCGACGGCGGGGCCCAGTGTGCAGACGATTTTGGAACGGCGCATAAGGCGGATCCTATCGGTTTGTTTCGGCTCGGAATATTCCGTCTGGCGGAAGGTACAAATGGGCGGGGCGGCGCTCAGGCGTCGACCAATGCGAAGGTCTGGCGGGCGATCTCCATTTCCTCATCGGTCGGCACCACGGCCACCGCGACGCGCGAACGCTCCGGCGACACGAGGCGCGGCTCGCCGGACCGCACGGCGTTGAGCTCCGCGTCGACGGCCAGCCCCAGTTCCCCGAGCCCGGCGATCGCGGCCTCCCGCACCGGCGCCGCGTTCTCGCCGACGCCGGCGGTGAACACCACCGCGTCCACCCGGCCGAGCACCGCGTAATAGGCGCCGATGTACTTCTTCAGACGGTGGACGTAGATGTCGAAGGCCAGCGTCGCCGCGGCGTCACCGGCGTCCACCCGGCGGCGGATCTCCCGCATGTCGTTGTCACCGCAGAGCCCCGTCAACCCGCTCTTCTTGTTGAGCAGTTCGTCGATCTCGTCGGTGCCCATCCCGGCGACCCGCTCCAGATGGAAGACCACGGCCGGATCGATGTCCCCGGAGCGCGTACCCATCACCAGCCCCTCCAAGGGGGTCAGCCCCATCGAGGTGTCCACACAGCGTCCGCCCGCGACGGCGGACGCCGACGCCCCGTTGCCCAGGTGCAGCACGATCAGGTTCAGCTCACCCGGCGCGCGGCCCAGCAGTTCGGCGGTCCGCCGTGCGACGTACGCGTGCGACGTGCCGTGGAAGCCGTAGCGCCGGATGCGGTGCGCGTCGGCCGTCGCGACGTCGATCGCGTACCGCGCGGCGTGCTCCGGCATCGTCGTGTGGAACGCGGTGTCGAAGACGGCGACCTGCGGCAGATCGGGGCGCAGCGCCCGCGCGGTCCTGATGCCCGTGATGTTCGCCGGGTTGTGCAGCGGCGCCACCGGCACCAGCCGCTCGATCTCCGCGAGCACGGCGTCGTCGATCACCGTCGGCGCGCTGAACTCCAGCCCGCCGTGCACCACGCGGTGGCCGATCGCCGCCAGCTCGGGGGAGTCGATACCCGTACCGTCCAGGGCCAGTTCCTCGGCGACGGCCTTCAGCGCCCGCTCGTGGTCGGCGATCCGTCCCGTACGCTCGCGCCGGCCCGTGCCGTCGCCCGACGGTGTGTGCACCAGCCGCGACGTGCTCTCGCCGATGCGCTCGACGAGGCCGACGGCGAGACGGGCCCCGTCGCGCATGTCGAGGAGCTGGTACTTCACCGAGGAGGAACCGGAGTTGAGTACGAGGACTCGGGTGGCCTGCGAGGTCACGGGCGGACTGCCTTTCGTGGAGGGGACGGTGTGGCCGGGACCCGGCGGTGTCACGCGCCGTCGCCCTGTGCCTGGACGGCGGTGATGGCGACGGTGTTCACGATGTCCTGCACCAGGGCGCCGCGCGAGAGGTCGTTCACCGGCTTGCGCAGCCCCTGCATCACCGGCCCCACCGCCACCGCGCCCGCCGAACGCTGCACGGCCTTGTACGTGTTGTTGCCGGTGTTCAGGTCGGGGAAGATCAGCACCGTCGCCCGCCCCGCCACCTCCGAGTCGGGCAGCTTCGTCGCCGCGACGGACGGATCCACCGCGGCGTCGTACTGGATCGGCCCCTCGATCCTCAGCTCGGGCCGCGCGGCGCGCACCAGCTTCGTCGCCTCGCGCACCTTGTCGACGTCCGCTCCCGAACCCGAGGTCCCCGTCGAGTACGAGAGCATCGCGATCCGCGGCTCGACGCCGAACCGGGCGGCGGTCGCGGCGGCCTGCACCGCGATGTCCGCGAGCTGTCCCGCGTCCGGGTCCGGGATCACCGCGCAGTCGCCGTACACCAGCACCTTGTCCGCCAGGCACATGAAGAAGACCGAGGAGACGCTCGACGAGGGCGTCACGGACTTGATGATCTCGAACGCCGGGCGGATCGTGGCCGCCGTGGAGTGCACGGAGCCCGAGACCATGCCGTCGGCCAGCCCCGCTTCGACCATCAGCGTCCCGAAGTAGTTCACGTCGGCCACCACGTCGTACGCCAGCTCCACCGTCACGCCCCGGTGCGCGCGCAGCCCGGCGTAACGCTCGGCGAACCGCTGCCGCAGCTCGTCCGTCGCAGGGTCGACGAGCTGCGTGCCCGCCAGGTCGATACCGAGATCGGCGGCCTTCTTGACGATGACGTCGACGTCCCCGAGGAGCGTCAGATCGCACACGTCGCGGCGCAGCAGCACGTCGGCCGCCCGCAGCACCCGTTCCTCCGTGCCCTCCGGCAGGACGACCCGGCGGCGTACGGCGCGGGCCTGCTCCAGCAGGTCGTGCTCGAACATCATCGGCGTCACCCGGCCGCTGCGCGCCACCGACATCCGCGCCAGCAGGTCACCGGTGTCCGTGTACCGCTCGAACAGGCCCAGCGCCGTCTCCGCCTTGCGCGGTGTGTCGGCGCCCAACTTGCCCTCCAGCGCGAAGAGTTCACCGGCCGTGGGGAAGGATCCCGCGACCACCGAGACGACCGGCGTGCCGGGCGCGAGCCTGGAGGCGAGGGTGAGGACGGAGTCGGCCGGCCGCTCGTCCAGCGTCAGCAGCACGCCCGCGATCGGCGGAGTGCCCGCCGAGTGCGCGGCCAGCGCGCCCACCACCAGATCGGCCCGGTCGCCCGGTGTGACCAGCAGACAGCCCGGAGTCAGGGCGCCCAGCAGATTGGGCAGCATGGCGCCGCCGAAGACGAAGTCGAGCGCGTCACGCGCCAGGCCGGCGTCGTCCCCGAGCAGCACCGTGCCGCCGAGGGCCCGGGTGATCTGCGCGACGGTCGGAGCGGCGAGCGCCGCCTCGTCGGGCAGCGTGTAGCAGGGCACCGGCAACTGCTGCCGCAGCTGCGTGTCGATCGCGTCGCGGTCCTCGGGGGCCACCCGGTTGACGACCATCGCGAGGATGTCGCAGCCGAGACCGGCGTACGCCCGGTGGGCGTTGCGCGCCTCCGCCTGTACGGAGTCGGCGTGCTGGCCCTTGGCGCCGACCACCGGTATCACCGAGGCGCCGAACTCGTTGGCCAGCCGCGCGTTGAGCGACAGCTCGTCGGGGAGCTGGGTGTCGGCGAAGTCCGTGCCGAGGACGAGCACCACCTCGTACTCCCGCGCGACCTCGTGGAAGCGCCGGACGAGCCGCGAGACCAGCTCGTCCGTACCGCCGTCGGCCTGGATGCCGGCGGCCTCCGCGTAACCGAGGCCGTAGCCGGACGCCGGGTCCTGCGAGAGCCGGTAACGGGCGCGCAGCAGGTCGAAGAGGCGGTCGGGGCCGTCGGCGTGGACCAGTGGACGGAAGACGCCCACGCGGTCCACCTGGCGGGTCAGAAGCTCCATGACTCCCAGCTCGACGACCTGCCGGCCGTCTCCGCGTTCGATGCCGGTCACGTACACGCTGCGGGTCACGCGTGCTCTCCTGTTCGACGAAGATGGGGGAAGAGGGGGAGTTGGTGCGGCCCCGCGCTGGCGGGGCGGGAAGCGAAATTCCTGTTTCGGCCGTTGGGCCCGTTAGGGTGGCAAAGCCCTCTTGACAATACCCGTGGGGGTGGGTACGGCGCCTCCGAGACGGGTAGGCGGTACGGCCCGTGGCAGGCCCGCACCAGACCACACCCCGAGTGAGCAGGAGACACAGCGCGATGCGTATCGGAGTTCTCACCGCAGGCGGCGACTGTCCCGGCCTGAACGCCGTGATCCGCTCGGTCGTCCACCGTGCCGTCACCGGACACGGCGACGAGGTCATCGGCTTCGAGGACGGCTTCAAGGGTCTTCTCGACGGCCACTACCGCCCTCTCGACCTCGACTCGGTCAGCGGCATCCTGGCACGCGGCGGCACGATCCTCGGGTCCGCCCGGCTGGAGCGCGGCCGGCTGCGGGAGGCGGCCGAGAGCGCCGACGAGCTGGGCCGCAAGTACGGCATCGACGCGCTCGTCCCGATCGGTGGCGAGGGCACCCTCACGGCGGCCCGGATGCTCGCCGACGCGGGCATGCCCGTGGTGGGCGTGCCCAAGACCATCGACAACGACATCTCCTCCACCGACCGCACCTTCGGCTTCGACACGGCTGTGACGGTCGCCACCGAGGCCATCGACCGGCTCAAGACCACGGCCGAGTCGCACCAGCGTGTGATGGTCGTCGAGGTCATGGGCCGGCACGCCGGATGGATCGCCCTGGAGTCGGGCATGGCGGGCGGCGCGCACGGCATCTGCCTGCCGGAGCGCCCCTTCGAGGTCGACAGCATCGTGAAGATGGTCGAGGAGCGCTTCGCGCGCGGCAAGAAGTTCGCGGTCATCTGTGTCGCCGAGGGCGCGCACCCGGCCGAGGGTTCGATGCACTACGTACGGGGCGAGATCGACCAGTTCGGCCACGAACGCTTCGAGGGCATCGGCAACCACCTCGCGGGCGAGCTGGAGCGGCGGTTGGGCAAGGAGGCCAGGCCCGTCATCCTCGGCCATGTGCAGCGCGGCGGCACACCGACGGCGTACGACAGGGTGCTGGCGACGCGCTTCGGCTGGCACGCGGTGGAGGCGGTCCACAACGGCGACTTCGGCAGGATGACCTCGATGAACGGCACATCGGTGACGATGGTGCCGCTCGCGGAGGCCGTCACCCGCCTCAAGACGGTGCCGGAGAACCGGATGTTCGAGGCCGAGTCGGTCTTCTAGGTCGCTCCCCGGGGCGCCGCGCGGGTCCGGTGACTCAGCCCTTCACCGCGCCGCCCAGCGCGAACCCACCCCCCAGCCGGCGCGAGATGAGGATGTAGAGCAGCAGCACCGGTGTCGAGTAGAGAATGGAGAACGCCGCCAACTGGCCGTAGACCACCGATCCGTAGTTGCCGAAGAAGGTGAAGATCGACACGGACGCGGGCAGTTGGTCGGGGGACAGGAGCAGCATGAAGGGGACGAAGAAGTTCCCCCAGAGCTGGATGAACGTGTAGATCATCACGACCGTCATCCCCGGCCCCATCAGCGGCAGCACGATCCGGGTCAGCGTCTGGAGCATCGAGGCCCCGTCCGTCCACGCCGCCTCCTCCAGGACGGTCGGCACCCCGTCCATGAAGTTCTTCATCAGCCAGATGGAGAAGGGCAGTTGGGACGTCGCCAGGAACAGCGCCGTACCGTACATCGTGTCGACCAGGTTGACCTGGACGAACAGCCCGTACACCGGGACCATGATCGCGGTGATCGGCAGACACGTCGTGAACAGGATCGTCAGCAGATACGGGCGGCTGAACCGCGAGCGGTAGCGGGAGAGCGGATACGCCGCCAGCGCCGCGCACGCCACCGTCAGCAGCGTCGCGCTGCCGCACAGCAGCAGGCTGTTGAGCATCGGCGTGAACGTGATCTCGTCGGTGAGGACCGCGCCGAAGTTCTCCGTGGTCGGCGAGGACGGCAGCCGCACCCGCAGGTCCGCCTCGGCGTCGACGGAGGACAGCACCAGCCAGAGCAGCGGCAGCAGGAAGGCCCCGGCCACCACGAACAGCGCGGCGTCCGAGGCGAGCCGGACGCGCGTGGCGCGCTTCATCACACCTCCACCTTGAGCAGACGCACATAGACGACCGAGAACAGCGCGCCCACGAGAAGCAGCAGCAGCGCGACCGCCGTGCCGTAACCGATCAGGCTCTTGAGGAACGCCTGGTCGTACATGAACACCGGCAGCGTCTGGCTGCGGTTGCCCGGCCCGCCGCGCGTCATCGCCCAGATCAGCCCGAAGACGGAGAGGGTGGAGAGCGTGTTGAGCATCAGATTGGTGCCGATGGAACGCCGGATCATCGGCAGCGTGATGTGCCACAGCCGGCGGACGCCGTTCGCCCCGTCGACCTCCGCCGCCTCCGTGATGTCCTTCGGGATCTCGGACAGCGCGGCGGAGTAGATCAGCATCGAGAACGCGGTCCCGCGCCAGACGTTGGCGAACGACACCGCCAGGATGGGCAGCGTGAACAGCCAGTTCTGGGACGGCAGATGGAGCCAGTCCAGGAGGGCGTTCAGCGTCCCCTCCCGGCGGAAGAACGCGTACAGCAGGAACGCCGCGACGATCTCAGGAAGCACCCACGCCGCGATCACGATCGCGCCCGTGACGGTGCGCACCGGCCGGGACGCGGCCCGCATCAGCCCCGCCAGCGCGAGACCGATCGTGTTCTGCCCGACGATCGACGACACGAAGGTGAAGACGAGCGTCAGCCACACCGCGTTACGGAAGTCGTCGTCGGCGAACGCCCGCCGGAAGTTGTCCAGGCCGACGAAGTCCGACGTGGACGAACCCGTCAACTGCGTGTTGGTGAAGGCGATCCAGACGCAGTATCCGATCGGACCGGCGAGGAACAGGAGCAGCAGCACGGTCGCCGGGGCCAGCGGCAGCCAGCGCAGCGGGCGCGCCGCGCCGCGACCGCCTCGGCCCCCGTCCCGCTCCCGGCCCCCCGCGGGCGCCGCGGGCCCGCCCTTGCTCACCGGGCCGCCCGCGGTGCTCACCGCGCTCACGGAGCCGCCGCCGTCACCGCCGCGACCGCGTGCGCGCCGGTGCTCACTTCTCGACCACCGCGCCGTCGGCGATCGTCCTCAGCTGCTCGTCGTACGCCTTCGCGGCGTCCGCCGCCGACGAGTCACCCGTCGTCACCGACTCCATCGCCTCACCGATCGCGGACGAGACCTGGGGGTAGACAGGCAGCGCGGGGCGGTAGTTGGTCACCTCGACGAGCTTCGTGAAGAAGTCGATACCGGGCATCGACTTCAGATACCTCGGATCGGCCGCCACATCCTCACGGACGGCGATCTGCGCGCCGACGACATCCCACTCGACGGCGTTCTCCTTCGTCTGCTGGGTCCTTATGAACTCGAAGGCCAGATCGGGGTTCTGGGCCTTCTGCGGGATCGACCACGCCCAGCCCCCGGACATCGACACACTGCCGGGCGCCTGCCCGTTCTGCGTCGGCATCGGCGCCTGGGCCAGCTCGGAGGACCATTCGGGCCACTCCTTGGGACCCTTGTTGATCCAGTTCTGCCCCATCCAGGAGCCGTCCAGGGAGATCGCGAGCTTCCCCTCCGGGAAGAACTCGGTCGCGACGCGCGTGCCGATGTTGGGGTCGAGCGCGTCGGAGACGTCGGGGCCCAACTTCTCGGAGTACACGGTGCGGACGAATTCGAGGGCGTCCTCGAAGCCCTTGCTGCCCGCCACCCACTTCTTCGCCGACGGGTCGTAGAGCGGGTCCTCGCCCGTGCCGTACAGCAGCATCTCGAAGCCCTGCATCACCGCCGCCTCGCCGGGGCCCTTGCCGGTGTAGACGTTGAGCGGGATCGCGTCCGGGACCTTCTCCTTGACCGTGCGCGCCGCGTCCAGCACCTCGGCCCAGTCCTCGGGCTGCCAGTCGGCGGGCAGCCCCGCGTCGGCGAAGATCTTCTTGTTGAACCAGAGGCCGCGGGTGTCGGTGCCGTCCGGGACGCCGTACGTCTTGCCGTCCTCCGCCTTGGCCGCGGACTTCGCCGAGTCGACGAACTGGTCCCAGTCGTCCCACTTGTTCAGATACTCGTCCAGCGGGCGCAGATAGCCGGCCTTGATGTCGGAATTGATGCGGAAGGTGTCCTCGTAGACCACATCGGGCGCGGTCTTCGGGGAGCGCATCATCTGCTGCGCCTTGGTGGCGTAGTCGTTGTCCGGGGCCTGGATCGGGATCAGTTCGACTTTCTTGCCCGGATTGTTCTTCTCGAAGTCCTTCTTCACGGACTCCAGGTAGTTGTCCTTGAAGCGGATCTTGTTGTCCGTCGATCTGTTGTAGGCGACCTTGATGGTGTCCGGATCGCTGCCGGATCCGCCGCCGCACGCCGTGAGCGCACCGGCGACCAGGACCGTGACGAGGAACAGTGGGGCGGTGGGGCGCACGGGCACGACCTCCTCATTTGGCCACGAAGGGCTGCCCGGCGACCGTAGGACCGCGTCAATCTCAAGGTCAATCCCCGTGCAGTCCTCACTCCTCGCGGGGCACGAGCGGGCCGACCTCGGCGGCCGTGAAGCGGATGAAGCCCTCCGGGTCCGGTTCGTCGGGCGTCGGCTGGAGGACCACGGTGTCGGCTCCGGCCGCCACGAGCGCCTGTACGGCCTCGGCGACGGCGGCGGCCGGGCCCGCGACGCCGTGCGGCAGACCGGTGGCGTCCAGCTCGGCCCGCAGCCGCCCGGCGCCGGTGGGACCGGTCGCCGTGTGCAGGTAGACGACCACCGGGTGGTGGCCGCCGCTCCGGCCCGCCGACTCCCGGCCCTCCGCGATGAGTTGACGGGCGCGACGGACCTCGCCGGGTGTCGTGCCGCCGGTCAGGATGGTGCCGTCGGCGGCCTCGCCCGTCAGCCGCATCGTGCGCGGCCCGGTGGCTCCGGCGAACACGGCGGGCGGCGCGGGGACGGTGGGCGGCGGCCAGTCGAGGGCGACGGCGTCCAACTTCACGTACCGCCCGTCCGTGGTCACCCGCTCGCCCGCCAGCAGCGCGCGCAGCGCCAGCAGATGCTCACGGAGCAGGGTCACGGGCGACTCGACGCGTGAACCGGTCTGCGCCATCCAGTCCTGGACGCCGTGGCCGACGCCGAGGATCGCCCGCCCCGGGAACAGCCGGTGCAGCGTGGCGGCCTCCATCGCCGTCAGCGCGACATTGCGCAGCGGTACGGGGAGCAGACCGACCCCGACACGCAGCCGCTCCGTCCAGGCCAGGGCGGCGGAGGCGCTGGCGACACCGCTCTCCAGGAAGCAGTCCTCCCAGAGCCACAGCTCGTCGAGCCCGGCCTCGTCCGCGGCGCGGGCGACGCCGCGGAGTCGCTCGGGGGGAAGCTGGGGGCGGAAGACGGCGCCGAGAACAGTCATGGAGCCATTGTTCACGGCGGGCCGGGGCCCTCACCAGGGGGTTGACCGGCGGTGGCCGACGGCTTCCGCCGGCTCCGCGCGGTGGTGGTGGTGCGCGGTCGGTCCCGCCGCCGCTACCGGGTGGAGACGATCCACCGGTACTGGAGCTCCGGGCGCCCGATCTGACCGTACTGCGGGCTGCGGTCCGCCTGCCCCGCCCCCACCAGATGCTCCAGATAGCGGCGCGCGGTGATCCGCGAGATCCCGAGCCGCGCCGCGGCCTCCGTGGCCGTCAGCCCCGCCCGCTCGTCCCGCAGCGCCCGCGTCACCGACTCCAGCGTCGGTCCGCTGAGCCCCTTCGGCAGCGACGCGGGCTGGGGCGCCCGCAGTGCCCCCAGCGCCCGGTCCACCTCGTCCTGGCCGCTGGCCTCACCCGCGGCGGCCCGGAACTCGGCGTAACGGCTGAGCCTGTCCCGGAGCGTGGCGAACGCGAAGGGCTTGAGCACGTACTGCACGACGCCCAGGGACACCCCTTCGCGTACGACGGTGAGATCGCGCGCCGACGTGACGGCGATGACGTCGGCGTGGTGGCCGGCGGCCCGCAGACTGCGCAGCAGTTGCAGCCCGTGCCCGTCCGGCAGGTAGAGGTCGAGGAGGATCAGGTCGATGTCGGTGCGGTCCAGCAGCCGGCCCGCCTCGACGCGGGAGTGCGCCACACCGGCCACCGTGAAACCGGGGACGCGGCCCACGTACAGCTGATGGGCGTCGGCCGCGACGGGGTCGTCCTCGACGACGAGTACGCGGATGGGGCGGGAGCCGCCGTCTGCCTTGCCGGTCATGATCCGCCGCGCTCCCCACCGTCGGTCGTGGCACCGGCCATGGTCTCCGCCGCATCCGGGGCCGCGCCGGCGCCGCTGTCCGCGCCGGCACCGGGACCCGTCTTGGAGCCGGGGCCCCGACCGGCGCCGCCGCCCGTGCCGGAGCCGCTGTCGGCGTCCGGGCCCGCTCCGGCGGCGGGGGTCGCTTCGCCCTCCCGTCCCGCTTCGGTGTCTTGTCCCGCTTCGGTGCCCGGTCCCGTGCCCGGCTCGGCGCGCGTGCCGAGCGGGAGCCGTACGGTGAACTCCGCCCCGCCGTCCCGCCCCGGTGTCAGCTCCACCGTGCCGCGCGCCCGGTGCACCGCCTGCCGTACGAGGGCCAGCCCGAGCCCACGTTCCGCGCCCCTGGTCGACCAGCCGCGCCGGAACACCTCCTCCATGTCGCCGGGGGCCACGCCCGGCCCCGTGTCCCGCACCCGCAGCAGCAGCTCGCCGTCCTCGATCAGCGCCGTGACCGTGACCCGCGCGCCGTCCGTGCCCTGGGCGGCGTCCATCGCGTTGTCGATCAGATTGCCCAGCACCGTCACCAGGTCACGGGCGGCGAGTGACGGCGGCAGCACCCCGTCGTCGATACGGCTGTCCTCCGCGAGCACCAGCTCCACGCCGCGCTCGTTCGCCTGCGCCGCCTTCCCCAGCAGCAGTGCCGCGAGCACCGGCTCGCCCACCGCGCCGACGACCCGGTCCGTGAGCACCTGCGCCAGCTCCAGCTCCGCCGTGGCGAACTCCACCGCGTCCTCCACCCGTCCCATCTCGATCAGCGACACGACCGTGTGCAGCCGGTTCGCCGCCTCGTGCGCCTGGGAGCGCAGGGCGTGGGTGAATCCGCGTTCCGAGTCCAACTCGCCCGACAGTGCCTGGAGTTCGGTGTGGTCCCGGAGCGTCGCGACCGTGCCGCGCCGCTCGCCGCCGATCACCGGACGGGTACTGACGACCACGATCCGGTCCGCCGTCATATGGACCTCGTCGACCCGCGGCTCCGACGCGAGGAGCGCGCCGACGAGCGGGGCGGGCAGCCCGAGCTCGTCGACGTTCCGGCCCACGGCGCTGTCGTCGAGACCCAGCAGCTCCTGGCCGCCGTCGTTGATCAGTGCGATCCTGCGCCGTCCGTCCAGCATGAGCAGCCCTTCCCGCACCGCGTGCAGCGCCGCCTCGTGGTAGTCGTGCATCCGGCTCAGCTCGGCGGCGTTCATCCCGTGCGTGTGCCGGCGCAGCCGCGCGTTGATGACATAGGTGCCCACCCCGCCCAGCACGAGGGCGCCGCCCGCCGCCAGCGCCAGGATTTTGACCTGCCCCTCCAACTGGCTGGATATCCGGTCGACGGTGATGCCGACGCTGATCAGCCCGGTGATCCGCCCGTCGTCCTTGATCGGGGTCACGGCGCGGGTGGAGGGCCCGAGCGTGCCCGTGTAGGTCTCGGTGAACGTCTTGCCGAGCAGCGCCGGCTCGGTGGTGCCGATGAAGGGCAGCCCGATCAGCTCGGGATTGGGGTGCGTCCAGCGCGTCCCGTCCGGCTTCATGATCGTGACGAAGTCCACGCCCGTGTCGACCCGTACGTGCTCCGCGTAGGGCTGGAGCGCGGCGGACGGGTCCTTCGACCTGATGGCCTCCCGTACGGACGGGGAGTCGGCCATCGCGCGCGCCGTGGCCGTCACCTGGCGCTCGGCGGTCTCCTCGGCCTGTGCCCGGTCCGTGAAGTACGCGAACAGCGCACATCCCGCCACGACGGCAGCGACCAGCACGACCTGCATCGCGAAGAGCTGGCCTGCGAGGCTGCGGGGGCGGGGTAGCTGCATGGCACAAGTCTGCCTGGCCGGAATCGTATGAACGAAATGCACGTAAGGGTGACCGGTGTCACAGGCTGATGGATAGTCGCCGGGACCCCCTCGGGACGGGAGGGTCACGTAGGGACAAACGAGTCAAGGAGGACCCGTGGCCGCTACCCGGGACCGTACCCATTATCTGTATCTGGCCGTGATCGCCGCGGTGATTCTCGGAATCACCGTCGGATTCGCTGCCCCGGGGGTGGCCGTCGAGCTGAAGCCCATCGGGACCGGCTTCGTCAACCTCATCAAGATGATGATCTCCCCGATCATCTTCTGCACCATCGTTCTCGGTGTCGGATCCGTCCGCAAGGCCGCCAAGGTCGGCGCGGTCGGCGGTCTGGCCCTCGGCTACTTCATGGTCATGTCGACCGTCGCCCTGGCCATCGGCCTCGTCGTCGGCAACATCCTGGAGCCCGGCGCCGGGCTCCAGATCACGGACGCGACGGCCGACGTCGGCGCGGCGCAGGTGGACGGCGAGGCCGAGAGCACCGCCGAGTTCCTGGTCGGCATCATCCCCACGACGCTGGTCTCCGCCTTCACCGAGGGTGAGGTGCTCCAGACGCTGCTGGTGGCGCTGCTCGCGGGCTTCGCGCTCCAGGCCATGGGCCGCACCGGCGAGCCGATCCTGCGCGGCATCGGGCACATCCAGCGCCTCGTCTTCCGCATCCTCGCGATGATCATGTGGGCGGCGCCCGTCGGTGCCTTCGGCGCGATCGCGGCGGTGGTCGGCGAGACCGGCATAGACGCGCTGAAGTCGCTGGCCGTCATCATGATCGGCTTCTATGTGACCTGCGCGCTGTTCGTCTTCGTCATTCTGGGCGTACTTCTCAAGGTCATCACCGGCATCAACATCCTCTCGCTGCTCAAGTACCTGGCGCGCGAGTTCCTGCTGATCGTGTCCACCTCGTCGTCGGAGTCGGCGCTGCCGCGGCTGATCGCGAAGATGGAGCACCTGGGTGTCAGCAAGCCCGTCGTCGGTATCACCGTGCCGACCGGCTACTCCTTCAACCTCGACGGCACGGCCATCTACCTGACGATGGCGTCGCTGTTCATCGCCGAGGCGATGGGCGACCCGCTGGCCATCGGTGAGCAGATCGGTCTCCTCCTCTTCATGATCATCGCGTCGAAGGGTGCGGCGGGCGTCACCGGCGCCGGCCTGGCGACGCTGGCGGGCGGCCTCCAGTCGCACCGGCCCGAACTGGTCGACGGCGTCGGCCTGATCGTCGGCATCGACCGCTTCATGAGCGAGGCGCGCGCCCTGACGAACTTCGCGGGCAACGCCGTCGCCACGGTCCTCGTCGGTACGTGGACCAAGGAGATCGACAAGGCCAGGGTCGGCGAGGTGCTGGCCGGCCGGCTGCCGTTCGACGAGAAGACGCTGGTCGACGACCACGGGCCGGGCGGCGACGACGACGGTCCGAGCCTCACGAAGGACTCCGACGGCTCCTCGGACCTGCCGGAGCCGCGCGACACGGACGGGACGCCGGCGAAGGTCTGACCCCACCGGGGTTCCGCGGCCGGCCGAGACGCGGCGTGGTCACGACGCCGCGTGACCGTCCGACCGCGTGACCGCGTGACCGCTTGACCCGGGCCGGGGGGTTGATCCCCCAACCCTCCGGCCCCTCGAATGACCGGTCCGTACGGAGACGTCCGTACGGACCGGTCATTTCCCCGTGGCTCAGCCGTACGGGATCCGGACGACCGACTGATTGCCGATGCCGAGCGTGCTGGCGCCGTTGCCGATGGCGTTCCAGACCTCGATCCGCACCTTGCCGTTGACGAGGTCGCCGTGCGAACCGGTCGACGCCTTCAGCCCCCTGGCCTGCGTGTAGTGCTCGAAGCCGGGTGCCGGGTCCGTGGCGAAGTAGTGGTACGTCTCCGTACGGTCCCAGCTGCCGTCGCCCGTACGGTCGTAACTCACCCGTACCTGCTGGCCGTTGGCCACCGTCGTACCCGCGTCGACGAAGAGGTCGAACTGGGTCGACCCGCCGTTGTGGGCGCGGGTGATCCCGCCGGAGGTGAAGACCTGCGGGTTGTACGGCGTCCCGTCGCGGTTGCCGCCGCCCGCCGACACGAGTGTCGCGTTCGCACCCGAGGTGGCGGCGTCACCGAGGCCGCCACCGGTGCGGGCGTACAGCTGGGACGAGCCGGAGGGCGGTGGATCGGTGGGCGGGTCGGTCGGGCCGGAGCCGCCACGGGTCCAGACACCGACGTAGTCGACGAGCATCGGCCGCCCCGGCACGGTGGCCGGGGTGGGTGTGGGACCGCCGAGGGCGTCCGGGAACGCGCCGCCGATCGCGACGTTGAGCAGGATGAAGTACCCCGCGTGCTCTGTCATATTGGCCCACGTCGTCGCGTCCAGCTGGTTCTGGGTGACGGTGTGGTACAACTGGTCGTCCACGTACCAGCGCAGCGCGTTGGGCGAGCTGGAGCGGTCCCACTCGAAGCGGTACGTGTGGAACGCCGACTGGCAACTCGCGCCGGGGCAGGGGCGGCTGGCGCCGAGGCCGGTGGTCTCGTTGCAGGGGCCGCCCGGGTTCACACCGCAGTGCAGCACCGCCCAGACGGAGTTGATCCCGTTGACGTTCTCCATGATGTCGAACTCGCCGATGGCGGGCCAGTTCCAGTAGTTGCCCCGGTAGGGCGCGCCGAGCGCCCAGAAGGCGGGCCAGTAGCCGGCCGCGGCGGCGCCGGTCACGTTCGGCATCTGAATCCGGCCCTCGATGCGCAGGGTGCCGCCGGCCGGTGCCTTGAAGTCGGCGCGTTTCGTCTCGACGCGCGCCGAGGTCCAGTTGCCCGCGCCGTCCCTGAGCGGGGTGATCCGCAGGTTCCCGTTGCCGTCGAGACTCAGGTTCTCGGCGTTCGCGGTGTAGTTCTGTATCTCGCCGGTGCCCCAGTTGCCCGGACCGCCGGGGTAGCCGTGCCCCGTGTCGATCTGCCAGTTGGCGGCGGACGGCGGGGCGCCGTTCCCGCCGTTGAAGTCGTCGCTCCACTGGAGGTTCCAGCCGGGCGTGGGCGGCACGTCGCCACGGGCGGTGCCGGCGGTCGTCAGGCCGACGAATCCGGCGACGGCGACGGACATCGCGAGGAATGCGGCGAGGAGGGGAGTGCGGGCTGTGGGTCTCTTTCCGGTGCGGCTCGTTCTCAAGGAACACCTCCGGTGTGGATGGTGCCGAGATGGGTCGTACGAGGACCGAGAGCGCTCTCAACCCTGTTGTTTAGATGAACCCCGAGTACCCGTCAATGACCTGGGCGCGTTGACTTCCCGAAGCCGTGCCCCGCTCCCGGCCGGCTACCGCTCGCCGTCGAGCCGGCGGGCGCAGAGCGCGGCCGGCGACCGCGTGACGGCGACGAGCGCCCGCATGTACGCGTACGGGGCCGGAGCCCCGGCGTCCGGCCGCCCGCGCCGGTCGGGCAGCCGGCAGGCGATCCGGTGCGGTTCCCGTACGGGCGCCAGGTCCGTGTCGCCGAGATCCTCCGGCAGCAACGGACCCAGCTGTCCCCGGAGCCGCCGCGTCACCGCGTCGGTCCAGGCCCGCCCGGGAAGGACGGCCCTGCGGGCGAGCCTGCTCGACGGTCCGGGAGACGGTCAGGAGGTCGACGGGCGGCGCGACATCTCCGGTCTCACCCCTCGCGCCTGCCGCCCACGGGAGTTGTACGGCTCCGGGACCACTCCCACTCAACACCGACCCGCGTTCCTTGGGTCACCCACGCCGCCCGCCGCACTCAGCCGAGCGCCTCCTGAACGCGTTCCCGGGTGGCGACAGCGCGGGGGTCGTCGTAACCGCGAAGCAACTCCAGCGCGTCGCTCCGGTGCACGGCCGCGGCCCGCGGATCGGACTCCGCGACCGCCCCGGCGAGCCCGTCGAGCGCGACGGCCTCGTGCCACCCGTCGCCCAGCTCCCGGTGCGCCTGGGCGGCCCGGCGATGGAACTGTGCGGCCTCCGCGAGCCGTTCCAGCGCGTGATACGTCTGCCCGGCCCCGTACCAGGCGAGTGCCTCACGGCTGCGGTTGCCGAGACGGCGGTGGAGAGCGGCCGAGCGCTGGTAGGAGGTGAGGGCGTCGTCGTACTTGCCGAGAGAGCGCTGGGCGTCGCCGAGGGCGATGAGCCAGTAGCCCTCCAGACGGTCGTCGCGCAGGGTCAGCGCGATGTCCAGCGCCTGCCGGGCGGAGCGCAGGGAATCCTCCGGCCTGCCCTCTTCGAGCTGGAGACAGCTCACGACGCGCAGGATGTTGCCCTCACCCCGGCGATTGTCCAGGCCGCGGTGCGCGGCCAGCGCCTCTTGCGCGACGGCAGACGCCTCGGCCGACTGGCCCGAGTTGTAGTGGGCGGATGCCAGGTTGGACAGGGCGATCGCGGCCCACTGCGCCGAGTCCGCCTCCTGGAAGAGCGGAATGGCCTGACCGAAGTGTTCTGCGGCGTGGGTGAATCGACGCCTGCGAAGATGCACGAGGCCGATCAGATTCAGTGAGGTCGCCTCGCCGACGGGATCGCCGGTCTCACGGCGGATCTCCAGTGCGCGCCGGTGGCACTCCAGCGCCTCGGAGAGCCGGTCCACGCGGACGTAGTCCCTGCCGAGGTCTGTGAGAAGCCGGGCCTCGGCCGCACGGTCGCCGGAACGCCGGGCCGCCTCCAGCGCGATGTCGCCGATCGCCAGCCACTCGCCGACCGGTGCCGAGGAGGGGCGGGCGGTCCAGGCGGCGACCGCCAACTGCCAGGCCCGTCGGTCGTGCGACCCGGCCGCGACGCGGATCGCCCGGAGGAGGTTGGTGTGTTCGCGTTCGGCCCAGTCCAGGGCGGAGTCGTAGTCGGCGAACGCCGAGGCAGGCATGTCGTCACCCGGCGGTGCGAGCGTCACCTGCCGCTCGTCGGGACTGATCCAGCGCCGGGCCGCGTCCGCGCCGTGCAGATACCAGTCCAGTACGCGGTGGAGTGCGGCTTCACGCTCCCCGTCGGGCTCCTCGTGGTGGGCCTGATCGGTGGCGTAGGCACGAAGCAGGTCGTGGAACTGGTAGCGGTCGGGGCCCATCTGCTCCAGCAGATGGGCGTTGACCAGGGAGTCGAGGAGTTGCCGGGTCCGGCTGACGGGCGCCGCCGCGAGCGCGGCGGCCGCCTCCAGCCCGAATTCGGGACCCGGATGCATACCCAGCAGACGGAACAGCCGTGCCGCCTGCTCCGACAGGGCGCGGTAGGACCAGGCGAACACCGTGCGGACCGCCTCCGCCTCCTCGTCGTCCCCCGTGCTCAGCGCGTCCCACAGGGCCGACTCGTCCCGCAGATCGGTGATCAGGTCATCGAGCCGCAGATGCGGGCGGCTCGCCGCACGCTCGGCGGCGATGCGCAACGCGAGCGGCAACCGCGCGCAGAGTTCGGCCAGTTCGGTCAGTTTCTCCAGGTCGTCCGCCGGGCGGTAGCCGGCGGTGACGGTCCGGAGCAGCGCCACCGCCTCGGCCTGCGGCAGTGTGCCGAGCGTGAGCCTGCGGGCGCCGTCGCGGACGGCCAGCCCGGAGAGCCGGCTCCTGCTGGTGACGAGGACCAGGCACCCCGGTCCGCCGGGCAGCAGCGGCCGGACCTGTCCGGCGGTGGAGGCGTTGTCCAGCAGGACGAGCATCCGGCGGTTGGCCAGGAGCGAGCGGTACAGGGCCGCCGCGGCGTCGATGTTCTGGGGCACGGACGCTGCCGGGACACCGAGGGCGGAGAGGAAACGGTGCAGGGCCTCCTGTGCGCTGACCGGCTCTCCCGGGTCGTACCCGCGCAGATTGACGTAGAGCTGACCGTCGGGGAATCTGGCGCGCGCGTGGTGCGCCCAGCGCAGCGCGAGTGAGGTCTTGCCCGCGCCTGCCGTGCCCGCGATGACGCAGACGGAGATGACCAGCGGCTCGCCGTCCTCCCCGGCCACGATGGCGTTCAACTCGTCCAGTTCCTGGACGCGGTTGACGAAGCCCGCGACATCGGCGGGGAGTTGGCGCGGCTGCGGGCCTGCCGGGGGACCGCCCTCCTTGCTGTCCCTGCCGTGGAAGTGAATGCCGCCGCTGACACTTCCGGCCTGCACGACATCGTGCGAGGACCCCGACAGGTCGTTCGCGGACCTGACGGGGCGCTGCTCGTCGTTACCGTTCTCGCTGATCGTCTACTCCGGCTGGCTCGTCGGGGCGGGAAGGTGGGCCACGGCCCGTTCGAAGTACGACGCGATGTCTTCGCCCGACTCGTAGAGCGACTTGATGTAGTGCCCCCATTCGGCCACCACGCCGGGCTCGGTGAAGCGGACCGCTCCCCGTGGTTCGCCCGCGTCGGAGTAGAGGACCCTGAAGAGGGTCCGGCCGCCGAGCACCACGAGTTCCGGCAGCGGCCTCGATCTCTCGACGGCGGAGACGGATTCGGCGCTCACGACGCGCACGCGCGCGCCGAATTGGGCCTGCTGCCGCAGTGAGTGCAATTCCCACTGGAGATAAGGGGTCAGCGGCTCCTCGACCACGCGAACGCGGTGAAATACATGACCCTGGCGTTCGTCCTTCCGCGCAGCCGCCGCCAGGTCGTCGCGGCGCTCCGCCATGAGCCGCAGCGACTCCTCCCATTCCCCCCGGCGAAGGGCGTCACGGCTCGGGCTGCCCTGCTCCTCGAAATGCTGCCGCCTCTCCAGCTTCCAGGAGTCCGCGTCGCGGAGTGCCGCGCTGCGCTCGCGGAAGTCCTTGCGGTACACCTCGCGGACGAGCCGCTCGCCCCGTTCCTCCAGGAGTGCGGGCGCGTACGTCTCAGGCATCGGGGATGTCCGCCTTCGCCGCGCCCAAGGTGCTTCCGGGGATGACGACCAGGCGCTCGTCGGGAGCGAGTGTGACTCCCTGTGGGAGACGCGGGGCGTAGTGGTCTGTCAGATCCCGGCCGATGACCGCGATGTCGCCGTTGTCGAGTTGCCAGATGTCGGGGCACTCGTCGTTTCCGTCCGAATTCCCCAGCGCCACCGGCGACTTGCCGAGGCGTCGCTCGAACACGGCCGACGGGTCCGCTTCCCAGGCACGGGCCATGCCTACCTCCACGCGCTGTGGTCGAGCGTGCTGACGGGCCGCATTTTATGTTCGCTCGATTACGGAGAGCAACCAATGGTGTCGGTTTCGCGCCACCCTTCGGGCGTATCAATCGCTTGACACAGTTGTGGTCGGGCAGGGAGATTGTCTCAGAGAGCTGACACGCTTGACGGTGTTTCGGGAGGGAGCCCGCATGTCCAATTCCGGTGTCCGGGTCAGGAGTTGGCGGGACTGGGCCGACGCTCCCCTCCGGTGGGCCGGTCCGCTGGCCGGGCTCGGGGTCAATCAGGTCGTCGTCTTCAGTTCCGAGCCCGACGTCAATCTCCTCTACGCCATCCCCGTCTTCGGGCTCTGCTCCGTCGCCGGTGTGCTGCTCGCCGATCTCGTCGTGCGGCCCCGGCAGCGCGACGTGCGGGAGGCGGGGGTGGTGCGGCGGCGGGTGCGGGACCAGATACCGCGGGCGCTCGCCGCGTCCCTCGGCGCGCAGGCCGTGCTCCTGGCCGTCCTGCTGGCCGTCTCCGTCGCCACCGCCTCCGCCGACGGGGCGGGGCGGGCGGGGCGGGCGCTGACCATGAGCTGTGCGGGGGACGCGTACGTGGTCGGCCCCTGGCCGGGGCCGTACTACGCCTGGCCCGTCCTCACCGGGCTCGCCGCCGGGAGCGCCGTCTGCGCGCCGGCCCTGCGGCGCGTGACCGCGCGGGCGGGCGACGACGGACGGCGGCGGGTCAGGGCGCGGGCGA
The DNA here is from genome assembly GCF_055583685.1 of Streptomyces sp. NPDC104581. Lineage (NCBI taxonomy): Bacteria > Bacillati > Actinomycetota > Actinomycetes > Kitasatosporales > Streptomycetaceae > Streptomyces > Streptomyces sp. NPDC104581. Next base: position 93,681 of record NZ_JBVJNN010000026.1, read on the forward strand.
CGGTCGGGGCGTGGGGTGTGTTGGTGGCCGCACCGCTCTTCGCCGTATCGTCGACCATGGCCGTCGCCCTGTTCACCCTCCCCTGCGGGGGGTGGGCCCTCGGCCTCGGCGCGACGGGTCTCGCCCTCGTCGCGCTCGTCTCCGCCGTCACGGCCGGCTGGTGCCTCGTCGCACTGCTCGTGCCGCGCGCCCACATCGAGGAGAGGCCATGACCGCCGGCGGGCTCAGCATCCGGGTGGATTCCGGCGCCCCCGTCCCGCCGTTCGAGCAGATCAGGAGACAGCTCGCGGATCTGATCTCGGTGGGGCGCCTGCGCGAGGGCGACCGGCTGCCCCCCGTACGGCAACTCGCCTCCGACCTCGGGCTCGCCAACAACACCGTCGTCCGCGCCTATCGCGAGCTGGAGTCGGCGGGGCTCGTGCACAGCAGACGCGGCTCCGGTACGCGCGTGGCCGCGGCCGCGGCGGGCGCGGCGGGCGACGACGCCAGGGCCAAGCTCGCCGAGCGCGCCCGTGAGTTCGTGACCGCCGCGCGGCTGCTCGGCACCAGCGACGAGGACGCCCTGGCCGCGGTCCGGCACGCCCTCGCGTCGGGGGACGAGCCATGGGATCCGTCGTTGCCTTGACGCCCGCGTCAAGGATTACCGTCGTGGACATGCGCATCGGCGAGCTGGCGGAGCGGGCGGGCACCAGTACCCGCGCTCTGCGTTACTACGAGTCCCGCGGACTGCTGCCCGCCCGGCGGGCGGGGAACGGCTACCGCACGTACGACGAGGACGACCTGCGGCTGATCCAGCAGATCCGGACCCTGCGGGACTTCGGGTTCGATCTGGAGGAGACGCGGCCGTTCGTCGAGTGCCTGCGCGCCGGACACCCGGCGGGGGACTCCTGTCCCGCCTCGCTCGACGTGTACCGCGGCAAGCTCGCCGAACTGGACGAGCTGATCGGCCGGCTCGGTTCGATACGCGCCCGGGTCGGCGAGCAGCTCGCACGGGCCGAGGCCGCCCAGGCGGAGACCGCCCGGTCTCGGACCGCCGGGACCCGGGCCGCAGGCTCCGGGACCGCCCCGGCCGGCGGGCCGCAGCCGTTGTGCGAGCTCACCGTCCATCAGCCACGCGAGGGAGAAGAGACATGATCCAGGCAGAGGGCCTCGCCGCGGTGACGGACGCGACCTTCGACGACGAGGTGCTGAAGGCCGCCCTCCCGGTGCTGGTGGAGTTCACCGCCGACTGGTGCCCGCCGTGCCGACAGCTCGCGCCGGTGCTCAGCGCCGTCGCGAACGAGGAGGCGGCACGGCTCAAGGTCGTCCAGCTCGACGTGGACACGAACCCGGAGACCACGAACCGCTACGGCGTCCTCGCGATGCCGACGCTGCTGGTCTTCCGCGCCGGCGAACCGGTGAAGTCGATGGTCGGCGCCCGCCCCAAGCGCAGACTGCTCCAGGAACTGGAGGACGTCGTCCGGACATCCTGAGCGGCCCCGCGGCCCCCTGTCGCACCCCGCGCACATGAATACCCCGGCACCGAATTGACGGTCGGGGTATTGCGGTGCGTATATTTGGTGTTTCGGCTTTCACGGCACTTGCCGTGTCCGGCTGTGTCTGGTGAAAGCCCGAAAATCAACCAACTGAGCAAAGAGTATCGGACAGGGGCTGAATTGTCAACCGAGGAATTGCGGAGCGAACAGCAATTCGTCTCGCTTCTCCATGAGCGTCTCGACGCGCTCCGGGAGCAGGCCGAGGACGCCGTGCGGACGTCGATCGGGCAGGTCAGCACGGGTCGACAGGCCATGGTGGAGCGGGACATCAGGGTCGCCGAGCACTCCGGCACCGTCACCACGCTGAATGCCGTGGAATCCGGTCTCTGTTTCGGCCGTATCGATCTCGACGACGGGGTCACCCATCACATCGGCCGCATCGGAATGCGGCAGGACGACGCGGAACGCACCCCGCTGCTCATCGACTGGCGCGCCCCCGTCGCCCGCCCTTTCTATCTCGCCACCGGCTATTCGACGATGGGGCTGCGCCGCCGCCGGCACATCACCACCGAGGGGCGGCGGGTGACCGCGCTCCACGACGAGATCATGGACCTCAGCGACACCACCCGCACCGGCTACGAGGACCCGGACGGCGACGCCGTGCTGCTCGCCGCGCTCGACTCGGCCCGCACCGGCCGCATGAGCGACATCGTGCGGACCATCCAGGCCGAGCAGGACCGCGTCATCCGCGCGCCGTACCGCGGGGTGCTCGTCGTCGAGGGCGGGCCAGGAACGGGCAAGACCGCCGTCGCGCTGCACCGGGCCGCGTATCTGCTGTACGCGCACCGCGAGCGCCTCGCGCGCCGCGCCGTGCTGATCGTGGGGCCCAACCCCGCCTTCCTCGGATACATCGGCGAGGTGCTGCCCTCCCTCGGCGAGACCGGCGTGCTGCTGGCCACGACCGGCGAACTCTTCCCCGGCGTACGGGCCACCGCGACCGACACCCCGGCCGCCGCCGCCGTCAAGGGCCGCGCGGAGATGGCGGACGTCCTGGCCGCCGCCCTGCGCGACCGGCAGACGGTGCCCGATCCGCACATCGAGATCGAGCACGACGACGGAACGCTGTACCTGGACCGCGCGATGGCCGAGGACGCGCGGGCCCGCGCCCGTGACACCGGCCTCCCGCACAATCTGGCCCGGCCGCACTTCGCCTTCTCCGTCATCGACTCCCTCACCGGGCAGCTCGCCGAGCGGCTCGGGGCCGACCCGTACGGCGGCCCCGACCTCCTCGACCCCACCGACGTCGCACAGCTCGGCAAGGCGATCGCCACCAGCCCGGCCGTGCAGTCTGCGATCGACGAGCTGTGGCCCACCCTCACCCCGCGGGCCCTCGTCGCGGACTATCTGGCCGAGCCGACCCATCTCCCCGACGGCGACGGTGAGTTGATCTGCCGGCCGGTGAGCGGTGAAGGCCACTGGACCGTTGCGGACGTCCCTCTCCTCGACGAGGCCGCCGAGCTGCTCGGCGAGGACGACGCCGCCGCGCGCGCCGCCGCCGAGGCCGAGCGGCGCGAGCGGATCGAGTACGCCCAGGGCGTGCTGGAGCTGAGCTACGGCTCCCGTACCTACGAGTTCGAGGACAAGGACGAGGAGGACGCGGAGGTCCTGCTCGCCCACGACCTGATCGACGCCGAACGCCTGGCCGAACGCCAGGAGGAGGCCGACACCCGCAGCGCCGCCGAACGCGCCGCCGCCGACCGCACCTGGGCCTTCGGCCATATCGTGGTGGACGAGGCGCAGGAACTGTCCGCGATGGCCTGGCGGTTGCTGATGCGCCGCTGTCCGGCGCGCTCCATGACGCTCGTCGGCGACCCGGCGCAGACGGGGGACGTGGCGGGCTGCGACTCCTGGCAGCGGATCCTGCGGCCGTACGTCGGTGAGCGCTGGGAGCATGTACGGCTCGGCGTCAACTACCGTACGCCCGCCGAGATCATGGCCGTCGCCGCACGCGTGCGGCGTCTTGAGGACCCGGAGTTCGAGCCCCCGCGTTCGGTCCGCTCGACCGGTAACGGCCCGTGGGTACGGGAGGTGGAGCCGGCCGGCCTCGTCCGTACGGCCGCCGTGAGCGCCCTCGAACAGGCCGCCGCGCACGTGGCGGAGCACGGCGGCGACGGACGGCTCGCGGTGATCGCCCCCGACGCGCTGCTGTCCGCGCTCGCCGCCGAACTCCCCGACGCCTCCTGGGGAGTCGCCCCCGACCTCACCAGGCCGGTCGTCCTGCTCGGTCCCCGGCAGGCGAAGGGCCTGGAGTTCGACACCGTGATCGTCGTCGACCCGGAGGCCGTGCTGGACGGCTCACCGCGCGGCACCAGCGACCTGTATGTCGCGCTGACCCGGGCCACCCAGCGACTCGGCATCGTACGGAATGTCACTGTCCCGCCCCGACTCGCTTACGGAAGCGCCACCACCGCGTCCACGGGGTCGTGAACCCCGCCCCCGAACCGGCACGGTCGTCATGTCCACAACGGGGGAGACATGCGCCGCGAGAGAAGCCGAGGGAAGCGGGGACGCCGGGGGAGACGACGCGCCGGCGCAGGACCGGTGGTGGGAGCGCTCGCCGTGGCGGCGACGGTCGCCGCGCTCCTGCTGTCCGTACGGCACGTCCCGGGGGGGGGGGGGGGGGGGGGGAGGGGGGGAGGGGGGAGGGGGGGGGGGGGGGGGGAGAGCGGGTAGTTCCTGTAGTGGGGGGGCGGAAAGTTTTTTGTGAAGGATAGCAGGCGGG
>NZ_JBVJNN010000027.1:0-91523 GCF_055583685.1 Streptomyces sp. NPDC104581
CCCCTCTCTCCCCCCGCGTGCACAAAAGACCCCCCCCCCCCCCCCTCCCCCCCCCCCCCCCCCCCCCCCCCCCCCCCCCCCCCGGGAGGGTTCATCCGGTGGGGGCTCCAGGTGTTGCCGCCTCGGTTGATCTCGGGCGGGCGACTGCGCCCTGAGGGACGTTTTCGGGGGGTGAGGTCAAACCGCCTTGTGTGCTTCAGCCCGTGCCCGGGACGGACTTGTGGCTGCCGGTGAGGGTGGCGTAGACGACTACGTTGTCGGCGTAACGGCGGTCGGCCTGGGAGTAGTCGCCGCCGCAGGTGATGAGGCGCAGTCCGGCGTGGTCGAGGTTGCGGTAGACCTCGACCGTGGGGAATTCGTCCTTCGGGTATGTCCGTACCCGGTCGACGGTGAATTCGGCCGTGGTGCCGTCCTTCCGCGCCACTTCGACCGTGTCGCCCGGGTCGATCCTGGCGAGGTCGAAGAAGACGGTGGGTTCACCGTCCCAGGTGACATGGCCGGCGATGACCGAGGGGCCGTTGGCGCCGGGGGTGGGGCCCGGGTGGTACCAGCCCGCCTTGTCGGGGTCCTTCGGTGTTTCCATCGCCTGGTTCTTGTCGAGTCCCAGGCGTTCCAGGGTGGAGTCCACCTCGAGCGAGGGGATCGTGACCCGTACGGGATCGGATGCGGGGAGGGCGGCGGCCTGGTTCTTCTCAGCCCGCGTCCCTGCCCCCGAGCCGGTGCCCGGCGTGGCGGGGCCGGTCGACGGCGGCGCCGAATCCGCTGTCGGCGGGCCGCCCTTGTCGACCGCGCGCGGCGGTACGGCCTGCTGCCGGCCGATCCCCAGGGCCAGCAGCAGACCGCCGACGGCGAGCAGCACGGATGTCACGGCGATCAGTGCCGTGCGGCGCCCCGGGCGTCGGCCGGGGCCCTGGCCCTGCGAACCGTCCGGGTTCCCGCCGGTCGGTTCGCTCACGACGGGCTCTCCGTCACTCATCGGTTCAGCCGCGCCGGTCGCTGTCCGCGGTCGCGGTGCGCGTGCGGCGGTTGACGGCGAAGAGCCCGCCCGCGAGGAGTACGGCCGCCGTGCCGCCGGCCAGCATGCCGGGCGCCTCGATGCCCGGTCCGCCGCCCGTGCCCGTCTCGACTCCGCCGACCGGCATGGAGCCGACGGCCGCGCCCTTGACCATGCCGCAGTTGGCGGGTGCGGTGGCCTCCTGCGGGAGCTTCGGGTCCAGCTCGCTCTTGCCGGCGCCGAAGTCGTACTCGCCGTCGTCGTTGCGGTCGATGCCGTGCTGCACGATGTGCAGGTCCTTGATGTGGTCCACGACGTCCTGCGAGACGTCGATCGTGCGCGAGTAGTTGAGCTTGCCGTCCTTGTCGGCGACCGGCATCCGGTCGACCGCGAGTCCGCTGTCCTTGGACGTGTCGCCCTTCGTCGTCAGGGAGATGTTGATGTCCCCGTACTGCGGCAGACCCTCGGCGGTGCTGACGATGCCGTCGCCGTCCTTGTCCGCACTCGCGTCGGGGCAGCGGAAGTCATGACCGTCGGTGGAGCCGTGGATGTGCTGGGCGTGCGGCTGGCCGGGGACCAGGCCGCTGGCCTCGATCTTCACCGTCAGCTTCCGGCCCTGGAAGCTGACGAGGGCGGCTCCGGTGGCGCCGGACTCGTTCAGCGATTCCAGATCGATCTGGTAAGCCTCGCCCTCTTTCGCCGAGGAATCGGCCACGGTCGAGTTGCCGCCGTGTCCGCTGTGCCCGCTCTCTGCGCCGCTCGCGAGCGCGGGCGTGGCCGCGGCGAGTGTGAGTGCGGCTGGCAGGGCGAGGAGGGCCGTGCAACTGGCTGCGCGCTGACGTATCACTGCGATGCATCTCCCTGGTGACGGTGAAGCTGCCGGTGTTGTTGTGCATTCGGTGACCTCCGTCACGCGGATTGGTCGGAGTCGCCATCGCGATGAAGGACATCCCCCGGAGCTCGGGTTCGCCCCTCCGAGATGTGGGGACTTCGGCGTCGAGCGCCTGGGCGCCACCGATGAGTTCTCCGCGCCGCGGGGGTCCTTCCGTCGGCGAGACACGCCACAGCAGTGCGGCCCCCAGATGAACCGGAGAGATGAATATGTCAGCAGCGCGAGAGCGGTCGGTCACAGTCGAAGCCAGTGTCGTCTCCGCGGACGGCACGACGATCGCGTTCGAACAGTCGGGCCGTGGTCCGGCCGTCATCCTGGTTGGCTCGGCACTGGCAGACCGCTCCGACACGACCAGACTCGCGGCTCTCCTCGCCCAGCACTTCACTGTGATCAACTACGACCGGCGCGGACGGGGTGCCAGCGGCGACGCCAACGCCTACGCCCCCGACCGCGAGGTCGAGGACATCGCCGCGCTGGTCGAACACGTCGGCGGTTCGGCGTCGCTGTTCGGCTCGTCGTCCGGAGCGGTCCTCGCCCTGCGCGCGGCCGCGGCCGGAGTTGACGTCGACCGCCTGGCTCTGTACGAGCCGCCGTTCGTGGTCGCCGAAGGCGACGACGGACCGCCCAAGGATCTCGCGCAGCAGATCACCGCGCTGCTTGCGGCAGGCAGGCGCGGCGACGCGGTCAAGTACTTCATGACCAGGGTGCAGGGCATGCCCGGCATCGCCGTCTTCTTCATGAGGCTCATGCCGAAGATGTGGGCGAACCTCGCCGGGCTGGCCGGCACCCTGCCCTACGACATCGCGGTCATGGGCGACACGCAGCAGGGCAAGCCGCTCAATGCCGGGGACTGGGAGGGGGTGAACGTACGCACCCGTGTGCTGACCGGTGGCAAGAGTCCGGCCGCGTTCCAACGCGCCGCCCTCGCCGTCACGGAGATCCTGCCGCAGGCCGACCACCGCACCCTGCCCGGACTCAACCATGGCGCCGTCGTCATGGCTCCGCGGAAAATCGCCCCGCGGATCACCGAGTTCATCAAGGGATGAGTCTGTCCCCCGAGCGGTTCGGCCCCCGCGACCACTGGTCGGAGTCGGGATGCCGGTGGCAGGTATGCGGACTGGGAGCACTCTCCGACTCGCTGCCCGGATGAGGGCAGAGAAGGGCACCTGACGGCTGCCTGCCCTGGTCAGGTGCCCTTTCCCGGTATCTGCACGGATCGCTGGACCCGCGCTGTCGTTACGGACGTCCACGCCGGTGTCCCGTGGCTGCGGCGCGCACCTGGGGCACACGGCGCTGAGGGGGCGGGCGTCTCGCGGGGACATGGTCAGCAGGTGATGGCGGGCGGGTGCTGTCGGTCGCCGGCGGCCTCGGCGGGGTCCGGCCAACGTCCTGCCGGGCGCCGCGTGGTTGACTCAGGGGCGTGCTCACTGGCGCCTTACCGGCTCAGGCGTGCGGTGAGCGGCGGACCGTCAGGAGCGCGACGTCGTCGTGGAGCCCTTCGGTTCCCGCGAAAGCGCGGGCGTCCTCGTACAAGGCCTGAGGCAGGTCGGTGGTGGAGATCCCCAGTTGACCCTCCAGGCGCTCGTCCAGAGGGTAGAACGCGCCGTCGGGGGCGCGGGCCTCGGTGAGGCCGTCGGTGGTCAGCAGCAGGGTCGAGCCGGCGGGGAACGTGAACCGGTCCACCGTCCCCGGTGCCGCGGCGAGTTCGGCGAGGCCGAGCGGGACCCCCGTTCCCAGCGGAGGTGTGATGACCGTGCCCTGGTACGTCAACTGTGGCGGGATGTGGCCGCAGTTGACGGCCTGGACCTCGGTGTGGGTGTCGAAATTCAGGACGAGCGCGGTGACGAACCGTGCGTCGTCGCCGGTCTGTTCGGCGTAGGAGTTGTGCCGTACGACCGCGGTGTCCAAGGCGTCCACCAGCGCGGTGAGGGTGGGTTCCCGGTGGGCTGCCTCCCGGAAGGCGCCGATGACGGCGAACGCGGCGCCGACGGCCGCCAGCCCCTTGCCCTGTACGTCTCCGATCAGCACGCGTGTACCCCACGGTGATGCCACGACGTCGTAGATGTCGCCGCCGATGAGCTTCTCCTCCTGAAGAGGCTCATACAAGCCGTTGACCATGACGTCTTCGGTGACGAGGGGGAGCGGGTGCAGGATGTGCCGCTGCATGGCGACGGCCGTGGAGCGCAGGCGCAGCATCTCGTGCTCCCGTGCGATACGCCGGTGGCAGGCGTACACGGAGGTGATCCCCAGCGCGAGGGTGAGCAGCACCAGCAGGGCGCGGTCGATCCAGCGCCCGCCGGTGGTGCCCCACGGCAGCACCGAGACGGTCACGACGAGGGTGGTCCACGCGGCGATCAGCCTCGTCTGGCGGACGGTGCACAGGGCCGAGGCCGTACCCGGCAGGAACACCAGCAGACCAAGGAGCCACACCGCCGACCCGGAAACGCGGGCGAGAACGACAACCAGGAAGGTCGCCGTCGCCACGCCCACCGCCGTCTGGACGTTGCCGGGCGGCTCGACGGCGCCAAGAGGATGATCGGCGCGCTTCCGCACGGCGCGGGCCATGGAATCTCCGTAGGTCGTCGGGTGGCGGACTGCTCAGGAACGATATCTCCGGATATTCCGGGTGCCCTCACCTCGTGCTCCGTCAGCGCGCCGGGTACCGGGCCGCCGCATACCGCGCCGCGCTCGGGAGCTCCGAGACGGACCGCGCCGACGCGCGGCTGCCGGCCTCCATGACCCTCGCGGGCGATCACCGTCCGGTCGTCGTCAACTCTCCGGCGGCCGAGGCGCTTCGGGCGGTGGCGCACACCCGCCGTTCTGCGGTGGGCGGCCGGGTGGTGGCCGTGCACGCACTGCGCGCGGCGCTCGTGCGCGCCTGGTCGGCGGCCATGACCGCGTGGCCGGCGAGCGTCGGTGGGCCGCGCAGCACCCAGACGCGCACGGTACCCGTGAACTCGCCCTCCCTCTGCCACTGCATGGCCTCCGGCACCCCGCTCCCGGCCGGAGCGGGACAGGCGGGCGGACCGCGGCACGTCCGAAGCTTCCCCCCGGGCCGTGGAGCCCCCACGTGGGAAGGGCGCCCGCGGACCCGCCCCGTTGCCCGGGACGACTTCGCATTGGCGCAGTGGGCGGTCGAGGATCGCGGTGGCGAGCTCCTTTCGGTGGTCCACACAGGACGGGTCACGCGGAGTCCGGCTGCGGTTCTTCTGGAGAGTTCACGTTTACGTGCCGTCGACGCGGTTACACGATTGGCGATAGATCAACCGACATGAGCGGGATGTGTGAGATGTCTGCTGACGAGAAGACTCAGGCCAAGACGGAGCAGGCCAAGGGCAAGGTCAAGAAGGCAGCCGGCCGCATTGTGGGCAACGAGAGGCTGACCGCGGAGGGCCGTGCCGAGGAGAGCAAAGGTGATGCGCGGCAGGCCAAGGAGAAGGCCAAGGACGCCCTCACCGACTGACCGTCGTTCCTGGCCCTGCGAGGGCGGGAGAAGGCCCCATGCATGGCCCGAGCAGGCGACCAGGACAGTGGTCTGCTCGGGCCGTCATTCATGTCTCAGCCGGCTCCGTGTACACGCTGCATGGGGTAAGGGGCGGCTCCACGCTCCCAGCCTGTGGCACCTGGAGCGTCTGCCGCACGACAAGGGCAAGCTCTCCCGCCTGGACTACGCGGCGCCCGCCCCTGGGGCGGGTGAAGAACCGCATCCGGACCACACCGATGGCCTGAGGGGTGTGACCGTCGGCTCCCGCCGCCGGGCGTGCGACGGCGCGCGTTCGTCGCGCGACCCGTGTGAGCCCTGACCGGCCGGGGTTCCCGCCGCTACGCTGAGTCCGGTACAGGGGTCCGCGGACCCCGCACGGCCGAACCGGCCCCCCAGAGGGGCGGTTGGGCGCGGGTGACGGAGGGGGCTGCTGTGGACGGCGGCGTGGTGGGGCTGCGGATCGCGTCCGCGGTGGTCGTACCGGTGGTCAAACGGCTGTTACTGCCGGCCGCCAAGGCGCCGGAGGCCGAGTTCGTCGACCGGCCCATCCCGATCCGCCGGATGGTGGCCTTCGGCCAGCAGCACCGCACCCTCAGCGACGACGATCTGCACAAGCTCGCCCGCGAGTTGGTGCGCCGGGCCGTCGGGGCCGCCGGGCCGCACGACCCGCCGGTGGGCGCCGACGAGCACGACGCCGTCGGCCAGGCCCTGACCCGCACCCTGCACGCGCTCGGCGATCTCGACATGGACGACGTCCACGCCTTCGGGCTCGGCCCCGAGCGGCTCGCCGCCGAACTGTCCCGGCGCGCGGGCCCCGACACCCGGCGCCTCCTCAGCGACGACGCGGCCCGCTTCCACGACCGGCTCCTGGAGACGGCCTGTGTGCATCTCGTACGTCTCTTCAGCCGGCAGCCGGGCTTCGCGGCCCGCGCCCAGATCGAGCAGAGCCGTGAACTGCGGGAACAGGGCGTCAAGTTGGACCGACTGCTGGACCGGCTGCCCGATCTCAGCCGCCAGGACACCGACTTCGAGGAGACGTATGCGCGCTACGTCGTCGAATGCCACGGCCGGCTCACGATCTACGGTGTCGACCTGCGTGAACCGGACGGCCAGGACTGGCCGTTGGAGTCCGCGTATCTGAGCCTGGAGGCCATGCCTTACCGGGGCGGCGCGGACCCGGTCCCCGTGCCGGGCGGCGAGGCGGGCGCCGACCGGGACGCGGAGAGCGAGCGGGGCGGTGGCCCCGCCGAGGCGCTGCTGGCCAGTCATGAGCGGGTGCTGCTGCGCGGAGTCGCCGGCACCGGCAAGACGACCCTCGTCCAGTGGCTGGCCCTCACCACCGCGCAGCAGGACCGGATCCCCGGCCGGCTGCCCCAGCTCTACGGGCGGGTGCCTTTCGTGCTGCCGCTGCGCGCGCTGGTACGCAAAGACGCCGAGCTGCCCATGCCCGAGGACTTCCTGCGCTGGATCGGCTGTCCGCTGGTGGGCACCGAGCCCGACGGCTGGGCGGCCCGGGTGCTCCAGCACGGGCGCGGCGTGCTGCTGATCGACGGGGCCGACGAGATCCCCAAGGGTGAGCGCGCCCGCGCCAGGGCCTGGCTCAAGAAGCTGATCGCTGTCTTCCCGGGCAATCTGTGGCTGCTCACCTCCCGTCCCTCGGCCCTCGACCGGGAGTGGCTGGCCCGCGAGGGCTTCCAGGAGTTCACGCTCACCCCGATGCGCCCCGCCGACATGCGGCAGTTCATCCGGCGCTGGCACACGGCCGCGCGGGCCGCGGAGGGGCTGGGCGAGTCGCTGACCCAGTCCCTGCGCAGCAGCCCGGAGTTGAGCCGGCTGGCGACCAACCCGCTGATGTGCGCGCTGATGTGCGCCCTGCACCGGGAGCGCCGTGGCTTTCTGCCGCAGGGCCGCGCCTCTCTGTACGAGGCGGCGCTGTCCATGCTCCTGGAGCGGCGTGACCTGGAGCGGGAGGTGTACGGGCGGGGCCACCGGCCCGAGTTGGACCAGAAGTCCGCGACGGAACCGCTCCAGCGGCTGGCGTACTGGCTGCTGCGCAACGAGCGCACCCAGCTGGAGCGGGCCGACGCGGTGGACGTGGTGCGCAGGCTGCAACCGTCCGTACCGCGTCTCGCCGAGGTCGGCACGCCGGAGGAGGCACTGCAGCTTCTGCTGGAGCGCTCGGGCCTGCTGCGTGAGCCCGCGACCGGGGCGGTGAGCTTCATCCACCGGACATTTCAGGACTTTCTCGGTGCGCGTGCGGTGCTGGAGGAGCGTGACATGGGCATGCTGGTGAACAACGCGCACGTGGACCAGTGGGAGGACGTGGTGCAGATGGCCGTCGCTCAGGCGAGACACCAGGAACGTGCCGATCTGCTGACCCGTCTCCGGGAGCGGGGCGACCGGGAGAAGGACGCGGCGGTGCAGGCCCGGTTGCGGCTGCTCGCCCTCGCCTCCCTCGAACAGGCCACCCGGCTGGAGCCGACGGTGCGCGAGGCGATCGAGGACCGGGCGGCGCGGATGCTGCCGCCGCGCAGTCTGCGCGAGGCCCGGTCGCTGGCCCAGACGGGGCCTTTGCTGCTCGGTCTGCTGCCCCGGGCGAAGGATCTTCAGGGGGACGAGGAGCTGGCCACCGTCCACGCCATATGCCAGATCGGCGGGGACGCGGCGATCCCCCGGCTGCGCGAGTTCCTGGGCACGGACCAGTCCACCGTGCGGGCTCAACTCCTCGATCACTGGGACCGGTTCGACACACTGGTGTACGCGGAGGAGATCGTACGGCCGCTGCTGGAGACCGGCCCGGACGAGGCCGTCACGGTGCGTTCGCCCGCCGAGCTGGACGCCCTGCGCACCATGTCCGGCTATCAACGCGTGAGTCTGCGCGGTGACTTCGACCCCGAGGAGATCCGCACCTCGCTGAACCCGCGCCGACTCCGTGAGCTGCGGTTGCACAACACCCTCCAACTGGAGGACCTGGAGCTGCTGTCCGTCTATCCCGAGCTGGAGACACTCGCGCTCCAGGGCTGCCGGAACGTCAAGGACCCGACGCCACTGACACGGTTGCCCCGGCTGCGACGGCTGGAGCTGCGGGATCTCCCACAGTTCGAGCCGCTGCTGAAGCTGACCGACTGTCCGGCGCTGGAAGGGCTGTTGGTGGGGGCGGAAGTGCCGTGGCGCGGGCTGTCCGATCTGCCGCGCGCCGCCGAACTGCGCGTGCTTTCGCTGCCGCCCGCTGCGGCGCAGCTCGCGGGGATCGTGCACTGCCGGGGGCTTGAGGAGCTGCGGCTCCAGGACGCGAGCGATCGCGTGACGCCCGACGAATGGGGCTCGCTGCTCGGTGAGTTGCCGGACCTGCGGCGGCTGACCCTGTCGCCGCAGCAGCTGAGCATGCTGCTGTTCGCGCCACGTACGGAGATCCCGCAGGTCACCCATCTGACGGTACGGGCCAGACCGGGCGCGCCGGTGCCTCTGCGGCGGATCGCCAGACGGCTGCCGGGACTTGAGGAGATTCATCTGTCCCAGGTCTCTGAGCTGGATCTGGGCTCACTGGCCGGGCTGCGCCGGCTCCGCCTGGTCCGGCTCTCCAACGTGGGTGAGATCCGCGGGTCGGACACTCTGCCCGACGGTGTCGAACTCGACATCCATCCGCGTCCCTGACACCGGCGCACCTCGTTCGGCGGCCAGTTACGCCGGATCCCAGCTGTCACAACCGGGTGACAGAGTGTGGTGTCTGCCTGGCGAGGAGGCTACCCGGGGGTTAAGTTCTTTGACTCAGGCTGAATTGACGGTCAATCAGCGGTTGGTGTCTCGGGGAAGCGGTGCCGCCCGGCTCCGGGCTCGTGGCTGCCGGTCAGCGACGGACGAAGGGGCGTGACACGACCACATGCGCTCATCGCACATGTCGCCGCTCCATGGCCGGGATCCACTGCTGCGCTCGCTCGTCCCGCGGCTGACCGGTCTGACATACGACGAGAGGTCCCGTACGCCCCGGGAGCCGCAGGGCGATCTGCCGGTCGTGCTGGTGACGGGTCAGCACGGCATGGGGCGGAGCGCCGTCCTGGCGGACCTCGCGGCGCACTACCGGGGCCGGCTCCCGCTGGCACATGTCAAGGTCGGGCCGGCTGAGTCGGGTACGCCGCCGTACGCCCCGGCCACGGGCGAGGCCGCCGGGGCATCGACCCTGGTGGGGGTTCTGGCGGAGCTGGTGTGCGCTCTCGCGCCCGACCTGCGGCGCCGCTTCCCGGTTCTGACGCCGGGGCTGTTCGCGGTATCCGGCTGGGACCGGGGCAACTCCGAGCGGCGGGACGCGACCTGTCTGCTGCACGCCCGGCTGCTGCTGGCGTGCCGGCTCGCCGGCGGGGACGAGCACACGCTGCGGCACACCTGGGCCACCGCCGTCGAGGGCCGGGTGGCGGGCGCGCCGACCGACGACGAGCGGTCGGACCGGGAGGCGGTGACGGGCGCGGTGGTGGCCGAGTACACGGAGCGGTACGGGCCGGCCACCGCCCGCGAGTGGTACGCGCGCCGCTTCCCGCCGGGCGCGGAGGGCCAGGATCCGTTGCCGCTGCTCGGGCAGTGGTTCCAACAGGGCGGAGACTACCGGGACTTCGCTGAGCAGACCCTGATGGCCGCCTTCCTGCACGATGTCACCGCCTCGTACGGCAGGCTCCAGCGGTGGAACCGCGAACCATGGCCGCTCGTGCTGCTCGACGACGCGCATCTGAACGCCGGCCGGGTCTTCCTGGATCTGCTCCTGAAGAACCGCGCGCTGCCCGAACGCCCCGACCACGAGGAGATCGTCGTGGTGGCGACCCGGCTCGGGGAACTGCCGGAGGAGGACGGCGCTGCGGTCGGGCGTGAGCTGCCCGACCTGGTGAAGTCGTCCGGCTGGGAGCGGAGGGGCCGCGCCCCGTCCGCCGGTCTGCTGGCCGTGCCGCTGCCGCCGCTGGGCCGCGACGACATCCTGCCGCTGCTGGTGCCGGACCGGCCGGCCAGGCCGCTCCACCCGTATCTGGCCTCCGCCGTGCACTCGCTGACCGGGGGGCATCCCGCGGCGACCACCGTGCTGTGCGCGGCGGTCCTCGACGCCACCCTGCGGGGCGCCGCCGTGGAACCGCGTGGGCTGCTGGAACTGACCACGAAGGACGGCCGCGCGGTGACCGAGGTGCTGCTGGAGCGGTTGCTGCCGGACCGGCGCCAGCGTGACCGGCTGACCCTGCTCTCCCTCGCCCGTGACAGCACGGCGGCGGAGGCGCTGGCGGCCCATCTGCGGTTCCAGGGGCCCGACCAGCTGCCCGCGAACTCGGCCACCGACTATCTCGAAGCGCAGCAGTGGCAGCGGCTCACCAGTCCCGATGAGCCGCTGGTCGCCGACGCGCTGTTGCAGACGCTGCTCGTCCACGAGGCCCGGCGTACCTCGCGGGCGGCCGACCCGGGCCGCAGCTGGCAGGAGATCCACCAGTTCCTGCGGATACACCACACCCAGCGCGGTGAGAGCGGGGAGGCGGACGCGCTGCGGCACACGCTCGCGGCCGGGAACGCCGAGAGGGTCGTCGCCACGCTGGCCGAGGAGTTCCAGTCGGAACAGGACGAACAGGCCGCCACGCACTGGGTGGTGTGCTTGCGGTACGCGGCGACGGCGCCCACCCCGCCGACGCCGCCCGACGGCGAGTGGACCGACGAGCGGACCGAGGTCGCGCTCGGCGCGCACGACGGCCGGTACGCGGAGCTGGACGACATCGAGCGCTGCGTCAACCGGCTGCTGCACGCTCTGTGGCACGTGTCTCAGCCGCACGCCGAGCCGGACCCCGACATGTGCCGGGCGATCGGCGAGGAGCTGGCGTACCTCTCGCCCCGGCACCGGTCCTGGCACGCGGTCCTGGGCCAGGCGGCCCGTAGCTGGCCCGTCGCGGCGCGCAAGAAGCGCCCGTTACCCGTCCCCGGTGAGTGAGGAGGAGAACGATGGTCCGGCTGCTGCGCCGCCACCCCCGTGAATGGGGTCCGGTCGACTGGCTCGCCGTCCTCGGTTTGGGTGCGCTGACGGCCGTCGTGATCACGGTCCTGATCAACCTCGCACGGGGTCCCGGCCCCTGCGGTGAGGATCTGGAAGAGATCGCCGGCGACTGTATCGGCGTCACCGCCGACGCCTTCGAGGCGGACCCGAAGATCGCGAGCCTCATCCGCGCGGTGGCGGACGAGAACGAACAGGTGCGCGAGGGCTGGGAGTCGCCGTCGAGCGGGCCCAAGATCCCGTACGTGCGGATCGCGTTGATGATGCCCTTCACCGCGGACAAGAACAGCGCCATGACGACGGACATGATCCGCCGGGGACTCGCCGGCGCGCTGGCGGCGCAGCGGCAGGCCAACGCGTTCGGCGGACCGCACTACCAGTTGCTGCTCGCACCCGACGGGCGGAATCTCGACCAGTGGAAGCCCGTGGTCGACCGGCTCGCCGAAATGGCCGGGGAGAGGAGCGCGCCGCTGGTCGGTGTGACGGGCATCCCGAGCAGTACGCCGCAGACGCGGGACACCATCCGGGCGCTGAGCAAGCTCAAGATCCCCACCGTCGGGCCGGTCATCACCTCGGCCGACATGAACTCCACGTACTTCTTCAAGACCTCGCCGAACAATGACCAGTTCGCCCGTGCGCTGAAGCTCTACCTGGACAGGAACCCGCAGGACCGCAAGGGCTTCCTGGTCTGGGACAAGCGTGATGAGGACGTCTACTCGAAGAATCTGCGCGCCGTGTTCGAGCAGCACTTCGACGGCACGTACGACCTGTCGAACCACAGCTCCAACTTCGTGGGCTCGTCCGGGACCGCCGAGGGCATTCCACAGAGGTTCACCGACGCCGTGCAGAAGATCTGCAACGAGAAGTCGGACACGGTCTTCTTCGCGGGCCGTGACCAGGACCTGCCGGCCTTCGTCGAGCGCCTCGCGCAGAAGGGCGACTGCGGTCGGACCTCGCAACTGCGGATCCTCAAGGTCGGCATAGGGCTGGAGCCCACCCTCACCGCGGACGCCGCGAAGCGGTGGCTGGAGGAAGCGCGCGCCACGATCGTCGACGCGTCCGCCGTCGACCCCGCCTGGTGGGCCGAGGGGACCGAGCCGAAGAAGGCACTCGGCCGGTTCCTGGACGCCTTCGGTGAGTTGGAGGCCGACCACGAGCTGGGTGAGAAGCCGCTGGACGACGGGTACGCCGTCATGTACTACGACGGTTTCACACTGCTCGCCGACGCGGTGGACCGGACGTTCACGGAAATCAACGAGAACGAGGACGACAGCCGGACGCGCGGGGGTCTGTACCTCCCGTCGAAGGACGACGTCTACCACACGCTCGTCATCCCCAGCATCTCCGGCAGTACGTGCACATCCTGTCTGGTGGGCGCCGCCGGGACGTACGGCTTCGAGGGCCCGGACGCGAACGACCAGTGGGCCGTGTGCAAGCCGGTTCCCGTCGTCGAGTTCCCGCCGCCACCGGGCGGCGGCGGGGACCCGCTGCCCGTCCATCGCACCTACCGGGGCGCGGAGACGGACGCCTGCCCGGCGTGATCCCGCGCCTCGTCCCGGGCGAATCGGACACCCCTGGGGCGAGTTCCGGCCCTCACCCTCGCCACCGCGTAGACGGGGGACCACCAGCATGACAACGATGAGCACCGAGCCGTCGTCGAGCATCGGCCCCTTCGCCGGCACCGCTCTCGACGACCCGTACCCGCTCTACGGAGTCGTGCGCCGAACAGGCCCGCCAGGCCGTGTGGCTGGAGCGTCACAACGCGTGGTTCGTCGGCCGGTACGAGTACGTGAAAGCCGCGCTCGGGCGACCGGAGATCTTCTCTTCCGAGAACGGGACAGCTCTCACCGACACGGCCAACCGGCAGATTCTCAAGGGCACCGTCATGGAAGCCGGCGGCATGCGGCACGTCCGGCTGCGCCGCCCGCTGTCCCGGCAGCTCGCGCCTGTTGGCAGAAGGCTGGTGGTGACGTGATGTCACGGCTTCGGTACACAACCCGGGTGTCGGTGTGACCATCGCCCAGTCCTGTACGCCGAGTCCCCTCTCCGGCCGGCACAGGATGCCCAGGCGGGACGCCGCCGCGCGTCACTGCCTCGATCGCCTGCTCCCGGGTGATGCCCTGCATGAAGAACTCCAGACGGCGATCCACCGGTCAGCGCGCGCGAGGTCGCGTTCCTGGACATGGCGCGGGAAGCGGAGCGCGGCAAGGCGCGCCCCTCCGGAGAGAAGTCGGACACGCGTTCGAGTCTGGGGTGCGGCCACCCAGACAACGCGAAGCCCCGACCTTCACAGGCCGGGGCTCGCTCGACTCACATACCCGAGAGGTCGTGAGGAGCCGCGTGCTCCCCCTCCTGAAACTCCCGCAGCAAGTCGTCGCGCTCGTACTGCGCCAGAGCCAACCCGAGGCCGAAGAACGTGGGCGCCCACTCGCCCACGAAGATCCCCCACCGGTCGGCGCGAGCCATACCAGCAGGTTCGTATTTGAATGAACCGGCCCACGAGAGGACGGAAAGCGCGATGGACGCGATGCCCGCGGTGTACGCGTGCTCGCTGCGCAGCCCCTTGTCGTGCAACATCTTGATCATCACAACGCTCCAGACAGATCGAAGGCCCCTTCCACTTTCGCCCCGACCACGCCCACCCGCATCTGGGACACCACAAAGCCCTCGGCCGTGGTGGTCGAGGGCTCAGACGTGCGCGCGGGCTACGGGCGCCACCGCCTCCCGGCAGTCGGGGTGGTCGGCACAGGTGGTCGATCGCGGTCGCGCCGGCTCCAAACATCACCTGATCACCGACGGACACGGCACCCCGCTCGCCGTCCTGCTGACCGGGGGCGATCGCGACGACGTCACTCAGCTCCTGCCGCTTCTGCCGAGCGCGGCCCCGACTACGACGCCTACTGCGTCAGCCGTTTCACGAGCTAAGTACATTCCAAACCGATGTACCGGCGATCGCTGCGCCGAAAATTATCCAGATGTAGGAATTCCCGAGTCCACTGCCGAGAGCTCGGGCAACCTCGGGGTTCTCGGGTAGATAGTGCACCTCAATCGAGGCACCCACAACACGATAGGAAAATCCGGTTTGATACGTGAACTTACGCCGCACACCCTGCGCGTCTCGAAACGCGATCTCTTGGGTGCTGTCCTGGTCCCTGGGCCCTGCGGACCGATGGTTCGCGGTCACGGTGCCCGTGGCGCGCATCCCCTTGCGCTTGAGGCGGGTGTGGATCATAGGTCATCCCGCTGTCGCTCATCTCCCGCACGGCCTCCCGGCGCCGCTTCCAAGACGGCGCGTTGGATTCGCCTGCCCCGAACGAGCACGATCGCTGTCCCGCCCGTCCCGCGTCTCATCGAAGCAGGACGGGCGAGGTGTTTCTTACGCGCGGGGGTTTGGGATCCGCCGGGGCGCCCACCTGGCCCCTCCGCCGCCCCGCCGGGAGTCTCAGACCTTCGCGGGGTCGGTGTCCAGGAAGCGGAACCGGCCGCCCTCCGCCCGGTAGAAGAAGACGCCCTGGTCGCCCGTGTACCAGCCGTTCTCCTTGTCGAAGGCGTACGGCTTCGACACCCCCTCGAGCGTCGTCGTCCGCAGCACCGGCACCAAGTCCTCGCGCGACACGTTCTCCCGGCCCAGGCCCTCCACGCACGCGGCGACCAGCCGGACCGCGTCGTACGCCTCGGCGGCGAACGGAGGCGGAGCGGCGTCGAAGCGGGCGCGGAACTCCTTCGCGAAGGCGCCCGCCGACCGTACGGACGACGGGTCGACCGCCGTGGACACGATCAGCCAGTCGTCCCCCGCGTCGCCCGCCTCACGCAGGAAACGCGGATCGTACGCGGCCTGGGTGGCGATCTTCGGGCCCCGGTAGTCGGTCTCCGCGAGCGCGCGGGCGAAGCGGGCGACGTCCTGCCAGTCGCCGCCGTGAACCACGGCACCAGGCCGCTTCACCGCCAACTGCCGTGCGAAGGAAGCGTAGTTGTCACCGCCCAGCGGCAGGGTCTCGGCAAGGACGTTCCGGTCGCCGCCGGTGCGCAGGCCCTCGCGGAGGAAGCGGGTGACCTGGCGGCTGTACTCGGTCTCGTTGTCGACGAGGGCGATGTCGTCCAGGTCGTGGACGCCCAGATAAGCGGAGACGGGGACCATCTGCATCGCGTTGTTCGGCCGGGCGCACAGGAACACGCGGTTGATGTGCCGGGTGTCCCCGTCCGTCACGCTGATCACCGACAGAGCGGCCTCGTCGTACGCGGTCAGCACCGCGCCTGCCGCGGCCGTGCCCGTCGCGCCGAGGACGGCGACCACCGAGGCGTCGTCCGTGAAGCGGCGGGCGGCGGCGAGGGCCTTCGTCTCGTCACCCCCGTCGTCCAGCGTGGTCAGCTTCAGCGTGAACGGGGCGTCCTCACGGGCGTTGTGCGCGTCGACCGCGAGCTGTGCCCCTTGGTTCTGGGCCTTGCCCTGCGCGCTCAGCTCGCCGCTCAGATCCGCCTGTACTCCGATGCCCAGCACCGGACGCGGCTCGGCCTTGCCGTCCCCACCGGTGCCGGTGCCGGTGCCGCCGTCGTCCCCCGCGTTCGCGAGCCACGCGGTCGTCGCCCCGCCCGCCGCGAGGACCGCGCCGCCCGCCGCCAGATACGTCAGGAAGCGGCGTCGGCCGGGCGCGGGGGAGGACGGCGGGCCCGCGGGCCGGGTGTCCGCGTCCGCACCGCCCTGACCGGAGACGAACTGCGTCGACTCGATGTCCGGCAGGCTCAGCATCTCCGTGGAACGCGACGCGATCAGATGGGTCACCGGGGCGGGCAGCCAGCTCTGTCCGGCCGCGTCCTGCGCCCACTCCGTCCGTATCCGCGCCGCCGTCGGCCGGGACTCCGCCTCCTTGGACAGACACGCCTGGACGACGGGCAGCAGAGCCGGGGGCACCCCGTCCAGGTCCGGCGGGCCGTACACCGTACGGAACAGCATCGCGTCGACCGGCCCACTGCCGAACGGGCGGCGGCCGGTCGCCGCGTATGCCAGCACGCAGCCCAGCGAGAAGATGTCGCTCGGCGGGCCGATCCGGCGGCCCTGGGCCTGCTCCGGGGAGAGGAAGCCGGGGGAGCCGACCACCGTGCCGGTCGCGGTGAGGACGGTGTCGTCCAGGGCGCGGGCGATACCGAAGTCGATCAGCCGGGGCCCGTCCAGCCCCAGCAGCACGTTGCCCGGCTTGACGTCCCGGTGCACCATCCCCGCCGCGTGCACCGCCTCCAGGGCCTCGGCGAGCATCCCGCCGAGAGCCCGCACACTGTGCTCGGGGAAGGGCGCCCCTGGCCCGATCGCGTCGCTCAGCGCGGGTCCGGGCACGAACTCGGTCGCCAGCCACGGAGCCGCCGCCTCCGTGTCCGCGTCCACCACGGGCACCGCCCAGCGGTTACGGACCTGCCGGGCGATCGACACCTCGCGGCGGAACCGGGTGCGGAAGCCCGCGTCGTCGGCGTACTCGGCCCGGATCAGCTTGATCGCGACGAGCACGCCGCGCTGCGAGCGGCCCAGCAGAACCACGCCCATCCCGCCGGCGCCGAGCCGGCCGAGGACGCGGTAACCGGCGATACGGGCCGGATCGGCGGAGTGGAGCGGTTCCATCAGCGGTGACGTCCCGGAGGTCTGAGTGCGGTCATCTGGCGGCGGATCAACTGGTGGTACATCAGCTGACAGTCAATCAACTTCTCCAGGTTGTGATGCGAGAGGGGCACATCACGTCAACTCCTTCTCGACCCGGTACAGCACCTTCGCACCCGCCTCGGCCGCCAGCCGGATGAGGTCCGAAGTCCCGTACCCCTCCGCTCCCTTGACCGCGACGGCGGTCGTCACCGTACCGATACGGGACTTCGTCCACACGTACTCCTGCTCTCCGCCCGAACCGGGGCCGGTGAACTTGCCCGCCTCGAACAGCGTGGCGTCCGCGTTCTTGACGTCCTTCTGGTCCAGATGCATCGACATCAGACCGTCCAGCCGCTGCCCACCGCCGAGTTCCTGCCCCGGACAGCGGAAGCTCTCCTGGACCGTGTCCTTCATCTCCCGGTCGGCGTCCTTGACCGTCCGGTGGACCGTCACCGTCACCGAACCCTGCACCCGGCCCTTGCCGTCCTTCGCCGGCACGTCGATCCGGCGCCCGTAGCTGTCCAGGACGTGCCCCGGCAGCCGACCACGCGACCAGACGCAGGAATCGGCGAGAACCGGCCAGGTGCCGACCGTCTCGTACGGTTCGTGCTTCACCATGCCGGGTGTCCAGTCCGCCGGTTCCAACGAGGCGTTCCGGGTCAACTCCCGGGCCTGCGCGGCGTTCTTGGGGACCTCCTCCGGATTGGGCGTGAAGTCGTACGCGGCGCCGCCCTTGTCCGGGTCAGCCGACGGACTGGGGCCGGGCCCGCCGCTCGCCCCCGGATCGCTGCCCCCCTTCGCCGACCCCTCGGCGTCGGTGCTCGCGGACCGCTTGCCGTCCGCGCCGGTCTTCCCCGTGGCCGAACCCCCCTCGCCACAGCCGGCCAGCACGGCGACGGCCAGCACGACGGCGGCCGACCCCGTCGTGATCTTGGTTGATCTACGTGCCATGTGGTTACGTGTCATGGTTTACCCCCGTTGTCCCGCGCCTCGTACAGCGGCGCGTGGCGATACTAGACGGGGGACGGCCCCGGAGCCTGGGGGCGGATACTCAGATCCCGGCGGCAGATGTCCCCAGTCCACCCGAGTGCCCCCACTCATGCGCACCGGTTTGCGCACCGGGTCATGCGCACCCGGGCTTCCAGTCCTTCGGACGGGCCCGGCACGACCACCCGCCGCAAGCGGGTGGGTCGGCGCGGTCCGGCGAAGAGGGCGTTCTCGGGGACGGCCGCGCCGGTGGTGTCCCGGACGCGTACGAAGGTCTCCGCGCCCATCAGCTCACCGAACTTGTGCGCCTCGATGAAACCCTGCACGTCGGCTTCGACCTCAGCAAGACGCGACGCGACCTCCGTGCGTACCGAGCGCTCCGGCAGGGGCCGAAGTCGCGCCCGACGATCTGCTGAAGGCTGGGGCCGGCGACATAGCCGGTGGCAACCCACGGCACAGTAGCCTCGGTGTCGGTGTCGGTGTCGGTGTCGGCGTCGGTGTCGGTGTCGGCGTCCAGCACCGGCACTGTCCAGTGTCGGCCGACCCGACCCGCCGCGCCGCCTCCACCTCGGACCGAAACCGTGCCCGGAACTCCTCCTGCACGGCCAGTTCCTCGCGCACCAGCTCGACCGTGACCGTACGCCCCCGGCCCCAGCTGGCGAGGTAGACGTTGCCCATGCCACCCGCGGCGCAGCCGCCCCAGTGATCGGTACCCGCCGACCTGCCTCGGCTCTCCGTCCCCCAGCCTCCGCATGTCGCGCCGCCTTCCCGGCCCGTGAGTCCGCGTGGGCAACACAGCGAGGATACTGAGGCACGGTCACGCGGTGGTGCGCACAGCACCACGGTTCAGGCAACGTTGCTCGACCGGGGTACGACGAGCCGTCGTCTGCGGTCCTTACTCAGTGACCAACGAGGCGCGGCTTTTGCAGTTGACAGAGCAGTCGCAGGCGGCGAGCCAGCAGGTGAACGCGGCGCTTTTGCCGGCCGGCCGGTTCGACAGGTCGTGGCGTGTCCGGTGGGGGAGAGGGAGAGACCGGGACTCCGCCCGCGACGGGGTCGACCAGGACGACTCCGTTCCGGGCCGCCAGGATCAGCTCGCCCTCCGGGCCGAAGTCCGTGTGTGTCGGGCGGAAGGGCAGTTGGATCTCGGCGATCGCGGTTCCGCCGCGGATCTCGTACACGGCCAGGGTCGTGCCGTTCAGTGTGGCGTAGCTCCTGTCGCCGGGCAGGATGCCCACGAAGCCGCTGCCGGGTCCGGGCGGTTCCGACACTTCCAGCGTCTGCCGCATCCGGTGCCCTGTCGCCGACGGCCGGCCGTCAAGAGAGGCGAGCACGCGATCGAGGGCACAGACAGCGGTGAGTCGGGAGGAGACCACGAGCACCGTCGGCTCCCTCTCCGTGGGCAGCCCGAGGATGTCCGTCGGGTGTCCCACCGGCATCCGGAATCCCGACGACCAGCGCCGGGTCCGCATGTCCATAACCCGGACGACACCGGCCGTGTCCGAGGCGAACAACAGATGCCGGCCGTGCAGCACCACCGGCCACGCCGCGTCGGCCTCCAACCGGGCCGGCCCCGGGGCCTCGTAGCTCTCGATGTCTCCGGCCGCCGCCACCCCGGCAGGCAGTTCGATCCGCTCGCACAGGACCGCGTTCCCTGTTCCACGTGACAGCAGGAGTTTCGCGCTCTGCTCCCCCTCGTCTGTGGCCTTGAAGGATCCGAGGGCGGTGTGCGACCACGACGGGAACACCACCCGTCCCACCCTCCTGAACGCGGCACCGGTGAGATCCCAGCACTCGATGAGGCTGTCCGCGCTGAACGAGGCGATGTATCGGCTGCCGTCGCCCGTGATGAAGCCCGTGACGTCCCGGACCGGGCGGTCACTGACCGACCGCACATGCGCCAGCAGACGGCCGGTCCCGATCTCCCGGAGATGCAGGTCGCCGCGCTCGCTCGCGATGACCACCTGCCCCGGTGGGCGGCCGGACACGGCGGTGGGCGGCCGGGTGTCCTCGATGAGGTCGTTGACACGCCAGGCGGTGTCCTTCCAGAACCTCCACAGGACCTGGACGGTGCCGCTGTCGTCGCCGCCGAGAACATGGAAGAGGCCCCCGTTCGCCACGGACCGGGGCGCGAGGACGTTGATCGCGGGAGTGGTCCGGATGCCCGCCCGCTGTACGAGCTGCTCTCCGGTGACCTCGAAGCCGATCACAAGCCGGTCGTCGGCCGCGGTCACGAGAAACGACGTCCCGTGCCCGTCGCCGATGAGCACCAGATCGTTCACCCGCCCGCTGTGGGGCCGGTGCCTCGGACCCACCCTCCGTCCCGAGGGCAGTTCCCAGCGCGTCAGCCCGCCGTGTTCCGTGCCCGCGACCAGGACGCCGGAGCCGTCGTCGGCCATGGCGAGCGCTGTGATCCACGCGGGATCCGGGACCGGTTCGCAGCGGGTGAGCCACCGGCCGCTTTCCAGGCCCCAGGAGACGACTTCGCCCTCCGCCGTCGCGGCGACCGCGACATGGCCCCCCTGTACCACGCCCGCGCACACCGCGGTGACCATGGCTTCGCAGCGGGGCTCAGCCCACTTCACCGGCGCGCCGTCCTCCAGCAGGAGAGAGCGGACATGACCTCCGGCGTCGCCCACGACCACGACCGATGCCCCGTCGTCGAAGGACTGGACGGCCGCGCAGGTCAGCGCGGACCCTTCCCATCGTTCGTCCACCGGGATGTCCCAGGTCCAGATCTCACGTCCGTCGTCCGGATCCCAGCAGCGCACCCGGTGGTCGGCGCCCACACTGACCAGCCCGGTCGTGCCGTCCGGGCCGCGCACCCCGCCCAGCGCCAGCACACGACCGCTGTGGGCCGCCAGCAACGTGGTGTCGACGGCCCGCCCGGAGCGGGACACCTTGATCAGCCCGTCACGTCCGGCGGCGCACACCGCGCTCCGCTCTCCCCCTGTCTCGCACAGTGCCGTGGTCTCACCGCCGGAGACGTACCCGCCGACCCGCTCGCCCGTGACCATGTCGTACATCTGCACGCCTCGTCCGGATCCGTGCACGACCGTCACCGCGACCCGGCTGATCCGGGTCGCGGTCATCCGTGCCGGGCCACCCCGCCCCACCCGTACGGGCAGGCCGAGCCGCCGCCCCGTCCTCAGGTCCCACCGGTGCAGGAAGCCGTCGTCCGTCATCGCGCCGACAAGCCACTGGTCCTCGACCGCAATCGCGCCGACGGCGACGACCGGCGGACCCTCTCGGAGCAGGGTGATCACCGGCCGACCGGTGACTGTCGAGCTGACGCGGACGCCGCCGTCCGCGCCGCCGGTCAGAAGCAGCGCGCCGAGGGGATGCGGGTGGACGCCCGCGGCGCAGGTGACCTGATCTCCATGGCCGGGCCGTACGAGCAGACTCCGTCCGTCGGTCTGTCGGACGATCACGCCGCCCTCGCACTCGAGGACCAGACACGGCTCGGGCAGCCGTAGTGCCGCACAGAACCCGGACCGGCCGACGGGCAGACCGGTCCGCGACATCTGTGCGTCCAGCGGTTCGGCCGTGTCGTGCGACAGTGCGCGGGGCAGCGTCCAGAATTCCAGGCTGTCGTCGGCGAATCTCAGTACGGCCTCGCCGGGAATCGCCGCGAACTGCACCACCGTACGAGACGCGCTCTCGCTCGCCGTCTCGTCGTCGGCGATGCGCACCTCGAACTCGTCGGCGTTGCGTACGGCGCCGATCACGAGGCTGCGAAAACGACGTGCCCGAAATCGGGCCGGCCCGCCCGACTCGCCCCGATCGGCTCCCCAACTGTCGCTGAGCGTCGCGAAAACCGCCTTCTTCCCGAACTCGGCCGTCCCCCACACCCGGGTCGCCATGCGTCGGGAAGCGGCGGAACCATACCTTTTCTCGAAGGTGCCCGAGTCCAGATCCCAGAACCCGGTCGCCGCGAGTTGCGGAGCGGGGACGAAGACCGGGCCGTCCTTGTCGGACACCACAGAGCCGGTGCCGGAGGCGAGTTCGGCCGAGGTGAAACGCCATGCCTCCTCTTCCGGATTCCAGACCGCCCACCGCGCGCGCCATGGCATCGGCCCCGCGTCGTCGCATGATTCCGCGAGGGGCGTCGCGCTCGCGCAGACCGCGGCCCAGCGCAGCAGGGCCAACTTCTGGGAACCCTCCGCTGCCGTGCGGAGTTGATCGGCGACGCGCCGGACCGTCCGCCCCGCCCGCTTCCCTTCCGGAGTCGACAGGGCGGGCAGCGCCGACAGCAACTGCCCGAGATCGCTGGTGAGTACGAACCGCGCGTCCTGCACCAGCGTGTCGAGTGCACCGCCCTGAGCGGCGTGCACGGGCAGATACCGGCGGACGTACGGGGGGAGCCGGCCACTCCGGGCCTCGACGGCGAGCAGGGTGTCGGTGACCTTTCGCTGGACTTCCGCAGTGTCCCGACCTTCCCGCAGGTACTCGACAAGCGCACGGTGGTAGATCCGGTATACGGAATCCCCGTTCTCGCTGCCCTCCACGATGTACGAGCCGGCGTGGTGCCGTAGCCACCTGATGTCGTCGTCGCCGTACGGCCGGCCGGTCAAGGCGGTGGCGAGCACCGGCCAGAAATCGGCCCAGGGCAGCCCCGCACCCTGCGCGTAAGCCAGCGGAAGCATCAGATCCCGGGCCCGGCCGGTCTCCTCGCCCAGCCGCTGGCGCAGGTCGCGTTCCATGGCTTCGCCGGGGAGACGCGGCAGCTCGGCCCGCCATCGCAGGTCGGAGGGATCTGGGAGGCGGGGCTCACGGGCGAGGGTCAGCGCGGTGATCCGGGCCACCAGGAAGGACCGGCCGGCCGCTTCGGCGACAGCGGCGGCGACCGCGTCGACGTACGGTACGTCCTCGACCGGCAGGGTGGATCCGGCGGCGGTGAGCAGCTTGGATGTGTAGGCGCGCACCGCCTCCGGATCCGCGTGGGCGTCGTCGTCGAGGTCGATGCGCGGTGCGAGCGGGAAGTGACGCTCCACCAGATGCTTGCGGACTCCGAGAACCAGCCGCAGTGGCAGGTCGACGGCCGGGTCACTCAGCGGACGCAGCACGCTCTCGACCAACTCGTCGGGGTCGAGCGCCTCGTCCACGGCGTCGATGACCAGCACCAGCGGCTTCTTGAGCGCCTGCAGGCGAGTCATCAGGGCGCCGACGGATTCGACCGCCATGCCGGCCGCGGCAGCGATGGCGTCACGCACCTGTTGGGCGGATTTGTGGCTGGCGAGGATCGCGACATCCACCGCGCCCTGCGCGGGTACGCAGTCGGCGCTCAGCCCCATCGTTCCGACGGGCACCGAGGGGCGGTAGTCGCGGTCACTGAGAACGTTCACGAGCCCCAGCAGCGCGGACTTTCCCGAGCCGGGGTCCCCGGTGACCACTGTCAAACGCTCGGCGACCTGTTCACCGGGCTGGATCCACTCGACGAGTTCCCGCAGCGCCCGGTGGCGGCCGGTGAAGTTCCAGACGTCGTCCTGGGGCACGTCGGTGCCGCGCGCACGAGGGAGGAAGTGAGTCCGTACATCGTCACGTCTGTCTTGCCTCTCCCTTGCCAGAAGCGGGACAAGGCGGTCGATCTCGTCGAGATGCCGTCCCTCCACACCCGGCAGGTACCGGGGGTTGGGAAGGAACCGGAGCGTGGCCGACGCGTCCGCCACATCCCATTTCACCCGCATGTGTTTCGGTACGGAGGAGTCGGTCGATGTCCGTCCCAGGACCGTGTCGAGCGAGAGGAATTCGGGAACGCTGCCCGCCGTGGGCTCTCCCCGCACCGCTCGTGCGAACGCCCGGGTCAGGACACCGGGTGATGTCTCTTCCTTGCTCCGGGAGGAGGAGACGACGACAAGCCCCTCACCGCCCTGCCTCTTCAAGTCCCCCTGTCGTGCGGACTCACGGGGACCGGAGAGCCTGCGGGCCTTGTGGGCGGTGCCGACGACGCTGTGTGCGGCGGCTCCCGAGTAGCAGGCGTCGATCATGATCAGGACGCATCGCAGTTCCGTCTCTTCCCAGAGACTGCGGGCGATCTCCTCGGGCCGCAACGCGGTCCCCGGCAGATCGTCGGGATCCGTGTCGGCGAAGAGAAGATAGTGGTCTCCGCTGCCCAGGGAGAGCCTCCCGTGGCAGGCCGCATAGACCACGAGGTGGTCGTCCTCGCGACGGTCGGGCGACTTCGCGAAGTCGCGCAACGCGTCGATGAACTGCCGTCGCCCGGGGTCGAGTCGGAGGGAAGAGGCGCGTTCGTACCCGAGCTCGTCCAGGAAGAGTGTCTCCATGCGCTCGACGTCTCGGGCCAGTTCGGGCGAGTCGAGCCCGGGGTCGCGCGCCACGTGTCTCACGGCTGTAGCGATAAGGAATCGCCTCGTGGGAGAAGCGCTAGAGGGAGGCGTGACAGCCACGGGCCACCGCTCGTCCCGCTTCCCGGGTATTCAGATAGCGACTCGCGTCATGAGCGCGCGCACCGTTGTGCACGATGTGGTTCTCCACTCGTGGGCCGAAAGCCGTCGTCAGGTCCTTGACCAGCGCGACCGCGTCACCCGAGTCGCTGATATTGGTCCAGTGCCGGACGTCTCCGGGCCAGGCCCCGCCCGGAGGGGCCAGTCTGCCGAGGATGAGGTTCTTGATTCCCAGTGGTGAGCCCAGAGTCAGAAGCGTATCCACCCGCTGGGCGGGAGATCCGGCCAGGGCCTCGTAGGCGACCACACTGCCCAGGGAGTGCCCCACCACGACCCGGGTGTTCGGCGTGATCGCGGCGACGACTCGTTCCTGCGCGGCCCCGCGTACGGACGCGTCCGTGAAGTATGCCCGTACCTGCTTCGCGTCGGCGATCATGGCTCTCAGGGCGACATCGGCGAAGAACTGGGACCGGCTCAGGGCGTTCAGCGCACGTTGGACCAGCTGAGGTGTGCGTCCCAGGGTCCGTTCCTCCGGCGAGACGACGGCGTCCTCGACGCGCGCAGTCTCCGCCCACCAGGAGAGCAGGAGTTCGCTCTCGAAACCCTCCTCCACATCACTCGCGTCGTACGGGGGGAGTGCCCCGGACAGCCTCCGTCCAGGCGGTCGGAACAGATCTCCGTAGAAGACACACGAGACGTCGCCGCCTTCGAGCAAGGGCTCTTCGGCCCGGCGCAGTCCATCGTTGAGGGAGACGAACCACCGCTGGTGCTGCTCCCCCTCGCCGCTGAACTGCTGGCCGATGCCGTGCACGCAGACGACCAGAGACACCATCAGCCTCCAAGGCTGTCGCTGTGCAACCGGGTTGATCGAGGAGAGAATGGTCGCATATGAGCGGTGGGATGGGCAGGGAATCCGGACAATCGCACTCGACACGGGAACAGGCGGATCGCGTCGGCCGAAAGGCTGTCGCGCGACCCGGCCGGGTGGGCCCCAAGACTCCGCCGACCGGACGGCACGGCGGACGGCGGGGCGTGGGCCAGGTTCGGGCCGTGTCCGCCGGAGGCCGGGCCGCAGGGCCCGGCCGGACCGTCGGAGTCCTCCAGGCCAGGCAGTCCGCCGGATCGCCCCCGGTAGCTTGAGTGGTTTCGTCGTGCCGTACCGGGCGTCGGTGACGATCACGAGGAGGCGGCCGGCGTCGGGGCGGCTGAGTTCGAGGCCGTGGCCGAGTGCGTCGATGGCGTCGCCGAGGTCGTGGTGGCCGCCGGTGGCAGTGAACGTCGTGACGCGTTCCGGTGCTCGGTGGGTGGGTGGGTGGGTGGGTCGGGTCAGTGCGGTCAGGTGCGTGTCGTAGGCGATGGTGGCGGTAAGGGAGTCGGGGTCGGTCAGGGCTGCCGCGCGTGCCACGATCCAGGGAGCGGACGCGACGAGTGCGCAGGCGGCGCGCATGGAGCCGGAGACGTCGACGGCGATACCCACACGCAGCGGTGGGGTGGGGGAGTTCCGGCGGCGGCTGTGGGTGAACGGTTCCGCGGTGGGGATGGACCCGGCCGCGCGCTGGGCGTCGCGGGCGAGGGCCGCGCCCATGTTGAGGCGGCCGGGCGGGGTGGGGCTGGTGGCCGGTTCCTCGGTCCGCTCGCGGTAGGCGGCGGCACGCAGGGCGCGGCTCAGGTGCGCGGCGGCACTGTGCTCGGCGGCGGCTTGGTTTGCGGGTGCCGGTGACCGGGTTGCCGTGGTGCGCCGGTGCGCCGTCGGGGGTGACGGTGGTGCTGCGGGCGTTGAGGACCGACGTGGCGGTGGCGGCGGCTTTGCGTCGCTGGCCGGCTTGCCGGGCGCGGCCCGGCCGCCGCGTCGCGTGGCGCCGGCTGCTGCCCGCGGAGCGGCTGCGGCTGGTGCTGCTTCTGCGGCTCAAGGCGTGCTTCTCCCGACAGGCCCGCCGGATGACGACGGGAGAGGTCGTCGCCGTCTTCGCCCCGTACGCCGAACGGCTCGACCACGAGCCGACCGCCAGTAGCACGCCGGCCTCCGGACGTTCCTGCCGCCCCGGCGCGGCGCCCCAGTATGCTCCGGTGACCGCGGCCCGGAACAGTATCTTCCGGCCACCCCTCCCGCGACGAAGTCCTGGCCGCCGAATTTGTCCAACGCCAGAAGGGCGCACCGCAGAGCCCGCTCTTTGGCCCTTGGACGTTCACGTCGTTGTAGAGAAAACGGAAGCGGGTCCCTCCTCGTCGAGGAGGGGTCACTTCTTTATCGGGCGCGCGGAGTTCCGTTCGCGCTACTCCTTGGTTTGCCGAAGGCTGTAGATTCGAGTCTCTCCACTGGCAACAGTGACTGCCATTGCGCTCTCTTCCTCATTGAAGGCCACTCTTTCGACTGTATCGTTCGCGATCGCGATAATCGACTGGAATCCATTTGCGCACGAATCATCCCTACTGAAATACATGGCCGTGCCCTGGATGTAGAGGGTTGATTCTTTAGGTGTGTTGATTACGGCGACATCCACGCCGCTGTCGCGAAAGTCGCTGGGTGGCAGACAGGATTCAGGGAAACCTTCCCCATATATTTTCCTGGCCTCGCCCGCATCAACCTCCTTCGAATCGAGCCAATCGAGCCAATCGCCAGACATCACCGCCTGATTCCATGAAATCCCCTCCGTCTTCCCCCAGGGAATTGTCGCCACTTTCATTGTCAAGATTGGACCTGGACGGGGAAACCAGACTGCAAATAGATCTACACCATCACTGTGCCCATTCAGGAAGTATCGGTGCTCTCCTCCTTTGCGCCGCTCTGCGGGGGTGTACTGCTCTGTCAAGATCCCTGCCCCTGTCCTGGTGTCCCAACGTCGTACCGTGCCTTTTCGGTCCACCGTGACGAGGGTTTTCTTATCTGACGGTCCCAATGCGACCGATTCAACGCTGCCTGTCGGTATGACGATGTCGGAAGTGTCCTCGGGGAGCAGTGTTTGGTTGGCGAGAAGAGACGCTGCGGCGAGGGCGGTTGCGGTGGCAGCTATCTGGAGGCGACGTCGTCGGACTGTGCGGGGATTCGGTGTCGGAGTCCGGTTCTGCGCGAGAGACTGGGTAGCGAGGCGTTCTTGCAGTCGAATGTGGCGGAACTGGTACAGGCCGCCGGATTGGCGCAGCAGTTGCCGGTTTCGTGCGTCGTCAAGGAATTGGGCGAGGTTCCAGGGAAGCTGCCCCTGTGCCGAGAGGGTGAGGCGGAGGAGGGTGAATCGTGTCCAAGCCCGGGGAAAGAGCATCAGGATCGCGAACGTGAGGCCGGGCAGCAGAGAGGTGGCGATGATCGCGAAGTGCTCGTTCTCGATGGCGAAAGCGTTGGCCGGCTGCTTCATAATGTCGATTATCGGGGGCATGTTCGATAGATTCGATGACGACAGAAGCGCAATATTCTTCGCTTTGTGAGCCAGGATCATGAGCGGTAGTGCGGAGATTCCAAGCGCGATTCCGGCAAGGGCGGCTGTTACCAGGGTTGCTTGTCGGTCCTGTTTGATCATTTGCTGGGGGTTGGTGCGGGTGGAGCGTTCGGGTGAGGTGTTGAGCCAGTTGTGGGCGGCGAAGGCCAGACCGATAGCGATGGACGCGCCAATGGACAGGGCGATGAGGTCGTAGGCAAGAATCACTGTCCGCGGATACCAGGGTCCGCCGAAGGCGGTGATGACGCCGCCGATGCCCAGTGCCGTCGCTGCCACGAGGAACGCCAGTGCGAGACCGGTGCGGAAGCCCCTGCGCAGTCTGTGCAGTGATCCGCGCAGGGTGAAGGAGACGCGGCCCGGCCGGGGGTCCGGTGCCGCGTACCAGGTGAGCATGGTCAGCACCGCGACCGCTCCGCCGGTCCAGATGATCTCCTTCGGGCCCAGGTTCTCGCCGAGGCCTGCATCCACAGCCCGGTAGAGGAGGATGAGAAGCATGACGGCCACGCCGGTTGCGATGCCGATCAGGAGTCCGCTCCAGCGGGAGAGGAGCCGTGAGCTCATCAGCCACCAGGCGAGGTCGCGTTCGCGGTGCTGGTGAAGGTAGGTGGCGAGAAACGTCAGGTATTTCTCGGCCTTCCGCGCGTTCTCCTCCCATCCGCTGTCCGCCTGCTGGGGCAGGGTGCCGGGCGGGGGTGCGTAGGCGGCGCGGATGGTGTGGTCGACGAGGTGGTCCTCGATGGCGTGCCGGCTCTCGAAGCCGAGGAGTTCGCGGGGATCGCGGTCGCAGTTGCGGTAGACGCCGCGCGCGAGGGAGAGGGCCAGCGGGGTGGACAGCGCGATGGCCACCGGGCTGTCGGGGTCCCGGCGCAGGTGGGTGTAGACGGGCTCCCAGTCCATGCCCTGGGGCCAGTTGACGTCGGTCAGGTAGGCGATGATGTCGGACACGGGCACCGGGGCGACCTCGACGACCGGCGCCCTGCGCAGCAGGGGGGAGCCGCCCTCGATCACGTCCTGGTACTCCACCGACCGGCAGGTCACCACGACACCGCGCCCGTCGCCGCATGCGTCGTTGAGGCCGCGTACGGCGTT
This sequence comes from Streptomyces sp. NPDC104581, assembly GCF_055583685.1. Taxonomy (NCBI): domain Bacteria; kingdom Bacillati; phylum Actinomycetota; class Actinomycetes; order Kitasatosporales; family Streptomycetaceae; genus Streptomyces; species Streptomyces sp. NPDC104581. Next base: position 28,915 of record NZ_JBVJNN010000027.1, read on the forward strand.
GCGGCGGGCCGGTTCGGGCATCTCGTCGAGCCCGTCGAGGACCGGTAGCAGCATCCGCCGCTCCAGCAGGTGACGCGGGATCTGCGGGTGTCCGCCGTAGTACGAGGCGGCCAGGCCGCCCACGATGAAGTCGTCCAGTGACTCCATGACCGGATCCCAGCCGGAGACGGACAGCAGCACCGGCACAGGCGTGCCAGGGGAGCGGTCGGCCAGCAGACCGAGGGTGAGCATGATGGCCAGGACAGTCTTCCCGGAGCCCGGCTCTCCCAGAACCACCAGCCGGCCGCTGGGCACCTGCCGGAAGCCCGCCGCCAGCTGCGACGCGGCGTGCTCGAAACTCCCCTCCAGCCGGCCGTCCAGGGAGAGCCGCCTCACGCGCCCGGCATAAGGTCCCACAACGGACTCAGGCGAAACGCTCACCGGCCGGGCGGTACCGGCCCAGGACAGCGGGATCACCGCCGGATCCCGCAACTGCCGCGCCCCGGCCTCCTCCGACCACTGCTCCCGCACCGTGACCGCCAGCTGATCGGCGGCCTCGGCCGCGTCCGGCGGAGGCGCCGGCGGGGGAAGGAACTGAGCGAGAGCCGCCACGAGAGACCACAGCCCGGTGAACATGCCAACAACACCGGCAAGACCCCCTGCATTTGGCCCGTCGTCGACTGTGAACACCCAGCAGGCCAACAGGAGTGACACACCGGCGGACAAGACGAACAGGATCAAACGCAGTCGCCGACGCCGCACATGCTCAGGAAGACGCAACATTCATAACACAATGTCGCTGATCCATCACAGACCGCCAATCCTCATGACTATCTTTGCCTATCCGTTACGGTTCTGATGGGGTGCCAGGCTGAGCACGAGTTGCGCCGGTCGATCCGGCGGAGCCGCCCACCGCGTCGCCCGCCGGACAGGGAAGGCCACCTGCCCGGTGTCGACCGGCACCACCGCGGCCGACACAGCGGTCGTACGGACGCGGTGGCCGAGTCCGGGCATGGAGGCAGGATCTCCTGGCGGCGTGACGGCTTCCCTACGTCCGCGGACGCCGGGCCTTCCCCCTTGCTGCGGAGAGCCGCCACCTCATCGTGACTCCTCACCGTCGTGAGTAGCGCCGGCACGGACTGTGTGGCGCTGTCCCCCATGGGGCTGATGACGGCGCGTTCTCCGAACCGGGCGACGGCGCGCGCGTGTTGGGTGGGAGAGGCGTCGACGGCGTCGACACGGGCCCTGTGCTGCCGGGCGAGGAACGCGGCGTGCCTGCCGGTACCGGAGCCAAGGTCCAGGATCCGTTTTCCATCGAGGTCGCCGAGGGCCTCGGCCCGTTCATCAGCCGTTTATCCGCTCACTCGATACTTCTGCTGACCGCCTCGCCAGATGGCGCTCACGACTGTCGGTACTACAGGACACCACCTGCTGGTCGCGTTGAGTCGTGGCCAGCCCAGAGTGGTCGAGCAGGGGGAATGCGTGAGTATCCACAGGAAAATCAGCAGTCTCGTCGTCACCACGGCCGTCGCCAGCACGGCGCTCATCGGAAGCGCCTCCACCGCGAGTGCTGCCACCTGCTACGGGGGCGCCCACAACTACAGCAAGCCGGCCAGCTCGACATTCCTGCCAAACGTGGGCAACGGCCATTTCCGAACGACCAGCAACTGCTCGGACATCAACATCAAGACGAATGCCGACCGTTACATCAAGGTGTGCTTCGTTCCTTCGAGCGGCGGCGCCCAGTGTCAGGACGACTTCAAGCTGGCTCGTAGGGGTGTGTGGACGGTAATCGCCACCGACGTGAAAGACGCCACGAAGTTTGCCTTCTTCTTCGAGGCGACAGGGGTGTCCACTGGGTCCTGGGCGGCTTGACCGCCGAACGCCCATGGACTGGGCGGGGTTCCGAGCCCTTGCGTTCCCGACGAGTGCGAGCGCGTGAGTCACCACGCTGGCCGGATCAGTGCGCGGAGACCGCCGCCACTGTTCGAATCCGGGGCGATGGGTGGGGACGGGCTCAGTGTTCATGGTGTCCTCCGTCGCAAGTGCCCTCTGGCTGCGCACTCTTGAACTCACACGTTCGAGTGGTTGCCGACGTGCGGCACCCGATTAGCGGCTTGCGGGGGCCTTCCGCAGACCCGGAGCAGGAGTGGGACGGCGGGTGTAGTGGCGGATCATGTCCAGGCCCTGCTGAAAGGTCACCGAGGTCTCCGAGAGGTTGAGCCGCACGAGCTGGCCGCCGGGATACAGCGCGTCCCAGGCAGCGGAGGTCCCGCCGTGGACGACGGTCGGGTTGAGCCGCAGTCCCGTTCGCCCGCACCGCGCCACCCGGCAGGAAGGCGTCCTGCGAGGTGCCGAGTTCGGCGAACGCGGAGTTGGCCACACCCGAGGCCGACGCCGAACAGCTCCGCCACGCCCTCGTCGACTAGATCCGGGCCAACGGCCACGCCCGCACCCCCGCGGTCGAAACCGCCCTGCGTACCGTGCCCCGGCACCTGTTCAAGAGAGGTGCCACGGCCTTGGTGTACCGCCGCCTTGGTGTCCCACCGGTACTTTGAGCGCGTCTCATGTGGTGAGTTCCGCGAGCTTCTCGAGTGGCTGAGGGTGGTGGCCATGGCCAGGCTTCGCTCTGCCGGTCGTCGCGTTCACGTACGGGATCTTGAGGCCACGAGTGGCCCACGGCAGGCTCATGCCGCATGATTCACCCCGTTGCCGGGCGTGACGGTCACGCTCTCTCCGACCCCGCCCGTTCCTCGTACGGGCAGCCAGATCGCTCAGCGCCGCCGTGCCGCCGTTCGTCGTCGCGAGCGTGTCCGACGTGACCTCCGGGTCGAGGGTTCGGGGCAGACCCCGCGAACTCACCCCCTGCGCCGGAAACTTGTCCTGCCCGATCCGGACCGTGGTGCGGACGACCTCCGCCGCCGTCGCCCCCGGAACCCGCGCACGTACCGCCTCCGCAGCCCCGACGGGACTCCGGGCCTCGCCGCCGCGAGGACGTACGGCGCCTTCGTGCCCGACACGGCCTGCTCGCCCGCCGCATGGCTCGATGTCGGGCCCCGAGGGTCAGTGGCGTCCGATGGAAGGCAGCGTGAACGAGGGCGAGCCGACCGGGAGGTTCACCGTGTACTGGCGCAGATAGGTGTCCAGGAACGGTGCCCGGGCCCCGGCGGTGGCGCGGTCGTCGGCCGGGTTGTCCAGGGCCAGTTCGATCCGCGCGCGACTGACCTCGACGGTCTCGCCCGAGGGGGTGTCACGCCATGAGCCGGTCTGGATGGAGCCGATCTCCACCGCGAGGACGTGACCGGTCTTCAGCGTCCAGTCGGTCGCCTTGAGGTCAACCGTCAGCTTCCCCGGGTCCAGCAGGGAGACCTGCTCGTCGAACATGACGGCGGTGCCGTCCGGGGCGACGTCGTACAGCTTGACCATGACGTTGCCGCTGCCCTTGGCGGTCAGGGAGACCTGGGGGGTGCCGGTGACGCGTACGGCCTTCTTCACCGGCTTGGACCACACGAAGAAGCTGGACGTGGTCTCACCGGCCCTCTGGCGCCTCGCCTGGCCCTCGGCCAGGCCCTTCGGCGCGGCCGGGTCGAGCGCGGGCGCGTTCTCCATGTCCCACTGGCCGGAGGGCTGCCGCGGCTGCGGCACCGCTTCGTCGGACGGAGCCAGGCCCGCGCGCGCGGACGCGCCGCCGTCGTCGACGTACGTCCCGCCGCCGAGCGGAAGGGTGGCGGTCCGTTCCACGACGGGCCACGTCCTCTGGGCACGCCAGGTGCCGGTGGAGTCCTGGATCGAGTAGGCCGGATAGTCGACCTCAGGCTTGATGCCCTTGAGGTACTGGTCGTAGAAGGAGAGGGTCTCGTCGTACCAGCCCTCGCGCCCCATGGCCAGACGTCCGTCGCTGGTGCGGTCGCCACCCCGGACGTGGTCCCACTGGCCGAGCCAACCGCGCTCGGGGCCCCTGTGGTTGGCCAGGTACTCCTGCATCTCCTCGGGCTTGGTGTTGTTCTCGACGAAGCCCTGGGTGACGAACAGCGGGGTGTCGGTGTGTCGGGCCATCTTCGCCAGGTCGCGGGAGGTCCAGTGCTTGTCGCGTTGGTCGGCTATGCGGTATCCGGCTGAGTTCTCCGTGAGGCACTCCGGGTGGGTCTCCTCCCAGCGGGCGTTGGCCAGATAGCGCGCGTCGTCGTCCGGCATCTGGTCGAGCGTGGCGATGGAGTTGTACGCGTTGGCGGTCCCGGTGACGTTCGGGCGCGGCACCCCGTTGGAGTAGATGTACTGGTACATGTCCCACACCGGCTCTTGGGCCACGACGGCCTTGAGCGCGCGCTGGTCCAGGTTGTTGCCGATGAGGCCGGTGACGGCGTCGTACGACTTGCCGTACATACCGACCGCGCCGGTGGACCACGGCTGCTTCGCCGCCCAGTCGATGGCGGCCTTCACGTCGGCCTGCTCGCCCGGGCCACCCCAGTCGAGGCAGCCGGTGGAGCCACCGAAGCCGCGCAGGTCCACCATGACGAAGGCGTACCCCTCGTCGAAGAGGTCCGTGCCCTCGATGAAGTCCTGGAAGCGGGAGGAGGGGCCGGTGTGCGTCCAGTCCTCGACCCCGGTCTGTCCCGAGTGCCCGAAGTACGGGCCAACCGACAGGATGACGGGCACCCGCTTCTTCTTCTTGGCCAGCGCTTCGGGGAGCAGGACGTCGGCGTGCAGTTCGGTGCCGGAGCGGTCGGCGGACGGGAAGTAGCTCTGGGTCCAGACGGAGCCCTCCGGGACACGGTCGTTCTCCGCGTGCGTGACCGGGTCGGTCGCGGTGGCGACCTCGCCGGGCCGGTCCGGCGCCGCGGCGACGGGACCGGTGAGGGTGCCGCCCAACGCGAGCGTGATGACGAGTGAGGAAGCGGCCCAGATGGCCGAGCGACGTCTTTTCACATGCGTCTCCCAGAGTCGTGGATACGGCGAGGTGCGGCTGAACCGGTCGAGCGCGGCGGCCCTGAGCTGTCGTGGCCGGGGCGGGGTAACGGGTAACGGCACTCGTGAGTGGGGGAGTTGTGCCACCGGTCCGGTCGGAGCTGACGGCGTGGGAGCCTACGATTGTCGTTAAATCACGTCAATGCGGCGACTCTTCCCACGCCCCGCTCCCTAAGCCCTTCCTCGCAGGTCGGAGCGGTGCCGGACCCGTCAGGATCCCACCGGGGCGCGGCATGCCTCCCACCCCCTGTGATCCGTTACGCTTCCCCGGCCGGAGCCGTCGGTGGCGTAGGCGGCGGCGCCTTACTCCGTGGCAGACGCGGGGGCGACCTGCGAGCATCTGCGGATGCCCGTACTCGCCGACGAGTTCGGCCAACTCTCGTACACCGTCACCGGAGGCGGCCCACCCGTCGTCCTCGTGCACGCCGGCATCGCCGACCACCGGATGTGGGACGCGGTCGCGCCTCCACTCGCGGAGCGGTACACGGTCGTCCGATACGACCTGCGCGGCTTCGGCGGGTCCCCGCCGCCGGCCGGGCCGTTCAGTGAGACCGGTGATCTGCCGCTGCTGCTCGACCACCTCGGTCACGAGCGCGTGCGGCTCGTCGGCGCGTCCTGGGGCGGCCGAGTGGCGGTGGATTTCGCTCTCACCCACCCGGACCGGGTGCGGTCCCTGGCGCTGCTCGCCCCGCCGTGGCCCGGATACGACTGGTCGGCGGAGATGGTCGCCTACGACGAGGCCGAGACCGCCGCCCTGGCCGCGGGTGATCTGGACGAGGCCGTCCATGTGAACCTCGACATGTGGCTCCGCGGGCCGGGCCGCCAATGGCGCGATGTCGACCCGGCACTGGCCGGGCGACTCCGCGCTCCGGTACGGACTGCGCTGATGAACCAGCCGCCGTCGAGGCGCGCTCCCGAGGCGGTGCGGCGGGCGACATCGCCCGCCGCTCTCGCCCTCGCTTCCGTGCGCCCTCCCACTTTTGTGTTGTGTGTTCCTCTGTTTGCTCGGCGTCAGCACCGACACCGCCCGCCGCTGGGCCGACGCCGGCCGTGTCGCCACCCATCGCGACGAGGGCAGCCGACGGCTCATCGATGGCCGCGACCTCGCCGCGGTCTCGATCGAGATCGGCCAGTGCGAAGGTCCCTTCGCCGATCACCGGGTACGGGGCCGTTGCCATTGCCGCGTCGATTGCGGCCTCGGTCTCCTCCCGGTTGACGGAGCCAGGGGGTCGCTGAAGTCGACCGTCGGGCCAACTCCACCGATCACCGGGACGCACGGGGCGGCCGCCGGATCGCCGTGGACGTGCGCATCGAGGTGAACAACCACGGTTCCGGGCAGTTCAGGGCGCTGGCCATGGCCAGGCTTCGGCCCTGCCGGTCGTTGCGGTCCACGTACGGGACGTTGAGGCCACGAGTAGCCCGTGGCAGGCTCATGCCGCATGATCGATGAGTTCGCGAAGGACAACCTGCACAGGAGGCTGCGCCGGGACCGCGAGGCGCTGCTCTGGAAGCTGGACGGCTTGTCGGAATACGACGCCCGCCGGCCTTTGACGGCAACGGGGACCAACCTCCTTGGCCTGGTCAAGCACGTCGCCGGCGTCGAGGCCAGGTACTTCGGCGAGGTCTTCGACCGGCCGTCCCCGGAACCGCTGCCGCGGTGGCAGGACCACGACGGCAGCGATCTGTGGGCGGCTGAGGACGAAACGCGCGATCAGATCATCGAGTTCTACCGGCGCACGTGGGAACACTCGGACGCGACGATCGACGAGCTTGCCCTCGATGCCCCCGGCCACGTGCCGTGGTGGCCGCAGCCGCACGCCAACACGAACCTGTTCGCCGTCCTGGTCCACGTTCTCGGCGAGACCAACCGGCATACCGGGCACGCCGACATCCTGCGCGAAGGCGTCGACGGCCGAACCGGGATGCGCCCCGAGCACGAGATGCAAATCGATGAGGAAGCCCGCGCCGCCTACTGCGTGAAGATCGAGCAGGCCGCCAGATCGGCCGCATCAGTCAAGGCATGGAAGAGCTGCGCCACGTGACGTCGACGCGGCCTCCGTTCGCGCCCAAAATGGGGGTTCGCTGACCGGGTTCGGCGCGAACATGCACGACAGCCTCGCCCTCAAGCCGCTCATCCGAGGCATATCCGCCGTACGGTGCTGCCGTGGACCGCGGCCGCGCCGACCCGTCAAACTCCGCGCGAACAAGGCGTACTTCTCCGCCGAACAGGCCCAGAGACATGTCGACGGCTCTCCCCGGTGAACGCTTCCCGCGTCCATCCGTCCCACCACTCGCGCAGTTGTAGTCCGGCGAAATGGGCTATCAGCTCGATTTCCGACGGCCACACACCGGAAGGAATCGACGAGATAACCCACGCCGTGCTGTGCACGGACGGGCCAGTGCGGTCGCTGGTCGACCCTGGCACCTGAGCATCGTCGGGCCACGGCGCTCGGGCCTGGGCTTGTTCGGCCGACGGGCGATCAGGTTACGCGTCCGGTCGGTGAACCGGGGGTCAGGCAGCGGCACATCGAGGTGTTCATCGACGTATCCGACGGCGACAGGAAGCCACCCCGCTGGCAGCTACGCCGAATACACCGCAGCGGGGTCGCCGACAACGCTCTGACGCGCACATCCCCAACCATGGCGCTCCCCCGGCCCCCCACAACAGCAGGAGACCATCCGCCCGTGACCCCGGCCCCAGTAGCCGCTGAGCGCTCAACCAGGAATTTCTCTCGAGTTGAAAAACTTCACCGAGTGTCGCGCTGAAACCACTTGGCCGGAATTATCAATCCTGCGATCACTCCGCCCAATAGGCCGATACCGGCAGATATCAGAACGGACCAATCCGGGCCGTTACCAACCACTCGAGCAACGCTCAGCGAGATGATCCCGCCAAGCGAAAAACAAACACTGCTTTCTTGTGAAATTCTCTATCCATTTTCCCCTCGCACGGTAAGTTTTGCGAAGTCGACAATCGACGCTTTCAGGCGAGAGTCCTTGGCCGGCAGCGTGTCGTGGTACGCCAGCGGGCGGATTGCGCGACACCTGGATCGTGGCGCCCTTTCGCATGTCCTACCAGTACGTGGCCGGGCCCGTGATGACCCAGCCAGTGTCGGTGGGCCTGACCCAAAAGCCCAATGCCACCTCGATGATCTGCGCGTGGTAGATGATCTCAACGTAAACATGGCTGCCGGTGTGGCCCCAGTGAAAATCTGCGAGATTCAGTTCGCCAAGCCAGTACAGATCCTGCTCCCACCCGTCGGCAGGAGGACTTCCGGCCCCGTCCCCATCGGCGCTTGCTTCGACGGACCCGGTCCACAGCGACTTGAGCACATGATGGACCGGGTGGTGATCAATGAGCTGTTCGGCCTCAGGGATCCTTCCGGCTCGGAGCAGGCTGAAGTAGCGGCGAACGACAGCTTCGATGTCTGCCTTGGCAGGGTGCTCCGTCCAGATCCTCATCGCGAGATGATAACGAGCTCGGTGACCAAGCCTTCTTCAACCTGTCCCGTGCGTTGTCCAGTTGAGCCGACAACAGGGTGAAGCCCCTGGTAGATGGGTTTTCGGCCAAGCCTTATCCACCAGAAGCTTCGCATGCTTGCCTACCCGTCCGGCGTCGACGTGTCCAGCTCTTCCCTGCGCTTCTCGCACAGCATCTGCGCGGGCATCGCCGGGCGATCGGGTCTCGGTGGCGACGGCTGAGCCCGGGCCGCCAAGCCCTGCTCGCACTCGCCCACCTGCGGGTGGGGCACACCTACGCCCAGCTCGCCGCAGGCTTCGGCACCGGTACGACCACCGCCGATCGCTCCGTTGCGGAGACCGTCCACCTTTTGGCCGCCCTCGCTCCAACTCTTGCCGAGGCGGCTCGCGCCGCGTCGATGAAGGCGTTCGTACTGTTGGACGGCACGCTGCTACCGATCGACCGCATCGCTGCCGACCGCCCCCTTCTACTCGGGCAAGCACAGGAAATACGGCATGAACGTGCAAGTCCTCGCCGATTCCTGCGGCCGGCTGCTGTGGGTCTCCCCGGCCCTCCCCGGCCCTACCCGGCGCTGTCCACGACGTCCGCGCTGCCCACGAGCACGGCGTCATAGACGCTCTGGCCGCGGTTGGCGTCATGTGTTGGGCGGACAAGAGTTACCGCGGCGCTGGCGGAACCATCCGCATCCCGTACTGGGGAGGCAGGCACACCCTCTCCACAGGTCAGCAGGCGGTGAACCAGTCCAACGCGAAGACCCGCGCCCTGGTGGAAAAGGCCATGGCCCCGCTTCTGCACGGAACACGGCCGCCTACTCCCGTTCCGGTCAGCACGTCGTGGCGGGGGTGGAGTACCGGTCACCGACAGGCGATCGCTATCTGCTGGTCGCCTGCTCACGTGATGTCACCCGGCTGACTGCCGGCGGCAAGACGTCCACATGGCAAACACTTGTGGTGCGAGACGCCGACAACGACCAAGTGGAGGCCCGCACCCGTACCGGCCAGCTGCTTCAGCCCCCACAGGAGGAGGAACAAACGCGCTCCCCACGGTGAATCCCCACACCCGGGTGCGGGGAACAGTGCGGAGGGAGCCGGAAACAGTATCTGTGTCACCCGGCTCCTCTGCGGTGTCGAGCGGGTTAACGGGTACAAGAGCTGTCCCCGGATCTCGTCACCTGTGGAGGTATCAATGACGGATGACACAGCGCTGAGAGCAGTGGGGTGGGCGCGTTCACTCCCCGTGAGCAGCGGCGTGAAAGCGGCACGGGACTGGACGAGCGAGCACCTCAATTCCCTGGGCTGGCACGAGCGGGCTCCGGAAACGGCGTACGAGGTGCTGCTCGCGGTATCCGAAATGGTGACCAACGCGCATGTACACGCGCGCAGTTCGGCGGTGCTGGTACTGGCTTGGGATGGCGAGTGCCTCCATGTGACTGTGCACGACGACTCGCCTGATCTGCCCGCCCCGAGAGCTCCTTCGGAGGGCGCCCTCGGTGGTCGAGGCTTGTTCCTCGTCTCAGTGCTCGCCGACCACTGGGGCACACGTTCGTGCGCGCGCGGCAAGGATGTGATGGCCTGCTTCCGCCCCGTGGCTGTGGAATGAGCAGGCGAAACGGCTTTATTCGAGGTTTCCTCTGCAAGACGCCCCGATTGTTGATCCGGCGGATCACTCGTTCGACAACGAAGCGAGGAATTAGCGCCGACGGAGGGGTTACGTTCCTCGCATGCACCGTTACGACCTGATGGTTCTGGGCGCGCGTACCGGTAACGCTAACATCCCTCATCACCCTGCCCACGGGTCAGGAGGCGACAGAGTCGTATTCGATTGTGGTCAAGGACCACCTGCGCACAAGCGAGCGTCTCCCACTCCTGCATTCGCGCCGTGCGGGAGACCTTGAGGTAGTACCGGCAGCCGTCGGCGAGCACGAGCTCCCAGACCCGTGAGTTCACCGGCGGATCCGAGGCGTCCCGCATCTCGCCGATTGCCCCGATCTCTCGCTCTGCCCAGCCGCGCGGAACAGTGGGAGGAGCTTTCGCGTCGCTCATGCCCCCGCGCCTCGGTGACGTTGGCGATCCAGCGCGGCTCATCGCTGGCGTTGTCGGCCCGGTCGGGGAGTGTCTCGGATGCGATCAACGCCGCTGCGGCCGCGTACAGGATCCCTTCGATCACCACGCGATAGCCCGCATGAGTGCACCCGCCACGCCGGAATCCGACGGTGCCGGCGCCACGGCACCCAGAAAGTCAAAGCACACGACACCGCGCCCATCCTCCTCGATCGCTCGGGTACCGACGGCGTCCGGGGATCCTGGCTCGACACGGCATACATCAGCATCGCCCGAGCCCGCTCTCTGGCTGCACTTGGCGACTACGAGCAGGCCGCGGCGGACAGGAAGTACGGAGAGTGGATCGCTGCGGCGCATGGTGGGTTCCTTCGTCGGCGGTTCGGGCCTGTCCGGCGGATCATGTGGCTACTCGCGCTATGGCGCGTTGGCACGTTCATGAGGCGGGCAGATCTCACGAACGAGGAATGGGCCCGGATGAAGCCGCATCTGCCCAAGTTCGGTCAACGCGGCGGGTGTTGGGCAAGCGAGCGTCGGATCATCAACGGGGTCCTGTACCGGCACCGGACTGGGGTGCCGTGGCGGGATCTGCCTGTGAGGTTCGGCAAGTGGAAGACTGTGTACGAGCGGCACAGACGCTGGTCGGCGGACGGCACGTGGGACAAGATCTATGCGGCCGTCCTGGCTGACGCGGATGCCCAGGGCCGCATCGACTGGTCCATGGTGAGCGTGGATTCCGCCACCTGCCGGGTCCACCAGCACGACGCCGGGGCACGTGAGAAGCCACCGCGGCTGCCGGGAAAACGCACACCCCGGCAGCACCGCCCCGACAAGGGACCCGGACGCTCCTGGGGCGGCCTCACCTGCAAGATCCACCTCGCCGGAGAAGGTGGCTGCCGCCCCCCGGCCCTGCTGATCACCCCGGGCCAGTGGGGCGACGCCCCGCAGCTCATCTCCGTCATGGAACGCATCCGCGTCGGTCGGCTCAGCGGCGGACGCCCCCGTACCCGGCCTGACCACCTTGGCGGCGACAAAGCCTATTCCTCACGGCGCAACCGCCCGATACCTACGCAGACGGCAGATCAAGCACACCATCCCGGAGCCGAAGAACCAGCGGGCCAACCGCCAACGCCGCGGCAGCAAGGGCGGACGGCCCACCGGCTTCGACAAGACGGTCCACAAGCGCAGAAACGAAGTCGAGCGCACGATCAACGCCCTCAAGAACTTCCGGGCCGTTGCCACGAGGTTCGACGAGCGTGCCTACGCCTTCCAGGGCACCGTGACCGTCGCAGCGATCCGGCTCTGGCTCCGAGGGCAGATCCATTATCCCGGTGCGGCGAGGCGCCTGTCACCGTTCTCCGGAATGATCTTTACGCCCGATTTACACCCCTAGGCTTGCGGACGGACACAAAACACGGACCCCACCTGGGAGTTGAGAGTGGCCCACGACGTTGCCGCGCTGACAGCGGAACTCACGGACATGGCTGCGGCCGATCACCAGTTGGCAGCCCGCGCGAACAGCGACGACCCCGCCGAGCAACTGGCCTGGCGGCGACTGACCGCCCGGCACGGCGACCGGCTGGGCGAGATCATGGACGAGTACGGCTGGCCGACGAAGGAACTGGTCGGCGAGGAGGCCGCACGCGCGGCATGGCTCATCGCTCAGCACGCCGACCGGCAGCTCGACGTTCAGCGTCGCGCCCTCCAGTTGATGCAGGAGGCGGTGTCGACAGGCTCGGCCCGCCCGCGCGAGCTGGCCTTCCTACGCGACCGCACGCTGGTCAATGAGGGCCGCAAGCAGGTCTACGGGACTCAAATCGCCGGCGTGAAGGACGGGGCGCCGGTCCCATGGCCCTGTGAAGAGCCCGAGCGCATGGACGAACTCCGTGCGGAAGTCGGGATCCAGCCCTTCGACGAGTACGTCGCCCAGTTCTCCATGGCCTGACTCCCCCTCCCCGGCCGCGTCCGGTGGAACACTTCCTGGGCTCTCCCGCCGCAGGCAATGATCCGCCGGGCACTGCCTAGTGACCTGAGTCAGAGATTCGTCGTTGGTCGGGTATGAGTCGTCCGGGTCCGAAGATTCCGCCGTTGTCGGTCACTGATGCCCAGCGGGCGGTGCTGGAGGGCTGGTTACGTCGGCGCACGACGGCGCAGGCTCTGGCTCTGCGGTCGCGGATCGTGCTGGAGTGCGCCGAGGGGCACTCGATCATGGAGGTGTCCCGTCGGCTGCGGGTCGTGCCGGACACGGTCCGCACCTGGCGGCGGCGCTTCATCGAGCGGGGACTGGACGGTTTGTGCGACGACCCGCGGCCCGGCGTCCCCCGGAAGATCACCGATGCCGATATCGAGCGGGTGATCGTCAAGACGCTCGAGGAGACGCCGAAGAACGCGACGCACTGGTCGACGAGGTCGATGGCCGCGGCCACGGGAATGTCGCAGTCGACGGTCTCGCGGATCTGGCGGGCGTTCGCCCTGGCCCCGCACCGGTCGCAGACGTTCAAGCTGTCCACCGACCCGCTGTTCATCGACAAGGTCCGCGACGTCGTCGGCCTGTATCTCGATCCGCCGGAGAAGGCCGTGGTGCTCTGTGTGGACGAGAAGTCGCAGATCCAGGCCCTGGACCGGTCCCAGCCGGTCCTGCCGATGATGCCCGGTGTTCCCGAACGCCGCAGTCACGACTACGTCCGCGCCGGCACCACCACCCTGTTCGCCGCCCTCGAAGTGGCGACCGGGAAGGTGACCGGCTCCCTCCACCGCCGCCACCGGGCAGCGGAGTTCAGGAAGTTCCTGACCAAGCTCGACAAAGAGGTCCCGGCCGGCCTCCAGGTCCACCTGATCCTCGACAACTACGCGACCCACAAGACCCCGGACATCAAGAAATCGAGGTTCTCTTTCGCCACTACGCCAAGTTCCTTGACGGCCTTCGAGAGCAGGCGAACCGTTTCATCGAGCAGTCCATGAACGAGTGGCAGCGCGTCAGCCAGGGTGACGTACCCGAGGGCTGAACCGGGGGTTTGGTCCGTGACTGGTCCGGAAGCACTGGTCAGGAGGGGTGCAGTCGTGGGAGGAAATGGGAGTTAGCACGCAGGCCGGGCCCGGTCGAGAACGGGTTGCACGAAAGGCGCCTGACGGGTGAAAACCCAGGTCAGGCGCCTTTCCTCGTGCCTCTAGAAGAAGCCCAGCTTCTTCGGTGAGTACGACACGAGAAGATTCTTCGTCTGCTGGTAGTGGTCCAGCATCATGCGGTGGTTCTCGCGGCCGATGCCCGACTGCTTGTAGCCGCCGAACGCCGCGTGCGCGGGGTACGCGTGGTAGCAGTTCGTCCAGACGCGGCCCGCCTGGATGGAGCGGCCCGCGCGGTACGCGGTGTTCATGTCGCGGGTCCAGACGCCCGCGCCGAGGCCGTACAGCGTGTCGTTCGCCGTCTTGATCGCGTCGTCGAAGTCGCTGAAGGACGTCACCGCGAGGACCGGGCCGAAGATCTCCTCCTGGAAGACCCGCATCCTGTTGTCGCCCTCGAAGATCGTGGGCTGGACGTAGTAGCCCCCGGCCAAGTCGCCGCCGTGCTCGACGCGCTCACCGCCCGTCAGGATCTTGGCACCCTCCTGCCGGCCGATGTCCAGATACGAAAGGATCTTCTGGAGTTGGTCGTTGGACGCCTGGGCGCCGATCATCGTGTCCGTGTCCAGCGGGTGGCCCGGCACGATCGCCTCGGTGCGGGCGATGCCCGCCTCCAGGAAGTCGCGGTAGTGCCCGCGCTGGATCAGCGCGCGCGAGGGGCACGTGCAGACCTCGCCCTGGTTCAGGGCGAACATCGTGAAGCCCTCGAGTGCCTTGTCCCGGAAGTCGTCGTCCGAGGCCCAGACGTCGTCGAAGAAGATGTTCGGGCTCTTGCCGCCCAGCTCCAGAGTGACGGGCTTGATGTTCTCCGAGGCGTACTGCATGATCAGCCGCCCCGTGGTCGTCTCGCCCGTGAACGCGACCTTCGCCACCCGCGCGCTGGAGGCGAGCGGTTTGCCCGCCTCGGCCCCGAAGCCGTTGACGATGTTCACGACACCCGGCGGCAGCAGATCGGCGACCAAGCTCATCCAGAGATGGATCGACGCCGGGGTCTGTTCGGCCGGTTTGATGACGACGGCGTTGCCCGCCGCCAGCGCGGGGGCCAGCTTCCATGTCGCCATCAGGATGGGGAAGTTCCACGGGATGATCTGCGCGACCACGCCGAGCGGCTCGTGGAAGTGGTACGCGACGGTGTCGTCGTCGAGCTCGCTCAGCGTGCCCTCCTGGGCCCGCAGCGCGCCCGCGAAGTAGCGGAAGTGGTCGATGGCGAGCGGGATGTCGGCGGCGAGTGTCTCGCGCACCGGCTTGCCGTTCTCCCAGCTCTCGGCGACGGCCAGTTCCTCCAGGCTCGCCTCCATACGGTCGGCGATCTTGTTGAGGATGCCCGCGCGGGTCTCGGCCGACGTCCTGCCCCAGGCCGGAGCGGCGCCGTGGGCCGCGTCCAGCGCGCGTTCGACGTCGGCGGCGGTACCTCGGGCGATCTCGGTGAAGGGGCGGCCGTCGACCGGGCTCGGGTTCTCGAAGTACTTGCCCTGGGCCGGCGGGACGTACTCGCCACCGATCCAGTGGTCGTAGCGGGACTCGTACGAGACGATCGCGCCCTCGGTGCCCGGCGCTGCGTATCGGGTCATCTCTGTGGCCTCCCGGTGAGGGTGCCGCCCGCCTTCGGACGGCGCTCTCCGCGAGGCTAGGAGCGCGGACGTTGCGACCAGGTTGCGTGCCTCCCGAGGCCGCGAAGCCCCGGCACCCGCCGCCCCGGCCGACCCGCGGACCGGCCCCCCGGCACACCGCCGCTCAGGTCGCCTTGATCATGTCCGCGCACTTCTCACCGATCATCATCGTCGTGATGCACGGATTGACCGCCGGCAGGAACGGCATCACCGACGCGTCGGCCACCCTGAGCCCCGTCACCCCCTTCACCCGCAACCGCGGGTCGAGCGGCGAATCGGCGTCGTCCGCCGGCCCCATCCGCACCGTGCCCGCCGGATGGTAGACGGTGTTGTGCGTCTTGCGGATGTAGTCCAGCAGCTCCTCGTCGGACTGAGCGTCCGGCCCCGGCGCCAGTTCGCGGCCCCGCCACGCCGCCATCGGCTCCTGTGCGGCGATCTCGCGGGCGAGACGCAGCCCGTGGGTCATCACCCGGATGTCGTGCTCGTGGGTGAAGTAGCGCGGATCGACCTTCGGCTTGTCCCGGAAGTCGCGCGAACGCAGCCGGACCGTGCCGTGCGACCGCGCGCGGGTGACGTTCGGCGTCAGACAGAAGGCGTTGTCGGTGGTCGGGTAGCCGCGCCGGTACGTGTTCATGTCGAAGGGCACCGAGCCGTAGTGGAACATCAGGTCGGGGCGGTCGAGGCCCGGCTCGGTGTCGGCGAAGACACCGATCTCCCACCACTGCGTGGAACTGGTGACCATGGGCTGCTTCGCCTCCCACATGATCACGCCCTCCGGGTGGTCCTGGAGACGGGAACCGACGCCGGGGGAGTCGACCCGTACGTCGACCCCGCTCGCCCTGAGATGGTCCGCGGGGCCGATGCCCGACAGCATGAGCAGCTTCGGCGAGTCGATCGACCCGCAGCTCACCACGACCTCGCGGCGCGCGGAGACGGCGCCGCTGTGCACGGTGTCCGGCTCCAGGTACTCCACTCCCGTACAACGGCGCCGATCGGCGGTGTCGTCGAACAGCAGCCGTTTGGCCTGGCGCCCCGTCCGCACCTCGAGGTTGGGCCGCTTGCCGAGGACCGGGTGCAGATACGACACCGAGGCGGACGAACGGGTGCCGTCGGGGAAGGAGTTGATCTGGAACCAGTGCGCTCCCCGCAGCACGGTGCGTCCGGTGTTGAACGGGGTGGTGGGGATCCCCGCAGCCGCGCACGCCTCCAGCAGGGCGCTGCCGCAGGGGTCGTTCGCCGGGACGGTCATGATGTTCACCGGGCCGGAGCGTCCGTGGTGGTCGCCGGGCGCGTCGTTGGTCTCCAGCCGCCGGTAGAGCGGGAAGCAGTCGGCCGCGCTCCAGCCGTCGCAGCCGAGCGCGCCCCACTCGTCGAGATCCTCGGCGGGCGCCCAGAAGGCGATGCACGAGTTGTGCGAGGAGCAGCCGCCGAGGACCTTGGCGCGGGCGTGCCGCATGAAGTCGTTGCCGTTCTCCTGCGGTTCGACGGGGTAGTCCCAGTCGTAACCCGACTCCAGCAGCGCCATCCACCGGTCGAGCCTGAGTACGTTGTCGTCGCCCACGTCGGAGGGGCCGGCCTCCAGTACGCAGACGGTGACGCCGGGGTCCTCGGTGAGGCGCGCGGCCACGACCGCGCCGGCGGTACCACCGCCGACGACCACGTAGTCGAACTCGGCCACGGGGAGTGCTGCGGACATCGCTTCTCCTGGTGCGGGGGTGTCGGGACACGGGGTGCGGGACGGGAGCGGCGGCGGCTACTCGGCGGGAGTGGTGGGCGGCGGCTTGGCGGATGACGCGGGGTCGGCCACCTCGACCCGGTGTTCCGCGAGCACCCCCGTCCTGTGCCGCTGCACGAACCAGTAGTAGGCGAAGCCGCCGGCGGCGACGATGCCGACGAACAGGAACGCGCCCCAGCGCAGATACCAGTGCTGCGGACCGGTCGCGTTGTACACCGCGGCGCGTGGCCAGGCGAGGTTGAGTGACATCGCGGCGCCCCAGAGCACGGCCAGGATGTTGACGGGCAGCCCGAACCGGCCCAGGGTGAAACCGCCCTCCGCCGGCTGCCACTGCCCACGCAGCCGCTTGACCAGCATCGGCGTGGTGACGAGCAGATACGCCACATAGATCATGATGATCGCGATGCTCGTGATCACCGAGAAGATCTGTGGCTGGTTGATGTTGATGACCAGGATGACCACACCCACGACACCGATCAGCATCGCGGGCACGACCGGCGTGTGGAAACGCGGGCTGACCCGGGCGAGCACGGACCCCGCCGGCAGGTTGTTGTCGCGTGCCATGGCGAACATCAGGCGGATGCCCGCCGCCTGAACCGCCAGCACACAGACGGTGATCGCGATGACCACGCACCACAGGAAGACCTCGCCGACGGTCGAGCCGAGCGTGTCGAGTACGACGAACTGCAAGCCGTCCGTCGCCAGCCGCTTGTCCGCCAGGTTCGGCACCGCCAGCAGCGCGAACAGCAGGATCAGCCCCCCGATCAGGAACGACGCGACGAGCGCGCGCAGGATCGCGCGGGGCGCGTTGCGGCTCGGGTTGTGCGACTCCTCGCCCAGCGACGAGGCGGTGTCGAAGCCGTACATGACATACGCCGAGGCCAGTGACGCGGTGAGGAACGCGCCGAAGTACCCGAGCGCCTCGCCCGTACCGTGCCCCTGGGTGTCGGTCAGTACTGTGTTCGGGCCCCGGGTGATGTGCACGGCCAGGAAGACGATCAGCGCGACGGCGGCGATCAGTTCGATGAACACCCCGGCCGAGTTGATCCGCGCCATGAGTTTGACGCCGAAGGCGTTGACGGCGGTGGAGAAGAGGATCAGGACGGAGCCGAGGAGCACGGCGTTGCCCGCGGCGTCGTACTTCCCGCTGCCGTCCCCGATGAACTGGAACCGGCTGTCGATCTGCGGCAGCGTGATCTGGTACGCCAGCGCCACGGCCGACAGCGTCACCATGGTCGCCGTCATCATCATCCAGCCGCCGAGCCAGCCGATGTGCGGACCGCCCATGTTCTTGGCCCAGTTGTACACGGAACCGGCGACCGGATAGCGGGCGGCCAGCTCGCAGAAGCACAGGGCCACCATCAGCTGGCCGGCGAAGACCATCGGCCAGGACCACCAGTACGCGGGACCGCCGAAGCTGACGCCGAAGTAGAAGAGCTGGAAGGTGCCGGTCAGGATCGAGATGTAGCTGATGCCGGCGGCGAAGGTGTGGAAGTTGCCGAGGGTCCGTTTGAGTTCGGGCCGGTACCCGAGTGCGCCGAGCGCCGCGTCGTCGTCCTGGAGCTGGGTCCTCGCGGAGGCTTCCGGGTCACCGGGGCCCGCCGGGCCCGGGGCGTTCGCGCCGCCGCCGCCGGAACCGCCCGCGCCGTTCCCGTCCGCCCGGCCCTCCGGTGCGCCCGGCGTACTCACTCGAACCACCCCTGAGGAGCCGGGGTGAGATTGCGCCACACGTGTTTGGCCTCCTGGTACTCACCCAGCCCGGCCGGTCCGAGCTCCCGCCCGAAACCGGACTGCTTCATCCCGCCCCATTCGGCCTGGGGGACGTACGGATGGAAGTCGTTGATCCATACGGTGCCCGCCCGCAACCGCGCCGCCACGCGCTGCGCGCGCCCGGTGTCCTGCGACCAGACCGCCCCGGTCAGGCCGTAGACCGTGTCGTTGGCGAGCGCGACCGCCTCGGTCTCGTCCCTGAAGCGTTCGACGGTGAGCACGGGGCCGAACGACTCGTCGCGCACCACCGACATCCCCGGCGCGCAGTCGTCCAGCACGGTCGGCGGATAGTAGAACCCGTCGCGCAGCTCCGGGTCGGTGGGGCGGGTGCCGCCGCAGCGCAGTACGGCGCCTTCGGCGAGCCCCGCCGCCACGTACGCCTCGACCTTCTCGCGGTGCGCGGCCGAGATCAGCGGCCCGGTGCGGGCGTGCTCGTCGAACGGCCCGCCCATCGGGATCGCCCTGGCGCGGCGCACCAGCTCGTCCACGAACGTGTCGTGCAGCTCGTCCTGGACCAGCAGCCGCGCGCCGGCCGAGCAGACCTGCCCGGAGTGCAGGAACACCGCCGTCAGCGCGTAGTCGACCGCGCTGTCGAAGTCGGCGTCCGCGAAGACGATGTTCGGATTCTTGCCGCCCAGCTCCAGCGCGACCTTCTTCACCGTCGGAGCCGCGGCCGCCATGATGCGCCGCCCCGTGACGAGACCGCCGGTGAAGGACACCATGTCGACACGCGGGTCCTCGGTGAGCGGCGCGCCCGCCGTCGGACCGGTGCCGAGGACCAGATTGGCCACGCCGTCCGGCAGGCCGGCCTCGGTCAGCAGCCGCATCAGCATGATCGCGGTGTGCGGGGTGAGTTCACTCGGCTTCAGTACGAAGGTGTTGCCCGCGCCCAGTGCCGGGGCCACCTTCCAGGAGGTCTGGAGGAGCGGATAGTTCCACGGGGTGATCAGCGCGCAGACACCGACCGGTTCGTGCACGACGCGGCTGTCGACGCGGGGGTCGCCGGTGTCGACGACACGGTCGGCGCCACCGGCGGCCGTCAGGTTGCCGAAGTAGCGGAAGCAGTTCGCGATGTCGTCCATGTCGTACTCGCTCTCGACGAGCCGCTTCCCCGTGTCCAGGGACTCTGCCCGTGCGAACGCGGCCTTGTCGCGCTCCAGCAGCTCGGCCACGCGCAGCAGCAGCCCGCCGCGCTCGGCGGTCGGTGTGCCGGGCCAGGGACCGCTGTCGAACGCGTCCCGGGCCGCCTCGATCGCGGCGGCCGCGTCCTCGGGACCCGCCTCGTCCACGGTCGCGACGAGCGTGCCGTCCGCCGGGCAGCGGATCTCGCGGACCTGGCCGCCCACGGCGGTGGTCCACTTGCCACCGATGAACAGCTCCGGCATGGCGGACTCCTCGGGTTCGGATGAGCGGGCACCGTGCGAGCCGAACGTGGTGCTCCATCAACAGAGAGTAAGGAGCGGCGGTCGGGTCCGCCTTTCGGGAGCGCCCGTAGGGCTCAGCGGGGCCCCGGCCGATGACCACGCGGCTGTCCTGACAGTGCGGCCGATGACCGCGGGCGGCGTTCCGACGGTGGAGGGCGCGCACGTTCCCGTGCGCGAGCCCGTCGTCAGCCGCCGGACGGGCCGGTCGCCTGCCACGCGTCGATCTCACGCACGCGTGCGAGGGCGGACGGGCGCTGCCGCGCCGGGAGCGCTTCGGCGAGGGCGCGCCACACCGCGAGATCGTCCTCACCCCAGGGGCTGTACGCCCAGTCGGCCAGCAGCCCCGGGTCCCCGCGCGCGATCAGGGCCGCCCTGAGCTGACCGTCGAGTCTGCGCCGCAGCCGTACGACGGCGGGGGACAGTGAGGCGGGCAGCAGGGGTCCGGCGTACGCGCCCATGGCACCGGTGACCGCTCCGGACGCCAGCCTCCTGGTGACGGTGCCGAAGTCCGTGTCGACGGGAGCCGTCAGCCGGTACGGGCGTGAACGCAGCAGGTCGGGACCGAGCAGTCCGCGCAGCCGGAACAGCTCCGCGCGCAGGGTGACGGGCGTGACGGACTCGTCCTCGTACAGCTCCATCAGCAGTTCGTCGCCGCAGACGCCCTCGGGGCGGTTGGAGAGGACCGTCAGGATCTCGCTGTGGCGGCGGCTGAGCCGGGTCCTGCGGCCGTCCACGGTGAGCAGCGCCTCGTCCCGTCCCAGGACCGACAGCTGTACGGTCCCGGGGGCCGGCGGTGGCGCCAGCAGGGCGAGCTGCGACTCGGCGGCCCTGGCGACGGCGCCCACGAACGCCAGGCTGTGCGGATGGGCCAGCCGGTCGCCGCCGGTGATGTCCACGGCGCCCAGCAGCCGTCCGGTGCGCGGGTCGTGGATCGGAGCCGCGGCGCAGGTCCAGGGGTGCACGGGCCGCAGGAAGTGTTCGGCGGCGAAGACCTGGACGGGCCGGTCGACGGCGATGGCGGTGCCCGGGGCGTTCGTTCCCGCCGCGGCCTCGGACCAGCGGGCGCCCGGTACGAAGTTCATCCCGCCGGCCTGTGCGCGTGTCGCGGTATGGCCCTCGACCCACAGCAGCCGTCCGTGCGCGTCGCACACCGCGATCAGATGTTCGCCGTCCGACGCGTAGGCGCCCATCAGCTCACGGAACAGGGGCATCACACGGGTCAGCGGGTGCGCTTCCCGGTGGGCGCCGAGGTCGTCGTCGGACAGCTCGACACTGGCCGTCCCTTCGGGACGGACCCGCGCGCGGGCGGAACGCTGCCAGGAATCGGCCACCACAGGGCGTACGGGACGCTCGACCCGGCCGGCGGTCGCGAACGACTCGTACGCGCGACGCAGCGCTCCGCGCCGCTCCGCCGGATCCGCTCCTTCTTCCAGGGCCACCCATGTGTCGGTCAACTCGGCCTCCCGAGGCCACGACTGCCCGGCCTCCACCATCGTCGCCCCGCGTGCGCCACCGGGCAAGGCTCTCGCGTCCCCGGCCCGCCCGGCGCCCCGTGCGGCCCGCCGCGTGCCGGGCGCGGGGGCCGGGGTCAGCTCCGGTTCCGGACGGGCGGGTGGGGGGGGGGGGGGGGGGGGGGGGGGGCCGGCCCCCCCCCCCCCCCCCCCCGGCGCTCAGGCCCCCGCTCTCGCCAGCGCGCTCGCCAGCGCCGACGCCGGATCGGCGGCCGGCGGTCCCGAAGCGGCCCAGCGGGCCCCGGCCCTGCGGTACGGCCACCAGCGGCCGTCGCGCCCGTAGCGGAGCTGTGCGTCCGCCCCTACGACCGTCCAGCGGGCGCCCGAACCCGCGCGCAGCCGCGGGCGCTCACCGTCCTCCCAGGCCCTCGCCAGATCGGCCTTCGCGCGGGCCAGGGCCTCGGGCTCCGGTTGCCACTCCTCTTCCAGTACGGAGAGCGCCGCGGCGCCCCCGTGGCGCCAGGCGCCGACCGCCAGGTCCAGTTCGGCGCGCTGCCGCCCCGTCCCCCCGGCGAGCCGCACCGCGATCAGCGGATCGTGGGTGGAGGCCGCCAGCCGCACGGCGTCCTCGCGGGGTGTCAGTTCGTCGTCGAGCGGCTGCCGTTCGTGCCCGGCGGACAACGCGTCGGTCAGCAGCCGCAGCGCGCGTCCCGCCGCGTCCGCCGCCAGGAACTCCAGGGCGTCCGCGTCGATCCCGGGCGGCGGCTCCGCCTCCGTATGGAGGGACGGCGGCGGACCGGGCTCCTCGGGTACCGGCGGGGGAGGGGGCAGCGGCGGGAGGATGCTGCGGGCCGCGAACGCCTCGTCCGCGCGTATGCCCGCCGGTTCCTCCGCCGCGCCCCCACCCGCGACCGTGCCCTCTGCCGGACCCCGGGTCCGGGCGGCACGCGCCGAGCGCGCCTGCAACTCGTCGAGCAGCTGCCGCTCTCCCCGGCCGCGCATCAGCAGGAGGACGAACGGATCCTCGTCCAGCAGTCGCGCCACCTGATAGCAGAGCGCCGCCGTGTGCGGACACAGGTCCCAGGCGTCACAGGCGCACTCCGGCTCCAGATCACCGACGCCGGGCAGCAGTTCGACCCCGGCGCCCGCCGCGTCCTCCACAAGATGCGGCGGCATGTCCCGGTCCAGCAGCGCCGCGATGTGCCCCGCGCTCTCGACCGCCATGTCCAGGAACCGGTCCCACTCCTCCGTACTGAGCTGCTGCAACAGCACGTCGCCGCGCTGCGCCGTGCCGTCCGTGTCCCGTACGACGGCCGTGATCCTCCCCGGCCGTACGGACACCGCGCCGACCGCGCCGTCACGCGCGTGCTTGCGTCCCTTCTTGAGCTGCTGCGAGTCGAGCGCCGTGTCCTCAAGGGCCTTCAGCCAGGCCTGACCCCACCAGGTCCGCGCGAAGGCGCGGCCCCGCGCGGGCGGCAGGGCGACGAAGGTGCGCTCGGCCCCTTCCGTACCGTGTCCGCCGCCGTGTCCGCCGCCGGCTCCCGTCATCGCGCACTCCCTCGCAGCTCGACCAGATCGGCCAGCTCGTCGTCGGTCAGTTCCGTCAGGGCCGCCTCGCCGCCGGCGCCGAGCACGGAGTCCGCCAGTTGCTGCTTGCGGGCCAGCATGTCCGCGATCCGGTCCTCGATCGTGCCCTCGGCGATCATCCGGTGCACCTGCACCGGCCGGCTCTGGCCGATGCGGTACGCGCGGTCCGTCGCCTGGGCCTCGACGGCCGGGTTCCACCAGCGGTCGAAGTGCACGACGTGTTCGGCGCGGGTCAGATTCAGACCGGTGCCCGCCGCCTTCAACGACAGCAGGAAGACGGGCACCTCGCCCTCCTGGAACCGCCGCACCATGTCCTCGCGCTGCCGTACCGGCGTGCCCCCGTGCAGGAACTGCGTCGGGACACCACGCGCCGCCAGATGCCGTTCGAGCAGCCGCGCCATCTGTACGTACTGGGTGAAGACGAGCACGCTCGCCCCCTCGGCGAGGATGGTGCCGAGCAGCTCGTCGAGCAGTTCCACCTTCCCCGAACGTCCCGCGACCCGCGCCGGATCGTCCTCCTTGAGGAACTGCGCGGGATGGTTGCAGATCTGCTTGAGCGACGTCAGCAGCTTCATCACGAGGCCGCGCCGTTCCATGCCGCCGGCCTCCGAGATGGCGGCGAGGGTCTCGCGTACGACCGCCTCGTAGAGCCCGGCCTGCTCCGTGGTGAGCGACACCGCGCGGTCGGTCTCCGTCTTGGGAGGCAGCTCGGGGGCGATGCCGGGATCGGACTTGCGCCGCCGCAGCAGGAACGGCCGTACGAGCGCGGACAGCCGCTCCGCCGCCGCCGGGTCACCGCCTTCGACGGCCTGCGCGTAGCGCGCGCGGAAGGCGGGGAGCTTCCCGAGGAGGCCCGGTGTCGTCCAGTCGAGGATGGCCCAGAGCTCGGAGAGGTTGTTCTCCACCGGGGTGCCGGACAGGGCGACGCGCGCCCTGGCACCGATGGTGCGCAGCTGGGCGGCGGTCGACGAGTACGGATTCTTCACGTGCTGCGCCTCGTCGGCGACGACCATGCCCCACTCGGCGGCGGCCAGCTTGGACGCGTCCAGCCGCATGGTGCCGTAGGTCGTGAGGACGAACTCGCCGTCCGCGAGGGCGTCCAGGCCGCGCGACGCGCCGTGGAAGCGGCGGACGGGCGTGCCGGGTGCGAACCGCTCGATCTCGCGCTGCCAGTTGCCCATCAGCGACGTCGGGCAGACGACCAGGGTGGGTCCCGCGGCTGATTCCTCGCTCCGGCGGTGCAGATGGAGCGCGATGACGGTGATGGTCTTGCCGAGCCCCATGTCGTCGGCGAGACAGCCGCCGAGACCGAGCGAGGTCATCCGGTGCAGCCAGTTGAGTCCCCGCAGCTGGTAGTCGCGCAGGGTGGCCGTGAGCGCCGCCGGCTGGCCGATCCCCTGGTCCGTGCCCTCCGGGTCGGCCAGGCGCTCGCGCAGCGCCTCCAGCCATCCCGACGCCTCCACCTCGACCCGGCGGCCGTCCACCTCGGTGGACCCGGTGAGAACGGCGCCGAGCGCGTCGACGGGCGTCAGCTTGCGGTCCCGGCCCTCCCGGGCACGTCTGGCCTCCTCCGGATCGATGAGGACCCACTGGTCGCGCAGCCGTACGACGGGGCGGGTCGCCTCGGCGAGCCGGTCCAGCTCGGCGCGGGTGAGTTCCCGGTCGCCCAGCGCGAAGCGCCAGTTGAAGGCGAGCAGCGCGTCGGCGGAGAGGAAGGACGGCAGGTTCGAACCGCTGCCGTCCGGCCGCCCGGTCCCGTGCGTGTCGTCCTCGTCGCCCTGGAGGGAACCCGGCGTGTCGTGCGGTGTGCCCTGCCGGTTCCCGTACGGGCCGGAGCCCGGCCCGTCGTCGGGCGGGCCGATGACGGCGCGCGCCGTCAGCTTGCGCGCCAGCGACTTCGGCCAGTGCACCTGGACACCGGTGGCCGCCAGTGCCCGGGAGGCCTCCCCGAGCAGTTCGGTGACCTCCTCGTCGGCCAGGTCGATCGCGTCGGGCACGGTGGCCGACAGGAGGGGAGCCAGGGGCGGCCAGGCGCGCGCGGCGCGTCTCAGGGCCAGCAGGGCGCCCATCCGGGCCCGGGGGCCGAACGCCTCGCCCGTGGCGCCCGTGCCGTCCGTACCGGCCCACACCTCGGCGGCGTCGGCGACGACCGTCGGGTCACTGACGCTGTGCATCTGTACGACGGCGCGGAACGCGGCGGCGGATCCGAGGGTGTCGCCGTCGGGGGAGCCGCCCTCTTCGGGAGGGTCGTCCGGCGCGGTGGCCAGGCCGGGCAGTTCGATCCGCAGCGACAGTCGTACGCCCGCGTCGTGCCCGGCCGCCACGTCGGCGGCCCAGCCCCGCAGTTCGGGCAGCCTGCGCGGCTCCGGAGCGGCGAAGGCGGGCGATCCCGAGGCGATGCGCGCGGCGGGCGTGCGCACGAGACCGTCGGCGACCGCGTCGAGGAACTGCCGCGCCAACCGTTCGGGATCGGCGAGCAGGAGCGGACCGGTCGCCCCGGGGTCGAGCGGTACGGCGTGGGCGGTGGGCGGCATCGAGGCGGCGAGCGCGCGGACGCGCTCCAGGTCGTCGGCGGCGACGGGCCCGGCCCGCCAGGCGTCGTGGCCGGCCGTCGAGAGTCCCGGCAACAGCTTGCCGCGCGCGGCGAGTTGCAGGGCGAGGAGCGCCGCCGCGCCCCAGAAGGCCGCCGCGGGCGAGGCGTCCGCCGACGCCCTCGCGCGGGTCAGTACGGGCACGGCGTCCCGTACGGGCAACAGCAGGGCCGCAACCGTACGGAGCCGCACGTCGTCGCCGACGACGGTCAGTTGTCCGACCGAGGCCCCGGTGACCACCGACGCCGTCGGCTCGGTCGGGTCCACGAGGTCCGCGAGGTCCGTCGGGTCGGCCGAGTCCGGGGTGTCCGCCGGGACCGGCCACTCGGGGGGCGCGGTGCCGTCGGGATGCCAGAAGGCGATCCGGCCGGCACGGGCCGGGTCGGAGGGGAGGAAGAGCACGTGGCAGCGCGCGAGTCCGGTGATCTGGGAGGGCGTAGCCGCAGGGGGCCTGTGTACGGCGATGACACATTCCTCAAGTTTGACTAGTGAAGGTGGAGCGGCCGAGGGTACCTCGCTCCCGCCGCCGATGGGTGGCGTCCGGCGGTGACAAGAATCATGAGCCGTCACGGGGGTGTAGGAAGCCCCACCCCCTCGGTCGGGAAGAACCCCCGTCACCTCGGGGTGTTGGCCGCATGGCCCCCGCGGGGCGGCTCCGCGTAGTTTTCAACCGGGCGTCGTGATCAAGCTTCGACGGCGCCACCCGAACGGCCTCGCAGACCTCCCTTTTCACACCTCAACGATCGATATCGATCGTCGGCCCAAAGACCGGAGACCGACATGCCCCAGGCCCCCGCAGCAGTCGCGGAGACCACCACCCCGGGCCCCGCCGCCGCCCGCACAGGCGGCAGCGACTTCGCGCCCCTTCTACGGACGGTCAGGGAACAGGGCCTGCTCGAACGGCGAACCGCCTGGTACGCCCGCGGTATCGCCGTCAACCTGCTCGGGCTCGCCGCGGTCGTGACCGGCATGGTGCTGCTCGGAGCCTCCTGGTGGGCGCTCCTCCTGGCCCCGCCGCTGGCGCTCCTGTCGGCCCGGATGTCGTTCGTCGCGCACGACGCGGGGCACGCCCAGATATGCGCCACCCGGGGACGGAACCGGCTCGTCCAGCTCCTGCACGCCAACCTTCTGCTCGGAATGAGCCAGGACTGGTGGAACGACAAGCACAACCGGCACCACGCCAACCCCAACCATCTGGAGAAGGACCCCGACGTCGGTGCCGACATCCTCGTCTTCGCGCAGCACCAGACCGAGGGCCGCAGGGGACTGCGCCGCTGGCTCACCCGTCACCAGGCCGCGATGTTCTTCCCGCTGACGACGCTGGAGGGCATCGCCCTCAAGGTCTACGGATTCCGCAGCGTCTTCTCCCGAGGCGTCAGCCGCCAGAGCCCGCGTGAGCGCCTCCTTGAGGGCTCGCTGCTCCTCACGCACGTCGTCGCCTATCTCGCGCTGCTCTTCACCACTCTCGGCGTCGGCCAGGCCGTCGTCTTCCTGCTGATCCACCAGATGATCTACGGCCTCCACCTCGGCATGGCCTTCGCCCCGAACCACAAGGGCATGAAGATCCCCACCGAGGAGGAGTTCGCGAGCTGGGGACATCTGCGCCGACAGGTCCTCACCTCCCGCAACATCCGCGGCGGGCTCCTCACCGACTGGTTCCTCGGCGGTCTGAACTACCAGATCGAGCACCACCTCTTCCCGAGCATGCCGCGACCCCACCTCAGGCTCGCCCAGCCGCTGGTCCGCGCGCACTGCCGCGCGCTGGACGTCCCCTACGTGGAGACGGGCCTGGTCGACTCGTACCGGCAGGCGCTCGGACATCTGCACGAGGTCGGGGCACCGCTGCGCGCCGCGGCCTGAACCGGCTGATCCGCGCGATCCGCCTGATCCGCACGACGGAGCACCGCTCCATCGGGGCGCCACGCACGTGGGCGCTGCATAGTGGAACTGGCGGACGCCCGTGAGCGTTCAATGAGCAGGGAGCGGCCTCGGCCGCGAAGGAGGCGTCGAAAATGTCGACTAGGGCAAAGATCGCTGTCGGGGGAGTGGCCGTCGGTCTTCTCCTGATTCCATTCATCGGATTCTGGATGTCGCTGCTGGTGGTGCTCGGCGTGCCCGCGGTGGCCTATCTGATGCTCGACCCGTCGCAGCGTCGTCGGCTCAAGCGCGTCACGCGCAAGGAGATCGGTCGCTGACCCCACGCTGACCTGCGAAAACAGCCCCCGTACGGCACGGTGGACCAGGACAAGGTCCCGACTGCGTACGGGGGCTTCGCCGAGCGCCGAGCGCCGACCGGGCCCGTCAGGACGGGCGGATCGCGATCCTGTCGAGTGCTTCGAGGAGCTTGGGCAGCTCGGGCCCCCGGCCCACCGGCAGTACTTCGTTCGGCTCGTCGTCCAGAAGGATGTAGGCCATGTCGTCGGTCCTCGCGACGAGGGACCAGCCCGGCCCGTCGGCCCGCAGCATCCGCGCGCCGGCGGGCGCGAAACCGGAGCGGACCCGGCCCGGCGGCGGCGGTGACTCCAGGTAGCCGTGCAGTTCTTTCAGTACGCGTCGTATCCCGTCGTGGCCGATCCCCGGGCCGCCGCCGTCCGCGCCGTCCGTGGCGCTCCCGTCGTCGGCGGCAGCCGCGTCCGCGTCCTCGGCCGCTTCCGCGCCGGTGCCCGCGTCCGTGCCCGCCCCGGCCCGCTCCGGCTCGTCCTCGTGGTCGAACTGATCACGCCACGCCTCCCACTGAAGCGCGATCTCGTCCGCGCCGAGGCGGCGCTGCGCGGGCCCCCAGCCCGTCGTGTCGGGCGGGGCGAGCGAGGGTCTCGCCCCGTCGTCCTCCTCGCCCGGCTCCGGCTCGGGGTCGTGCGGCGCGGGCACCCCGGGCGCCGCCACCGCCAGGGCCAGCGGCCAGCCCGGAATCGCCGCGACCACCGTACGTTCGTCCGGAGACAGGTCGTACTCCATACCGCAGTCCCAGGCGGCGATGGCGACCGCGACCAGCGACACGTCGTCGACGGCCACCGTCCAGCGCGCGCCGGTGCCGTCCTGGCCGAGCACCAGCCCGTACCCGTGGTCGCACGGCTCCAGTCCCAGGGCCGCGCACGCCTCGGGAAAATCGTCCCCGAGCACGCTGGGGAACCGCGCCGGTGTCAGCAGTACGGCCGACAGCACGAACAGCGCGTCCTCATCGGCGGATTCGTCCGTACCTGACACGGCACCTCCCGATCCGATCGGTCGTGTCCGATCGGTTGTCGGCGCACCTTAGCCAGTCGGCCGCCCGGCCGTCGAGGGGCTCGCGGCCCTCCGTGCCGCTCCGGGCACCGCCGTCAGGCGGCGGGCAGTCCGAGCAGGCGGCGCGCCACCGTCTGGGGCGACTCGTCGCGTTCCCGCGCCAGCGCTATCACCGCCCGGCAGGCCAGCTCACTGACCCCGAACGACAGCGCCTCGGGCGACACCCAGCCGGACGCCTCGTCCATCCGGTCCTGGTCGTCGTCGGCGGTCGCCGCCACATAGGTGGCCGCGGCCTCGAACAGGTTGTGCTGCCGCTTCCGGCTCTGGGACGACGCGGCCGGCTCGGCGACCGGCTGAGCGATCCGGTTCGATACGAAGAGTCCGCGCAGCTTGTCGAACATCGTCCGTCCACCTTCCGCACATCCTTGGCCCCCGCCTCCTACACAGGTTCGATACCCGCCGGCGTGACGGCGCACTCGGTACGGCCGTCCCGGTGAGTCAGCCCTCGCGCACCGAGAGCGCGAGGAAACGCTCGTCCTCGTCCACGTACGACAGCAGCCGCCAGCCCGCACCCGCCAGCAGCGGACGGAGCACACCCTCGGCACGGAGATCGTCCGGTGTGATCCGGCGGCCCTGCCGGGCGGCCAGCGCGGCCCGGCCGACGGGATGGAAGAGCGCCAGCCGCCCACCCGGTCGTACCACCCTGGCCAGCTCCCGCAGATCCGCGGCCGGCTCCGGCAGATGGCCGATCAGTCCCGCCGCGAAGACCGCGTCCACCGAGTGCGGGCGCAGCGGCAGGCGTGCGACGTCGCAGAGCAGCAGGGCACCGACCGCGTCCCGACCGCTCCGTACCGCGGCCGCGAGCATCTCGCGGGTGAGGTCGGCCCCCAGCACCGTCCCCCGTGGCCCGATGGCGGCCCGCAGGGCGGTCAGCGCCCTGCCCGTGCCACAGCCCGCGTCCAGGACGCTGTCGCCGGGACGCAGCCCCATCGCGGCCACCGCGGCGGCGTAGGCCGGGCCGTCGTCGGGGAAGCGCGCGTCCCAGTCCGCCGCCCGGACCCCGAAGAATTCCTGTACGTGTGTGTGGTCGTGGGTCATGGGCACATGATCCCCCGCGGTTGATCCCCGCGTACCGCCCGCGTTGCGGGCCCGTGCGTACCGCGCGACTGTCGAAGCACCGAATCGGAGGAGGACTGTCCCATGCCCATCGCCACGGTCGATCCAGCCACCGGCGAGACCCTGAAGACGTTCGACGCCCTCGGGTCCGACGAGATCGAGCGGCGGCTGGCCGTGGCCGCTGCCGCGTTCGAGCAGCACCGCACCACCGGCTTCGACCACCGGGCCGCGCTGCTGAACCGGGCCGCCGACCTCCTCGAAGAGGACGGTGACGACATCGCCCGCACCATGACCACCGAGATGGGCAAGCCGATCGGCGCGGCCCGCGCGGAGGCGGCGAAGTGCGTCAAGGCGATGCGCTGGTACGCGCGCCACGCCCCCGGTCTGCTCGCGGACGAGCACCCGCGGGACGCCGACGTGGCGGACTCGGGCGCCCGGCGCGCGTATGTCCGCTACCGCCCGCTGGGCGTCGTGCTGGCGGTCATGCCGTGGAACTTCCCGCTCTGGCAGGTCGTACGATTCGCCGCCCCCGCCCTCATGGCGGGCAATGTGGGCCTCCTCAAACACGCGTCGAACGTCCCGCAGACCGCCCTGTATCTGGGCGACCTCTTCAAGAGGGCGGGTTTTCCCGAGGGCTGCTTCCAGACACTGCTGGTGGGGTCCGACGCCATCGAGGGCATCCTGCGCGACCGCCGGGTGGCCGCGGCGACCCTGACGGGCAGTGAGCCGGCCGGTCGTTCCGTGGCCGCGATCGCCGGTGACGAGGTGAAGCCGACCGTTCTCGAACTCGGCGGCAGCGACCCGTACATCGTGCTGCCCTCGGCCGATGTCGACCGCGCCGCGCGGACCGCGGTGACCGCCCGGGTGCAGAACAACGGCCAGTCCTGCATCGCGGCCAAGCGCTTCATCGTGCACGCCGACGTCTACGACGCCTTCGGCGAACGATTCGTCGCAGGGATGCGGAAGCTGACCGTCGGCGATCCGATGCACGAGTCGACCGACGTCGGCCCGCTCGCGAGCGAACAGGGCCGCGCCGACCTGGAGGAACTGGTCGACGACGCGGTCAACCGCGGTGCCACCGCCCGCTGCGGCGGGCGCCGCCCCGACGGACCGCACAGCGGCTGGTACTACGAACCCACCGTCCTCACGGATGTCTCCCCCGACATGCGCATCCACCACGAAGAGGCGTTCGGCCCCGTCGCCACCCTGTACCGGGTGACCGATCTCGACGAGGCGGTGCGCGTCGCCAACGACACTCCGTTCGGCCTGAGTTCCAACGTATGGACCCGCGACGAGGCGGACATGCGGCGCTGCGTGCGCGATCTCCAGGCGGGCGGTGTCTTCTTCAACGGCATGACCGCGTCCCATCCGGCGCTGCCCTTCGGCGGCGTCAAGCGGTCCGGGTACGGACGGGAGTTGTCGGACCACGGGATCCGCGAGTTCTGCAACATCACGACCGTCTGGCACGGCGCCGAACCGGACCACAGCGGCTGAGAGACGCGCCCGCGCTCCTCGGAGCCGGGAACCCGCGGGCCCCTGAACCTCCTTGTTTGCCGGGGGTGTTCAGGGGCACACGCTGGGCGTGCTTCGGACAGCAGGAGGCACGTCCGCGGAGCGGCGTACCGCTCCGGGCGTCGCCCGGTGGCCGCTGTGTGCTCCTCCGGTGACGACGCCGCGTCGAGCGAGGAGCTGAAGGCATCATGACCCCTCGGGTGATGGCCTACCGGGTGAGGCACGAGGACGTCCCCGACACCTCCGCGGCCTTCGAACGGGCGGCCGGACTGCCGGACGGCCCCGAGAGGGACCGGACCCGTGGGGAGATCGTCTGCGCCTGGCTCCCGATGGCCGACAGGCTGGCCGGCAGGTTCCGGCACCGGGGCGAGGCCCTGGAGGATCTGCGGCAGGTCGCCGCGATCGGACTGGTGAAGGCCGTGGAGCGGTACGACCCGCACCGCGGCACCGCGTTCGAGAGCTTCGCCGTACCCACGATCACGGGAGAGCTCAAGCGGCACTTCCGCGACCGCCTGTGGTCCGTGCATGTGCCACGGCGTGTCCAGGAACTGCGGGCCCGTGTGCGGGACGCCCGCGACGAACTGGCCCAGCGGCACGGCGTTCTCGCGCCGACGGTCGACGAGATCGCCTTCCAGGCGGGAATGACCCACGGCGAGGTGGTCCTGGGCGTCGAGGCCATGGACTGTTTCCACGTGCTGTCGCTCGACGCGAGCCTGTCCTCCCCGGACGAGGGCCCCACACTCGGCGACTCGCTGGGCGCCTGGGACGAGGCGCTGGACGCCGTGGTCGACCGGGAGGCCGTCAAGCCGCGGCTGCGCCGGCTGCCCGACCGGGAGAAGAGGATCCTCTATCTGAGGTTCTTCCTCGGGATGACGCAGAGCAGCATCGCCGAGCACCTCGGCATCTCGCAGATGCATGTCTCGCGGCTGATCAACGACTCCTGCGCGCGCATCCGCAGGGACGTGATGCGCGACGCCGCGTAGGCCCATTCCCGGTCACCCTACGGGGCCGCCGGTGGCGCGAATTGGTGGCGGAAAGTTCGAGTTGACGGCAGACATGAGCAGACGTCCGGAAAGTGGCCGTAATCCTGTGTTCGTTTCAGTCGGCCGTGACAGGTCACAGGATCGAGGGATTGCGTTGCGGTGGTGAATCGGCGGAAGTGGTGGCCCGGTGCCTGAGTCTGCGCAAGGGGAGCGGTCTGTCGACGGCTGCGGTGCGATGCATTGCGAAGGCATACGACCTGGCCCGATATTGATCGTTTCAGTGCCGGGAACGGTCGGTTCCATGTGACTTTCCCGGGTCGCTGGATCGCTTGCCCGTGAGCAGGTCGGTGCGCGAGGCTTGCGAACGACGGGGGAGATACGGGGCACAGGGCGCGGTACCTGTCTGAACGGGGAGAGTGGTCACCAATGGCGCTGGAAGACGGACTTGACTGGCTTCTGGAAGATCTGACCAATCGGGTCGAGCCCATACGGCACGCGCTGGTCCTGTCCAACGACGGGCTGGTGACGGGTGCGAGTTCCGGTCTGGCGCGCGAGGACGCCGAGCATCTGGCGGCTGTCTCGTCAGGTCTGCACAGTCTGGCCCGGGGCTCCGGCCGGCACTTCAACGCGGGCAAGGCGCGTCAGACCATGATCGAGTTCGATGACGCGCTGCTGTTCGTCACCGCGGCCGGGGACGGCAGCTGCCTCTGCGTGCTGAGCGAGGCGGAAGCCGATGTGGGGCAGATCGCCTACGAGATGACGCTGATGGTCAACCGGGTCGGCGAGCATCTCGGCATCGCGGTACGGCAGTCGGGCCGCACGTCGGTCACCGACGTCTGAGGGGTTCCGGGAGTTTTCCACAGGGCCGGCGAGGAAACGGGAGCTGGACTACGGTCGTCACCGAGAGTAGTAATCGACTCACGGGGGAGTATGCAGATGTCTGTTGTGGAAGTCCCGGAGACACTCGCGGCCGGTCGAGCGGCTCAGGAACTGCGTCTGAAGCGGGGCGAGTTCGAGCTGGCGACGCAGATGGGGCATGTCCGTACCGTGGGCGGGGCCCTGAGCGGCCGGCGCCGGGTCCCGCGCGGCGAGGTCGAGCGGCTGCGGAGGGCGGCGGGTTTCCCTGGCGCGCTGCGCGAGCGGGTGCGGACGGTGGGCACGGCCGAGGGGGCCGAGCTGATGGACATCAGCCCCGGCCGCTTCACCCGGCTCGCGCGTGCGGGCTATCTGGTGCCGGTGCGCTTCTATCTGAATCGGTACCGCGCGGTTGTCTGGCTCTATCTCGCCGAGGAGCTACGCGCGTTCGCGAGCGGTGAACCGGGTTTGCTGACGGGCCGTTTGCCGCGATCCGGGACGTGTACGGGGCCACGGGAGCGGACCGGCCGTGTCCGCCGCGGCTCGGGGCCGGACCGGGGCGTGCTGCCCGACGCCGGGGCGGCGGACGCGGCCGGGGCGATGGCGCCGGGGGAGGAGGACTGCCGTCCGCGCAACTGGCGCGGTCGCCGTATCGGTCTTCTGCTGCACGAGAGCGACGACCGCTGGGAGCGGGCGGCGATCGTCGGGTCCGTGCTCGACCCGGTCCAACTGGCCGAGCTGGTCCCGGATCCGTACGAGCGCGCGTGTCTGAACCGACTGCGGCCGGACCTCGCACCGGGTCGTCCCGCGTCGGAGGGCGGGCGCGAGGTCATGGGGCGGCTGCTGACCGCCGACGACCCGGACGAGATCAGCTGGCACCGCTCCAGCCTGACCGCGCTGCTGGCGGATGCCCGACGGGACCGGCAGGCCCCACGTCCGAGCGGTACGGCTCCCACTCCGGCGCGTGCACAGGACGCGCCGTCCCGGGCGCGGCCGGCGCGCGCGGACATGCCCGTACCGGCCACGGATACGGCGCCGGCCGCCGAGCCGGCACGGGCCGCCGGTTCGGCCGGGACGTCCCAACCGGTCCCGTGCGGTGGCGGACGGGGACGTCCGTTGCTGTCGAGGCTGAGGGCCAGGAGGGTGCGGGGCCGGGAGGCCGCGTTGCCTCTCGGCGGCAGCGCCGACCGTTGAACCCGCCCTGCCCGGCCGGTCACACCTGCGGTACCGGCGTGACCGGCCGGCCGGTCAGGACTTGGCTTCGCCGGTGACCATGGTGATTTCGGGGGAGAAGCTGCCCCACTCACCGTCCGGCAGTTTGGCGCGGATCTTCACCTTGTAGCCGACACCGGGCTTCTTGCCCGCGAAGACGCTCTCGGTGGTCCTGCCCACCGGCGCCTTGTTGCCCCAGACCAGCGTGGTGGTCAGCTTCCCGTTGAGGTGGATCTCGTACGAGGGCACCTCGCCGTCGACCTTCGGGGGCAGCCAGGACAGATCGAGGTAGTAGGCACCGTCCTCGGCGCTCTTGTGCCGTTCGACCTTGAAGCCGAGGGGCGCCGTGTCGGGATCGTCGCCGGGCCCCTTGGGGGTGCTGATCTCCACGGGCGCGCTGGCCGGTGAGGTGTTGTCGGCGGCGTCCCGCGCCTGGAGCGTGAACGAGTAATCGGTGCCGGGGCGCAGCCCCGTGACCTTGGCCGAGGTCGCGTCGCCGCCCACACTGTGGATCTTCGAGCCGCCCTGGAGGATGTCGTACGAGGTGATGCCCTGGCCCTTGCCCGGTGCGCCCCAGGTCAGTTCGGCGCCGTGGGAGCCGTCGTGCTTGCCGCGCAGTTTCGCGGGCTTCGCGGGGGCTTCCTTGTCCTCGGCGACCACTGCGGGCGTGGTGACCGGCTTCTTCTCGCTGTGCGGCGAGAGGTTCCCGGCCGCGTCCTTGGCCCGCACCGAGAACGAGTAGGCGGTGGACGGCTTCAGATCGGTGATGTCGATCATCAGCTTCTCGGGGGGAACATCCTTGACCTTGGTGTCCCCTCGGTAGACCTCGTAGCCGCTGACCGCGACATTGTCCTTGGCCGCTTCCCACATGACGTGGGCGGACAGCGCGCTGCCGGCCTCGACGGTCAGTCCGGTCGGCGCGGATGGGGGCTGTGAGTCCTTGTCGTCACCGCCGCCGCCACAGGCGACGAGAGTGAGAGCGGTAGCGGCAACGAGCGCGACCTGGGTGGGGGTCCGTCGCACGATCGTCTCCTCCGTCCAAGGCGAGGGGCAATGGTCTAGACATATATGACACAGTGTCGGGTTCACTTCAAGAGCTGGTGCCGGTCGGAATGCGAAATCGACGGAAGCCGACACTCCGCCCCGGTCCGCGGACCGGGCCGTCCACGGACCCCCACGCACAATGAACTTGATCCACCGACAGCTGGAAGGAACCGAACGTGCAGATCGACCTCACAGGCAGGACCGCCCTCGTCACGGGCTCCACGCAGGGCATCGGGGCGGCCATCGCGACCGGGCTGGCCCGAGCGGGGGCCCGCGTCGCGGTCAACGGGCGCTCCGAGGAGTCCGTGGCCGCCGCCCTGGATAGCCGGCGCGCCGAGTCCCCCGGCGCGGAGTTCCTGGCCGCGCCCGGGGACGTCTCCACCGAGAGCGGCGCGGCGCGAGTTCTCGAAGCCGTGCCACGGGTGGACATCCTCGTCAACAACCTCGGAGTCTTCGGCCCCCGGCCCGCGCTGGAGATCGGCGACGACGAGTGGCGGCGCTACTTCGAGGTGAACGTCCTCGCCGCGGTCCGGCTCACGCGCGCCTGTCTCGGCGCCATGACGGAGCGCGGCTGGGGCCGGATCCAGTACATCGCCAGCGACTCCGCGATCGTCGTCCCCGCCGAGATGATCCACTACGGGGTCTCCAAGACCGCGCTGCTGGGGGTGTCGCGCGGCTTCGCCAAGGCGGCGGCGGGCAGCGGCGTCACCGTGAACTCCGTGCTCGCGGGCCCCACGCACACCGGGGGAGTCGAGGACTTCGTCTACGAACTCGTCGACAAGTCCCTTCCCTGGGAGGAGGCCCAGCGCGAGTTCATGCGTGAGCACCGGCCGCAGTCGCTCCTCCAGCGGCTCATCGAACCCGAGGAGATCGCCAACATGGTCGTCTACCTCAGCTCGCCTCTCGCGTCCGCGACCACCGGGGCCGCGGTGCGTGTCGACGGCGGTTACATCGACTCGATCGTTCCGTGATTCTCCGTTGATGACAGGATGGGTCGCTGTGCAGACCAACACGCTCGTCGTCCGTCGCGCGGTGCCCGCCGACGCGTCCGACATCTCCGGACTGTGGCTGAGGTCCTTCGCGGCCGCGCTCCCGAGTGTCACCCGCCCCCACAGCGAACAGCGGGTACACGCCTGGATCCGCGACATCGTCCTGCCCACCCAGGAGACCTGGGTGGCGACCGTCGAAGAGGCGGTGGTCGGCATGATGGTGATCGAGGGCGGGGACGTCGAGCAGCTGTACCTCGATCCGGACCACCGGGGCTGTGGCATCGGCGATCGCCTGCTCGACCTGGCGAAGCGGCGTCGGCCGGGCGGACTGTCGCTGTGGACGTTCCAGGTGAACGGGCCCGCACGGCGTTTCTACGAGCGCCACGGTTTCGTCCCGGTGGAGAAGACCGACGGCCGGGGCAACGAGGAGAACGAACCGGACGTGCGCTACAGCTGGCACCCCGAGCCGGCCGGTGGCTCCATTCCCGGCCCCGCCGCGGAGCCCGATCCGGCGGCCCACTGAACGGTGACGGCGTCACCCGTGTGCGGCGCACCGGGACGTGGAGGGAACCCCTCCGAGGTCATGTCGCCGTCCGGCGCCGCCCTGCGGTCCCTCGGTGAACCCGACGGTCCGCCGCGGTTCCCGCGTCGGCCAGGGGCGAGATCGCGTCACATCCACGGTGCGACGGGGCCGACACCACCGCGGGCCGCGGGGAGTTGTGGCAGGTGGGACGGTTCCGCCGGGCGGTGAACGGCCGACAAGCCCTGCTCATCCCCGTTGCCCGGGGCGTGAGGTGACGGCCGGTCCGGTTGGCGATCGGCCGAAACTCGACACTTGGTCTAGACCTTGACAGGTAGTGGGAGTTCCGGTTTGGTTCCCTCACCCCCATGGCGGCCGTCGCTCAACGGCGGCCGCGCGAAGGAGTGAGTCGCTTGCGACAGCGAATTCTTGCCCTGTTCACCGCACTGGTCTCCGCCATGGCCCTCGCGGTATTCCTGCCCGCCTCGACCTCGGCGGCGGCCACGTCCGCCGCGTGCGCCACCGGATGGAACGCGTCCGCCGTCTACTGGGGCGGCGACACGGCCTCGTACAACGGCCGCAACTGGACGGCCAAGTGGTGGACCCAGAACGAGAGACCCGGCACGGTCGACGTCTGGGCCGACAACGGAGCCTGCGGCGGCGGCCCGACCGACCCGCCGCCCGCCGGTGGCTTCGTGGTCAGCGAGGCGCAGTTCAACCAGATGTTCCCGAGCCGCAATTCCTTCTACACCTACAACGGTCTCAAAGCCGCGCTGAGCGCCTACCCGGCCTTCGCGACCACCGGCAGCGACACCATCAAGCGCCAGGAGGCCGCGGCCTTCCTCGCCAACGTCAGCCACGAAACGGGCGGCCTGGTCCACATCGTGGAGCAGAACACGGCCAACTACCCCCACTACTGCGACAGTTCGCAGTGGTACGGATGCCCGGCGGGGCAGGCCGCGTACTACGGCCGCGGCCCCATCCAGCTCAGCTGGAACTTCAACTACAAGGCCGCGGGCGACGCCCTCGGCCTCGACCTGCTGGGCAACCCCTGGCTCGTCCAGAACGACTCGGCCGTCGCCTGGAAGACCGGTCTCTGGTACTGGAACACCCAGAACGGTCCGGGCACCATGACCCCGCACAACGCCATGGTCAACAGCCGCGGCTTCGGCGAGACCATCCGCAGCATCAACGGCAGTATCGAATGCAACGGAGGCAACCCCGCGCAGGTCCAGAGCCGGATCGCCAAGTACCAGAGCTTCGTCCAGATCCTCGGCACCACCCCCGGCGGCAACCTCGGCTGCTGACGCCTCGGCGTCACTACGACAATCGGACGTAGTCCGGAGAACTGTTCTGCGACCTCCTCGTTGACCGGTTCGGGGCAGAGACCTCGCTGCCCCGGACCGGATCAGTGTCCGTGCCCCGCCGCCCGCGAGCGGCGGGACACGGCGGACGAGTGGAGGTTCGCCATGCCAGGCGGTACCCAGTTGCAGGCGCGACCCGTGGAGGCGCGGCCTGCGGACCCCCTGACCCTCGCGCCACCCGGGCCGAGCCGGCGCCACGACCCGCCCGTACCGCACGAGCCCGTCCCGGCGTCTCCGCCATCGCCTCCGCCGGGCCGCTCCCGGCGGCTCTTCCTGCGTGCCGCGTTCGCCCTCGGAGTGATCGGCGGTACGGCGTCGGCCCTGCTGCCCGTCCTGCGCGCGGACCCCCGCACCGCCGCTGCGCCGCCCGTCGAGGGCGCCGGACCACCGGCCGAACCGGTCGAACCGGCCGGGCAGGCCGAGCTGTTCGACGAGATGTACGGCGGCCGGCACATCCAGGGAACGGACACGGGCGTACTGATCGACGGCCGGCCCCTGCACATCATGCGCCGCGCCGACGGCGGCCATCTCAGTGTGGTCAACCACTACGAGTCGTTCCCGACCGCCCTCGCGACCGCCCGCGCGGCGGTCGACGACCTCGGCGGGGCCCAGCTCTCACTCGCCGGACCGGCATCCCACTGACCGCAGGGAGGACCCTCCACGGTGCACATCAGAAAGAATCAGCGCAATCTCACCAGTGCGGAGAAGAAGCGCTTCGTCAGCGCCGTCCTGGAGCTCAAACGCCGGGGCGGCTACGACGAGTTCGTCCGTCAGCATGTCCGGTACTACCGGGCCGACGGCGACGACGGGCTGCGGGCCGCGCACATGGCACCGTCGTTCCTGCCGTGGCACCGCAAGTATCTGCTGGAGTTCGAGCGGGCGCTTCAGCGGATCGACCCCAAGGTGACCGTGCCGTACTGGGACTGGACGACGGACAACACACCCGCCGCGTCCCTGTGGGCGGAGGACTTCCTCGGCGGCGACGGCCGTTCGTCCGACGGGCAGGTCACCACCGGGGCGTTCGCCTACGCGGCCGGCAACTGGACCATCAACGACGGCGTGCTGGAGCGGAAGTTCCTCGTCCGTGCCTTCGGCCGCCCCACCTCACCGATCGCGCTGCCCACCAAGGACGAACTGGCCTGGGCGATGAACGAGTCGGTCTACGACGCGGCCCCCTGGGACTCGACGGCCCCGCGCGGTTTCCGCAACCGCCTCGAAGGCTGGACGGCGGGCAGCGACAGGACGCGATGGCGTAACCACAACCGTGTCCACCGCTGGGTGGGCGGCCAGATGCTGGGCGCGACAGCGCCGCACGACCCGGTCTTCTGGCTCCACCACGCCTTCGTCGACCTCCTCTGGGACCGCTGGCAGAAGAAGCACCCGAAGGCGACCTATCTTCCGCAGCGGAAGCTGGGCGGGAACGATCCGGGGCGAGGGCAGGCGATCAGCGTGGACGAGCCGATGCCGCCGTGGCGCACGAAGCCCTCGGAGATGCTCAGCCACCGGAATCTGTACCGCTACGACACCTGAGCGGGACCCCGCGCGGGCGCGCCTCCGGCGCCTCGCGCGGACCCGGCCCGCCCGGCCCGCCCGGCCCGTACGCCCGGGTCCGCAGCACAACGGCCCCCCGCATCGGATGCGGGAGGCCGTTGCCTTTCCGTACGGCGGTGCCTCAGTCGCGCCGGAGGACGTGTGCCCCCGGGCGGCGGCGGAGGTTCAGCGGCCGTAGCCGCCGTGGTGCTTGCCGTCGACGTTGACGCACTGGTTGCCGAACGCCGGGTTCAGCAGGCCGACCACGTCGATGGTGTTGCCGCAGAGGTTCACCGGGACGTGCACGGGCACCTGGACCACGTTGCCGGAAAGGACTCCGGGCGAACCCGCGGCCGCGGCCTCGGCGCCCGCGTCGGCAGCGGCCATACCGGCACCGCCGGCCAGCACGGCGCCCGTGCCGGCGAGAACAGCAGCTGCCTTCGCAATACGCGACATCAAGTTTCTCCTTGAACGTTTCGAGCACAGCCGCACGATGTGCGGCCTTCACGCACGTTCAACGCGTCAATCGACCCTCGGTCACGAAATTGGGCCAATCGGTGAGGAAATGCCATGTGACAAAGGGGTGCACGTCTGTTTACCCTCGGGGTGAACGCTTGTGCACCCCCCTCCGTGACGCGCGGCCACGGAGGCCGCCACCGCAGACGACGGAGAGCAGATGTCCGCAGCATCGACACCGGAGCCGGGTTCGGGCCCGAGCCCCACGCCCGGAACGGCACCGACACCGGCACCGGCACCGGCACCGGCACCCGGATTCGAACCGGTGGAGGGCCGCCGCCGCCGCTTCCTCGTCGCGGTGCTCGCCTTCTGCGGCGTCGTGGTCGCCGTGATGCAGACGCTGGTCGTGCCGTTGCTGCCGCACGTCCCCGCCCTGACCGGCAGCACCCCGGCGGCCGCGAGCTGGCTCGTCACGATCACGCTCCTGACCGGCGCGGTCTTCACCCCCGTACTGGGCCGTGTCGGTGACATGTACGGCAAGCGCAGGGTCCTCATCGCCTCGCTGGGTGTCCTCGTCGCCGGTTCGGTCATGTGCGCCGTCAGCTCCCACATCGGTGTGCTGATCGCCGGCCGGGCGCTCCAGGGCGCCGCGCTCGCCGTCGTACCGCTCGGCATCAGCATCATGCGCGACGAGCTGCCGCCCGCACGGTTGCTGTCCTCCGTCGCCCTCATGAGCTCCACCCTCGGGATCGGCGCCGCCGTCGGCCTGCCGGTCGCCGCCCTCGTCGTCCAGAACTTCGACTGGCACACCATGTTCTGGGCCTCCGCCGTGCTGGGACTGATCGACATCGTGCTCGTTCTGAGCTGCGTCCCGGAGTCGCCCCTGCGCTCCCGGGGCCGGTTCGACGCCATCGGCACCCTCGGCCTGTCCGCCACCCTCGTCAGCCTGCTCCTCGCCGTGACCCAGGGCGCGGACTGGGGCTGGACCTCCGCGCGCACCGTCGGGCTGCTCGTGACCGCGCTCGCCGTGGGTCTGCTCTGGGGCGCCTACGAGCTGCGCACCACGTCCCCCATGGTCGACCTGCGGGTCTCCGCGCGCCCCGCCGTGCTGCTCACGAACGTCGCCGCCCTCCTCATCGGCTTCGCCTTCTACGCGAACTCCCTGGTCACGGCGCAGCTGGTCCAGGAGCCCACGAGCACCGGCTACGGGATCGGCGCGTCGATCGTCGTGGGCGGACTGTGCCTGCTGCCCGGCGGCCTCGCGATGGTGGCGCTGTCGCCGGTCTCCGCCCGGATCTCCGCCAAGTACGGCCCCAG
This sequence comes from Streptomyces sp. NPDC104581, assembly GCF_055583685.1. Taxonomy (NCBI): domain Bacteria; kingdom Bacillati; phylum Actinomycetota; class Actinomycetes; order Kitasatosporales; family Streptomycetaceae; genus Streptomyces; species Streptomyces sp. NPDC104581. Next base: position 70,805 of record NZ_JBVJNN010000027.1, read on the forward strand.
GACGACCCTGGCGCTCGCCTCCGCCGTGATGGCGGTGGGGTACGTGGTGCGCTTCTTCACCAGTCACAGCCTGTGGCCGATCATCGGCGGCGCGACCGTCGTCGCGGCGGGCACCGCGATCGCCTATTCGGCCCTGCCCGCGCTCGTCATGCGCGCGGTGCCGGTGGGCGAGACCGGCGCGGCCAACGGCCTCAACACCCTGATGCGATCCGTCGGGCAGGCGTTCTGCAGCGCGGTGGTGGCCGCCGTACTGGCCAACATCACCTTCCAGGCCGGCGGCCGTACCGCCCCCACCCTGCACGCGTATCTGCTGGTCTTCCTCATCGCGGCGGGCGCGGCCCTGCTCGCGCTGGCGGTCACCCTGTGCCTGCCGGGCCGCCGCGCGGTGACCGCCGAGGCGGGTACCGTCGGCAAGGAGCAGACAGCAAGCCGTACGTTCGCCGAGGAGGGCGCGTGACGACCGGACCGGCGGCCGACGGTACGACGGACCCGGGAACGGACCCGGGAACGGAAGCGGAATCGGGCACCGACCCCGGCGCGGGCCCGGACCCCGGCTCCGACGCGGATTCCGGCTCCGACCCCGGCCCCGGACGTCTCGCGATTCTGCGGGCCGCGCGGCGTGCGTTCACCCAGCGGCCGTACGCCGAGGTGACCATGCGGGGCATCGCCGCCGACGCGGGCGTCAGCGCCTCGCTCATCGTCAAGCGCTTCGGTACGAAGGAACGGCTGTTCAACACCGTCGCCGACTTCGGCCCCGCCGCCGACAGACTCTTCGCCGCGCCGCCCCCCGTCCTCGGCAGACACCTGGTGGTGACCATGGTCCGGCTGCGGCGCGAGAACCACTCCGACCCCCTGCTGCGCGTCGTCTTCTCCCTCGGCAACATGGACGAGCGCACCCTGCTGCGCGAGCGCTTCCGCGAGCAGGTCACCGCCCGGCTGGCCCGCCTCATCGGCGGGGAGCGGAGCGAGCTGAGGGCGGAGCTGATCACCGGCCAGCTCCTCGGGCTGGGCGCGACCCTCAGCCTCCACCGGCCCGGCGCCGGTGAGGAGGCCACCCCGGAGCTGCTGGCGGACCTCTACGCCCCCGCACTCCAGCGGCTGATCAGCTGGCAGCCCGGCCGGGCGGACCACTGAGCGCCACCGGCGCGAACCCGGCAGCCCCGTCCGCTTGCGGTCGGTGCCGGTGCCGCGCACACAATTGACACCAGAAGGTGCAGAACGAGCCGACCCGCCGTGCCCGCGACTGGGAAGAGGGGCCCGTGAGTGTCGAACCGCCATCCGGCCTTCCACTCCCCGACGGGGCCGAGCCGGACTGGCCCGCCGGTCCCGACCTCACCCTCGCGTACAACCGCATGGGCAGCTTCGACATCGATCTCGTCCGCGAGTACATGCACCTCGACCCCGGCGCCCTGGAGGTGTTCGATCTCCGGCCCGGCGAACACGACGGCAGCATGGCGGTCCCCAGCCGCGTGCCGCCCGAAGAGGTGGAGCGCCTGGACACACTGGTCCGGCGGGCGCTCGACAGGGGCGGCAGCGTCTACGGCGCGTACTTCTGGATCCGATGCCGTGACGGGTCGCGCCGCTGGCTCCACACCCAGGGCCATGTCCTGCGCGACTCGGAGGGCAACTTCCGCCGGACCATCGGCATCGTGCGCGACGCCACCCGGGAACTCGACGACGCGGCCAGGCGGACGGAGCTGGTCGAGACCCGCCGGCGGCTCACGGACATGGTCCGCCGGGTCACCGCCCTGCTGGCGAGTGCGAACACCGTGCGGGACGTCACCGACGCGCTCAAGGACGCCGAGGCACTGAGCAACCTCGGCGCCGTGAGCGTGATGCTCGGCATCGTCGAGAACGGACACGTGCACACCGTCACCGAGGGGCGGCTGGGACTGTACGTCCCGGAACTCCAGTACACACGGATCGACGCGCGGTTCCCGATGAGCGAGGTCGTCCGCACCCTCCGGCCCCGCTACATCACGTCACGTGAGGAGTTCCGGCGCTCCTTCCCCGCGCTGTGGCACCACATCCAGCACCTGCCGGTCGCCTCGGGGGCCTATCTGCCGCTGATCGTGCAGGGCAGGACGATCGGCGCGCTCGGCATGCTGTACTCCCGGCACGGCGGTTTCACGGGCGAGGAACGCAACCTGCTGGTCACACTCAGCAGCAGCATCGCCCAGAGCCTCCAGCGCGCGATGCTCTTCGAGCAGGAGCACGATCTCGCCGACAGCCTGCAACGGGCCATGCTGCCCCACCACATCCCCGAGGTCCCCGGCGCCCGGATCGCCGTCCGCTACCGCGCGGCCAGGGCCGGTCGTGACATCGGCGGCGACTGGTACGACGTGGTCCCGCTGTCCGGCCACCGGGTCGGGCTGATGATCGGCGACGTCCAGGGTCACGACACGGACGCCGCCGCCGTCATGGGACAGCTGCGGATCGTGCTGTGGGCGTACGTCTCCGAGGGGCACTCGCCCGCGACGGCGATGGCGCGCGCCTCCACCCTCCTCCACGAGCTGGACACCGACCGGTTCGCGACCTGTACGTACGTGGAGGCCGACCTGACGACAGGAGCGCTCCAGATCGTCCGGGCGGGGCACCTCGAACCGATGGTGCGGGACGCCGCCGGCAGATGCGTGACCATCGACACCGAGGGCGGACTGCCGCTCGGGATCACCGGCGTCTCGCGCAGGCGGGGTGGCGCCGACTACCCGGTCACCCCGGCGGCTCTCGCTCCCGGTGAGACGCTCCTGATCTTCACCGACGGACTGGTGGAGCGGCCGGGGGCCACGCTCGACGAAGGACTCGAACGGCTGGCACGCGCCGTGGAGGACGGTCCCGACGGTATCGAGGAACTGGCGGACCGGCTCGGCGAGACGGTGGGGGAGCGGGGCGGTGGCGGCGACGACATGGCCCTGCTGCTCATGCGCAGGGACCCCGTGCCCCACGACAACTGACGCGGTCGGGAAGGGCGGTGTCGGGCGCGGGCGGTGTCCGCGTCCGCGATCAGTGAGCGACGCGCGTGTCGGGGCGGCCCGCGACACGTGAGCGGTCCCCGCCCGATCTGAAGCTTCCGCAAGCCTTTCTGACGCATCATCAGTCTGTTCGGCGGGTCGCGCGGTCGCCCCAGCGGGTGGCCGTGTCACCTCCACGGTGCCCCCTGTTCTCCCCGACGTGGCCGTGAACCCCTGGCGAACCGGGGCACATAAGGCGATGCTGGGCGGCTGACAGCGCTTTCTATCCGCGCCAACCCCCCCCGTACTACAGGAGAACTTGTGGGCCCAGGCATCGCCCGCCGGTCCGTCGTGCTGCTCGCGGCGGTCACCGCACTGACAACGGGAGCCATCACCCCGTCCGTCGCCGACTCCACCCCCGACCCCCGTCCGCGCAACGCCGCCGAAGTGCTGCGTCCCGTCGCCCCACCGCCGGCCAGCAGACCGGCCGGAGACCCCAGATCCGTCGTGGACGGCGACGGTATCGAGACCGCGCGCGCCACCCGCCCCGTCGCGCCGGGCGTCAGTCTCACCTCCTACGACCGCCTCGAATCCGACAAATGGCTGCGCGTCGACGCACTGTCGGTCGACCTCGACGGCGGCGTACGGGCCGACTACCTCTCGTCGGGCAAGGTCGCCGACCGCCGCAGCGTCTCCGAACTCGCCGCGGGGCACGACCCCGGCGAGGGCCGTCGCACCGTCGCCGCCATCAACGCCGACTTCTTCGACATCAACGAGACCGGTGCCCCCCAGGGAGCCGGCATCAAGGACGGCGCCCTCACCCAGTCACCCGCCGCCGGAGCCAACCGGGCCGTCGGCATCGGTCCCGAGAACGCCGGACGCGTCCTGGAGCTGTACTTCGAGGGCACCCTGACCCTGCCCACCGGACCGCACCCCCTCGCCGCCTACAACGCCGCCAACGTGCCCGCCGGCGGCATCGGTGCCTACACCGCGGCCTGGGGCCAGGCCAACCGGGCACTCACCGTGGACGCGGCGACACCCGTCGCCGAGGTGGCCGTACGGGACGGCAAGGTCGTCACCGTCACCGGCACACCCGGCACCGGCCCGATCGAGCCGGGCACCACCGTGCTGGTCGGCCGGGAGGCCGGCGCCGTACAGCTCGGGACGCTGCGCCCCGGCGACCCGGTGGCCATGGAGTACAGCCCGCGCACCAACGGCGGACCCCTGCCGCGCACGGCGGTGGGCGGACGTGAACTCCTCGTCGTCGACGGTGTGGCGCAGAACCACGAGGGCCAGGGGAACAACACCGCCGCGCCCCGCACCGCCGTCGGATTCACCAAGGACGGCAGCGAGATGCGGGTGATCACCGTCGACGGCCGGCAGGCCGACAGCGGTGGTGTCACCCTCACCGAACTGGCCGTGATGATGAAGCGGGCAGGCGCGTACAGCGCCCTCAACCTCGACGGCGGAGGCTCCTCCACACTCGTCGCCCGCGAACCCGGCAGCGACGCCCTCCAGGTGGAGAACGCCCCGTCCGACGGCAGCGAGCGCACCGTGCCCAACGGTCTCGCCCTCACCGCGCCCGACGGCAGCGGACGGCTCGACGGCTTCTGGGTCGAGACCCGCACACCCGCCGGAGCCGCGCCCGGTGACGACCCCGTCAAGGGCGGTCACCCCGAACGAGTCTTCCCCGGACTCACCCGCGCGCTCACCGCCGCCGGTCACGACGAGACGTACGGCCCCGCGCAGGGCGCCCCGCGCTGGCGGACCGAACGGTCGTCCGTCGGCCGGGTCGGCGACGACGGGGTGTTCACCGCACGCCGCGGCGGCACCACCGAGGTCCACGCGGAGCGCGGACACGCCGCCGGATCCATCGAGTTGACGGTCCTCGACGACCTCGCGCGAATCCGGCCGACCACCAGCCGGGTCGGTCTCGCCGACGGCGACGCCACCGGCACGTTCGGCATCGTCGGTCTCGACGCGCACGGCGCCTCCGCGCCCGTTGAGCCGCGCGATGTGGAACTCGCCTACGACCGGGACCTGTTCACCATCGCCGACGACGGCCAGGGCGCCTTCACCGTCACATCGAGGACCGGCGGCGGCGCCGGACGGATCACAGCCACCGTGGCGGGCGTCAGCACCGCCCTCGCGGTGAGCGTGGGACTGGAGGAACAGCCGGTCTCCTCCTTCGACGACGCCGCCGCCTGGAAGTTCAGCCACGCCCGCGCGGCCGGTTCGGTCGCGCCGACACCCGAGGGACAGACCGGAACCGGCCTCAGGCTCGGCTACGACTTCTCTCTCTCGACGGCGACCCGCGCCGCGTACGCGAGCCCGCCCCAGCCGATCACCGTGCCCGGCCAGCCCCAGTCCTTCACGATGTGGCTCAAGGGGGACGGGAACGGGGCCTGGCCGACCCTGCATCTCAAGGACGCCGCCGGATCGGACCAACTGCTCCGGGGGCCCTACGTCACCTGGACCGGCTGGCGACAGGTGACGTTCGCGGTACCGCAGGGGGCCGCGATGCCGCTGTCCGTGTTCCGCTTCTACCTCGCGGAGACCGCGGCCGACAAGCAGTACACCGGCGAGATCGTGATCGACGGGCTGACGGCGCAGGTGCCGCCCACCGTCGACCTGCCCGAACAGCGGCCCCCCGCCGATCCGTTGATCGACTCGGCGGCCGGGACCGGAGGCCGGGACTGGCAGTTCGCGGTGATGTCCGACGCGCAGTTCGTGGCGCGTGACCCGGACAGCCCGATCGTGGTCCAGGCCCGCCGCACACTGCGCGAGATCAAGGCGGCGGGGCCCGACTTCCTCGTCGTCAACGGAGACCTGGTCGACGAGGGTTCGCCGGCCGACCTCGCCTTCGCGCGACGGGTCCTCACCGAGGAGCTGGGCGACGACGTGCCCTGGTACTACGTGCCGGGCAACCACGAGGTGATGGGCGGGAGGATCGACAACTTCACCGGCGAATTCGGCCCCGCGCAGCGCGTGTTCGACCACGGCGGAACGCGCTTCGTCACACTCGACACCTCCAGCCTCTCCCTGCGTGGCGGCGGCTTCGCCCAGATCAAGGCCCTGCGCGCGCAGTTGGACGCGGCGGCCGAGGACTCCCGTATCGGCTCCGTGATGGTCATCGAGCATGTGCCGCCGCGCGACCCGACCGTGCAGAAGGGGAGCCAGCTCGGGGACCGCAAGGAAGCGGCGCTGCTCGAGAACTGGCTCGCCGAGTTCCGCCGGACGACCGGCAAGGGGGCCGGCTTCATCGGCAGCCACGTCGGGGTCTTCGACGCCTCGCGCGTCGACGGCGTCCCGTACCTGATCAACGGCAACTCGGGTAAGAACCCCGCCGCCCCGGCCGACGAGGGCGGGTTCACCGGCTGGTCACTCGTCGGCGTCGACAAGGTCAGCGGGCGCGAGCGCTCCGAGGCACGCCGCGAGCCGTGGAAGGGCGGGCCCGACTGGGTCTCCGTACAGACGCGCGCCCACACCGACACGCTGAAGCTGGACGCCCCCGGGAGCCTGACGGCCGGACAGCGGACACCCGTCGCCGCGACCGTCGTCCAGGGGGCGAGGGAGGTCCCGGTGGGCTTCCCGATGAGCGCGGACTGGGCGGGGTCGGCGAACCTGCACATCGGTGACGCGGACCGGGCGGGCCGTCGCGACCTGGCGGCGTTCGACCCGGCCACCGGGACGCTCACGGCGCTGCGGCCCGGCGTGCTCACCCTGGCGGTGACGGTCAACGGCGTGACGGAACGCGCGGAGATCCGGATCACGGCCGCCGGATAAGCCGGCCGTACGCGACGGGAGGGGCCCGCATCCGTTGACGGGGTGCGGGCCCCTCCCATCGCCCCAGCGCCGGTCAGCTCCGGTCGCCGCGCAGGGCGCGGCTGCGCCCGCGGAACTCGGCCAGTACGTCGTCCCCGCGCATGACCGTGACGTCGTAGATGCCGCCGCGTCCGAGCCGGGTCCGCTCCCGCGCGGTCGCGGTCAGGACGTCGCCCTCGTGTGCCGGGCGTACGAAGTCGATGTCGGCGCCCGCCGCGAAGGTCACCGGGCCGTGGCTGTTGCAGGCGCACGCGAAGGCGCTGTCCGCGAGGAGGAAGAGATAGCCGCCGTGCGCCGTCCCGTGCCCGTTCACCATGTCGGCGCGCACGCTCATCCGCAGGGTGGCCCAGCCGGGACCGGTCCCCAGGAGAGCGATGCCGAGACTCCGCGAGGTCGGGTCGGCGTCGAAGTAGTCCCGGCCCGGTCCGTCCCCGGGGGTGTCACCCGCACTGGTCATGCGGCCGATCCTATGGGCTGTCCCGTACTCCCTGGCGGGCGCACGAAGACAGCCACGGCACCTCGCCGCGTCGGCGGAACGCCCGAATACGCCCTGTACGGGGACGCCCCTCCGCCTCGCGCCGCACCGCCCCTGACGCCGCGCGCTGATCCACCAGGGACTTCGGGACAGCCCCGGGGCCGCGTCCGCGAAGTCCCGCGCGGCCCCGAGGGGTTCTCGGAGCCGGCCGAGAGCGCTCGGTACGCGGCCGATCCTCGCGCCTCGCGCGGAACCGCACCGGACGCCGCGGGCCCCGCCCGCGGCGGCCGGCGCTACTTCCGGACACGCCCCGGGCCGTGTCCGCCGGCCATGTCCGGAAAGCCCCGCCGGCCGGGCCGACGGCCTCCCGGCCCCGTCAGGCGCTCCGCAGCGTCGCACGGACCGGGCGGTTCGGCTGGAGCGTGAGGCCCGTCTTCGGGGTGATCTCGTCCGGGCCCAGGTCGAGACGGAACCGCTGCGCGAGCGTCGCCAGGACCAGGACCGCCTCGACCGTCGCGAAGCGCGCGCCCAGACACGCCCTGGCGCCGCCGCCGAACGGGAACCAGGCGTGGTCGGGCACGGCCCGCGCCTCCCCGTCCCACCGCTCCGGCCGGAACTCGTCGGGCTCGGGGAACCACCGCTCGTCGCGCTGCGCGCTCCACTGACTCGCCCACAGCACCGTCCCCTCCGGAACCGGCCGGCCGCCCAGCGTGGAGCCGTCCTTCGCGATCGCCGTCATCAGCCACACAGGAGGGTAGAGACGCAGCGTCTCCTTGATGATCTGCTCGGTCCAGCGCAGTTCCTTGAAGTCGTCGAAGCCCGGTGTGCGGCCGTCCAGCACGTCGGCCAGCTCGTCCGCGAGCCGCTCCCGCGCCCGCGGATTGCGTGAGAGCAGGTACCAGGCCCAGGTCAGCGTCGTCCCGGTGGTCTCGTGGCCGCCGATGTAGAGGGTGACGGCCTCGTCCCGGATCTCCTTGTCGCTCAGCCGGTCGCCCCGCTCGTCGCGGGCGGCGAGCAGCCTGCTGAGGAGGTCGTCGCGGTCCGCGCCGCCGCGGTGCCGCTCCTCGGTCACCCGGTTCACCTCGGTGTCGATGACCGCGACGGCTTTCTTGAGCCGGTGCCGTCCCGGTGTCGGGATCCACGACGGGAGGAAGAGGGTGAGGCCCCGGAACTCGTCGCCGATGGCCTGCTGCGCGGTGTCCATGGCCGGGCCGATGGTGTCCTCGCGACCGGCCGTGTCCGTGCCGAACAGGGTCCGTACGGCGATGCGCTGGGTGAGGGCCAGCATGTCCCGGCGTACGTCGATGTGCCCGCCCGGCTGCCAGGTGTCGGCCAGCGCGGACGCGCAGTCGGTCATGGTGACCGCGTAGGCGCGGACCTGGCGGGGCCGGACCACCGGCTGCACCAGCGCGCGCTTGCGCCGCCACGCCGCGCCCTCCGAGGTGACGACGCCGTCTCCGAGCACCAGCTTGAAGGCCCAGCCGAGTTCGGGATGGCGGTAGTCCGTCTCGACCTTCTTGAGCAGTTCCCCGATGTGCTCGGGCTGCGACAGGAACAGCGCCCGCTGCGGGCCGAGCCGCCAGGAGACCACGTCGCCGTGCCCGCGCAGCCGGGCGAAGAACCCCAGCGGGTCGCGGGAGAAGGCCGGGAGGTTGCCGATCAGCGGCAGTTGGCGGGGGCCGGGCACCGGCGCGGCGGAGAGGTCCGGTCCGGACGTGTCATGGCCGGTGGGGGAAGGCGTACCCGTGGTCATCTGAAGTCCCTGGCGCTGGAGGCGGCGTGCCGGTGTTCGGTACGGCATCAGCAAAGCCGCACCGCGCACCCCGCGCCAGACGACATTCGGCCCGAGGCAGGCGTGATCGCACGAGCGCGGTCCCAAGGCGCCGGGCGCGGGACCGGCGAGAGGGCCCGATACGGCCGTTCCCCCCACCGCCGAACGGCGGTGGGGGGAACGGCACTCCGGCTTCCGGACCGGCCGGCCCCCGGCTCAGCCCACCGGCGTGGGTGTGGACGGCTTGTCGCCGTCCGCCATCGCCTGCTTGGCCTCCTCGGCGAGCCGTTCCATGCCGCTGGTCGTCTTGAGCGGCTTCTCCTTGATGAAGACCACGGCCACCAGCGCGAGCGCGGCGAACGGGGCGGCCACCAGGAACAGGTCCGCGGTCGCCAGTCCGTACGCGTTCTCCACGATCTCCCGCATCGGCGCGGGGAGTTCGGTGACGTCGGGCACCGCGTGGCTCGATCCGCCGGCCGCCGCCCCGTCGCCCGTTCCCACGCTCTTGGCCAGCTCCGAGGCCACCCGGTTGGCGAGGATCGCGCCGAGGACGCTGGTGCCGATCGTGCCGCCCATGCTGCGGAAGAAGGACAGGACGGAGGTGGCGGCGCCCAACTCGGCCGCCGGCACGTCGTTCTGGGCCGCGAGGACCAGGTTCTGCATCAGCAGGCCGACCCCGACGCCCAGAACGGCCATGTAGAGGCTGAGCAGTCCGAAGCCGGTGTCCGCGTCGATGGTCGACAGCATGGCCAGACCGGCGGTCATGATGATGCCGCCCGCGATGAGGTAGACCTTCCACTTGCCGGTGGCGCTGATGATCTGGCCCGCGATGGTGGAGGAGACCAGCAGACCCATGATCATCGGCAGGCCCATGAGCCCGGCCACGGTCGGCGACTTGCCGAGCGCGATCTGGAAGTACTGCGAGAGGAAGACGGTGCCGCCGAACATCGCGACACCGACGAGCAGGCTCGCGACCGTGGTGAGCGTGACGGTGCGGTTGCGGAAGATGGTCAGGGGGATGACCGGTTCCGGGACCCGCGCCTCGACGTAGACCGCCGCGACGAGCAGCAGCACACCGCCACCGGTCAGCGCCGCGGTCTGCCAGGACGCCCAGTCGAACTGGTTGCCCGCGAGGGAGGTCCAGATGAGGATCGCGGAGACACCGGCGACGATCAGGAACGCGCCCAGGTAGTCGATCTTCACGTCCCTGCGGACGGTGGGCAGGTGCAGTGTGCGCTGGAGCAGCGCGATCGCGATCAGCGCGAAGGGCACACCGATGAAGAAGCACCAGCGCCAGCCCAGCCACGAGGTGTCCACCATGACACCGCCGACCAGCGGTCCCGCGACGGTGCCGACGGCGAACACCGCGCCGAACATGCCCGCGTACTTGCCCAGTCGGCGCGGCGGGATCACGGCCGCCATCACGACCTGCGCGAGCGCGGTCAGACCGCCGGCGCCGATGCCCTGCATCACACGGCTGAAGATGAGCAGTTCGACGCCCTGCGAGAATCCGGCGAGCAGGGAGCCGACGACGAACATGCCGAGTGAGAGCTGGAGCAGCAGCTTCTTGTTGTAGAGGTCGGAGAGCTTGCCCCACAGGGGCACCGTCGCGGTCATCGCGAGCAGCTCGGACGTGACGACCCAGGTGTAGGCGGACTGGCTGGCGCCGAGGTCGGCGATGATGCGCGGCAGCGCGTTCGCCACCACGGTGCCCGCCAGGATGGCGACGAACATGCCGGCCATGAGGCCGGACATGGCCTGGAGTATCTGCCGGTTGGTCATGGAGGTGGGCGCCTGGTCGGTCGCCTCTGTTGCGGTCAAGGTGGCCTTCTTATGATTCCGTGGAACGGCGGTCGGACGGACCGCCGTCGGTCTGTGCGGGCGGTTGACGCAGCCCGGCGGACAGGTGCGTGAAGACGTCCCGGAAGATGTCGGGGAACCCGACCGGCGGGGACTGCGCGTACCAGTGCTCGACGGAGACGCGTACGGCCGTGCCGGCGACGGCGGCGAGCAGCCGCGGATAGAGCGCGATGTCGGCGCCGGGGCAGACGTCGCCCTCGGAGCCCTCGGAGCCCTCGGAGCCCTCGGAGCCCCCGGTGGCGGAGGTGTCGTTCCCGGTGCCGGGGCCGCCCCGCGCGCCGCCGAGGTCGAGCCGGCTCGCGATGGTCCGCGCCAGGTCGAGTTCCTCGGCCATGTGCACGCCGAGACCGCGGGCCAGCAGATGCGGGGACTTGCGGAGGACCTTGGCGCGCAGGCTCCACACCTCGTGCCGCTGCTCGACATCGGCCAGTTCGGCCGCCATGGCCTCGCGTACCGCGTCGAGGGGGGACAGCTCGGCGGGGGCGTCCCGGACGGCGCGCCGGATGCGTTCGCCGATCTGCGTGTCCATCATCACGAACGCGTCGTCGTGGCTGTCGAAGTAGTTGAAGAACGTCCGGGCCGAGACACCGGCGGCGTTGCTGATGGCCTCGACGGTGACGTTCTCCGCGCCGTGCTCGGCGGCGAGCCGTACGGCCGCCTCGCTCAGCGCCGCGCGAGTGGCCTGCTTCTTGCGCTCCCGGAGACCCGCTCCGGCACCCTTGGTCATCACACTTTGCATGGTATGCAAATGTGCAGACGCTGCAAAATTAATAACGGGAACGGCTGGGCCGAAGGGCGTCCGGATTGGTATTCGCGCTGATCAGAAACCATTTGCGGCTTATTGTTCGTGCGGTGTAAGAATCACAAATTCCGCGCAGGCTACACTGGAGATCACCAGGCCCCAGCCCCTGACTTCCCGCTGCCTCACCAGTGTGGGCAGCAGCACTGGTCCTCGGTGAGGATGTCAGCGGCATTCGCAGCGGCCATACCCAGTTGTCGCGTCGCCGGAGTGGTCCACGTCCAACCGCACGCGGTGATCGAGCCGTGTGATGCAGTCGCCCACCCGTCCACGACCCGGCAGCGCCGTCCCCCCTGGCTTGTATCCCCACCTGCCAACCTGCCTGCCGCGCCGTCATACACCGGCACACGGTCGTGACCCTCTCGAAAGGCATGGCCGTATGGCAGTCAACACCGCCGGTACCGTGGAGGATTCCGCGGTCCTGGAACCAGGCGCCGATCTCGCGGGTGAGGCCGCGGAACAGGCATGCCGGGAGACGGGCAGCGACTTCGCGCGCCTCTCCAAGAAGATCGTCGCGGCCGGCCTGATGCGGCGCCGGCCCTGGTACTACACCTTGCGCATCGGAGTCATCACCGGCCTCTTCGCCGGCGGCTGGGTCGCCTTCGCGCTCGTCGGCGACAGCTGGTGGACGCTCGCCGTCGCCGCCTTCCTCGCCGTGGTCTTCGGCCAAGTTGCGCTGGTCGCACACGATGTGGGTCACCGTCAGGTGTTCCGGCTGCGCAAGGCCAGTGTGCGCGCCGGAAAGATCGCCGGAAACCTCGGCATCGGTATGGGCTACGGATGGTGGCAGGACAAGCACTCCAGGCACCACGCCAACCCGAACCACGAGGAGCTGGACCCGGACGTCATCCCCGACATCCTCGTCTGGACACAGGGACAGGCCAGGGCCGCCAAGGGGCTTCCCCGTCTGATCGGCCGCTCCCAGGCGTTCCTGTTCTTCCCGCTCCTCACGCTGGAGGGTTTCAACCTGCATGTCGCGGGCGTGCGCGCGCTGGCCAACCGCTCGCTGAAGCAGCGGACTTCGGAGGGCGTACTGCTCTTCACGCACTTCGCGGTCTATCTCGGCGCGCTGTTCGTGGTGCTGCCGCCCGGCAAGGCCATCGCCTTCCTCGCCGTCCACCAGTGCCTGTTCGGTCTCTACCTGGGCTCGATCTTCGCGCCCAACCACAAGGGAATGCCCACCTTTTCGGGCAGCGACCGGCCGGACTTCCTGCGTCGTCAGGTGCTCACCTCCCGCAATGTGCGCGGCGGCTGGTTCACCGACATCGCGCTCGGCGGGCTCAACTATCAGATCGAGCACCACCTGTTCCCGAACATGCCGTCGCCGCAGCTCCGCGAGGCGCAGCCGATCGTCCGGCGCCACTGCGAGGAACTGGGCATCAGCTATCTGGAGACCGGCCTGATCACCTCGTACAGCCAGGCCCTGCGGAGCCTGCACGACGCGGGCGCCCCGATCAGGGAGTCGGCGACCGCCCAGACCGTCGTCGAGCCCGGTAGCAAGCCCGACGCCTAGCTTCCGGGGGCCGAACCCGCCTGAGTACGGGCGACGCTGGACCGTTCGCCGTGGACGGAGGCGCGTACGCGGTGCGACGCCCGCCCCGCCGGTCGTACGCGACCGGCGGGGCGGGCGCATGAACGAGTGTTCGGGGTGCGGCCCGGTCGTCAGGCGCTGTGCGGCAGGTCCTGGACCGTGCGCAGCAGGGTGTCGGGGAGCGCCAGATTCCACGCCGTGATGACCGGGTTGCCGTGTTCCGTACCGAGCCTGGACACCGTTCCGGTCTCCAGCCGGAACAGCGCGCCCTCGGCCGCGGTGAGACCCAGATAGCGAGCGGTGAGCACCCGCAGGAAGTGTGAGTGGGCCACGAGCGCGATGTCCTCGTCGTCCGCGCGGCCGGCGGCGGCGCGGACGTCGGCGAGTACCCGGTCGGCGCGGGCGCTGACGTCCGAGGGAGTCTCGCCCGGGTGGTCGCCGGGGCCGGGCGTGGTCCCGTCCGTCCAGAGGCTCCAGTCCGGGACCGTGCGGCGGATCTCCTCGGTGGTCACGCCCTCGTAGCCGCCGTAGTTCCACTCGTGCAGATCCGGATTGATGCGGGTGGACCGCAGCCCGGCGAGTTCGGCGGTGCGGCGGGCCCGTGCCAGGGGGCTGACCAGCGTGACGCCGATCCGCCGGTCGGCGAGCAGGGGGACCAGGGCGCGCGCCTGGTTCTCACCGTGGGCGGTCAGTGGCAGATCCGTGTGGCTGGTGTGCTGCCCGGACAGCGACCACTCGGTCTCGCCGTGTCTGATGAGGATCAACTCGCCCATGGATGCTGTCCGTTCGTTCGTACGGGGGCGTACTGAGGTGTACTGCGGGGTCTCAAGTGCGGGCGCCTGCGAGTGGCGGGTGCCCCTCTCAGCCCGGTCCCGCTCCACGATCCCATCACGCCGCGCTCGGTACGCACGGGGCGCGCCCGGCGCGGGCGGCGCGAGCCCGTGGCGCGCTTCACAGGCCACCCGCCCAGGTGGCGGGGAACATGCCGTCGTGGTTCAGCGTTCACCTATACGTGGTCGCGGAGGGAGACGTGACGGCTCCGCGACCACCCCGGAACGAGCCCCGGCTGGTCCATCCCCCGAACCAGCCGGGGCTCTTGCCTGACCGGAGCCGAAGCCGGAGCGGGCGTGGGCCCGGCGCGACGCGGGCGCGGACCGGGCGTGGACCGGGAGGGCCGTACGGCTCAGACGTCGTCGCCCGGATTCCAGTCCAGCAGCCGTACCTTCGCCACTGTGCGCACATGACGGCGCATCGCCGTCGCCGCCGCCTTGCCGTGCCGCGACTCGATCGCTTCGAGGATCGCCCGGTGCTGGGCGAGTGAGCGGTGGGGGCGGCCCGGCTGGCGCAGCGACTCGTTGCGGCTCTCGGTGATCTGCTCGGCGATGGAGCGCATGAACTCGGCCAGCAGTCCGCTGTGGGCCGCCGCCGTCACCGCGGCGTGGAAGAGCCGGTCGCCCTCCACACCGGGACCGCCCGCCTCGATCTCGTCGGCCATGCGGTCGAGCGCCTCGCGCATCGCGGTCAGATCGTCGGCCGTGCGGCGCTCGGCGGCCAGTTCGGCGAGTTTGGTCTCCAGCGCCTCGCGCGCCTCCAGGACGTCGGGCAGCCGGCGCTTGCGTTCCACGAGCCGTTCGACCGGTTCGGCGTCGAGGCTGTCGCGGACGAGATACGTGCCACCGCCGTGCCGTACCTCCACCAGTCCCTGCACTTCCAGGACGACGATCGCCTGCTTCACCGACGCGCGGCTCACGCCGAGGCGGCCCGCGAGTTCACGCTCGGGCGGCAGCCGGTCGCCGGCCCGCAGATCGCCTTCCGCCACATGGTGGCGGAGCCTGTCGAGGACCTGTTCGTACAGTCGTGGCCGGGCCATCGGCCGCAGTGCGTCGGACACACGAACCCCCCATAACTGGTCGTTCGCAGCCTAACACCGGGCGGCCAAGTGGCTGAGCCAATTCCTGTCGAATCCCTTGACGCCTCGCCGGGCCGGTGCTCAAAGTGGTCCAGCCACTTGGCCAATACCGCTTGGCCAGTAATCAACGGCCCCAGGGACGGGAGCCCTCCGATGTCCGCCGAACTGATCTCGATCCTCGTACTTGTGGTCGTCTTCGTGATCGCCACGACCCGCTCGATCAACATGGGCGCGCTCGCCTTCGCCGCCGCGTTCGGGGTCGGCGAACTCGTCGCCGACCTGGACGCGGACGGTATCTTCGCCGGATTCCCCGGCGACCTGTTCGTCGTGCTCGTCGGCGTCACCTATCTCTTCGCCATCGCACGGGCCAACGGCACCACGGACTGGCTGGTGCACGCCGCCATCCGGCTCGTTCGCGGCCGAATAGTGCTGATCCCCTGGGTGATGTTCGCGATCACCGGAGCACTGACCGCGATAGGCGCCGTCAGTCCGGCGGCCGTCGCGATCGTCGCGCCCATCGCACTGAGCTTCGCCGCGCGCTACTCGATCAGCCCCCTGTTGATGGGCGCGCTCGTCGTGCACGGCGCGCAGGCCGGCGGCTTCTCACCGATCAGCATCTACGGCTCGATCGTCAACGGGGTGGTGGAACGCGAGAACCTGCCCGGCAACGAGCTCGTGCTCTTCTTCGCCTCGCTCGTCGTCAACCTGATCATCGCGGCTGTCGTGTTCGTCCTGTTCGGCGGATTGAAGCTCAAGGGCCGCGACCCCGCCACCGAGGCCGGCGACAGCCGGACCGACGGCAGTCAGGCCAAGGGCGGCACGAGCGCGAACGGCACGAACGGCGCGGCCGTGAACGGCGCGCTGAAGAACGGCGACGGCGCCCTGGCGACCGACTCCGCACACCTCAACCGCGCCCGTATCGCCACCCTGACCGCGCTCGCGGCACTCGTCGTCGCCGTCCTCGTGTTCGACCTCGACGCCGGACTCTCCTCCATCACCCTCGCCGTCGTCCTGAGCACGTTCTGGCCGGAGACGAGCCGCAAGGCCGTCAGCGAGGTGGCCTGGCCGACCGTGCTGCTCATCTGCGGTGTCCTGACCTACGTCGGAGTCCTGGAGGAGATGGGCACCATCGACTACGCGGGCAACGCCGTCGGCGACATCGGTGTCCCCCTGCTCGCCGCCGTCCTGCTCTGCTACATCGCCGCCGTCATCTCCGCCTTCGCGTCCTCCGTCGGCATCATGGGCGCCCTCATCCCGCTCGCCGTGCCGTTCCTCGCCCAGGGCGAGATCGGGGCCGTCGGCATGATCGCCGCCCTCGCCGTCTCGGCGACCGTCGTGGACGTCAGCCCCTTCTCCACCAACGGCGCCCTCGTCCTGGCCGCCGCCCCCGACGTCGACCGGGAGCGTTTCTTCCGCCAGCTGATGGTGTACGGAGGCATCGTGGTGGCGGCGGTACCCGCGGCGGTGTGGCTCGTACTGGTGGTGCCAGGCTTCGGGTGATCAGGTCACCACCCTGACGACCGGTCAGACTCGTCGACAGCAAGGAGAACGACGCGTGTCCCCTCTCTTCCCGGCCCTCGCCGCGGGTTCCACCCGGCCCGCACTCCAATTCGGCGAACAGACCCTGAGCCACGCCGAACTGGCCACCGTGGCGGGCGCCCTGGCCGCCCGTATCGCCGGTGCGCCACGGGTCGCCGTCTGGGCCACACCCACCCTCGGTACGGCCGTGGGGGTGGTGGCCGCGCTGCTGGCGGGCGTGCCCGTCGTGCCGGTGAACCCCAAGACCGGCGAACGGGAACTGACGCACATCGTGACGGACAGCTCACCGGCCCTCGTCCTCGCCGAACGCGGGGTCGAACTGCCGCCGATCCTGGCCGGGTTGACGCGTCGGGACACCGACGTCCGGCAGGCCGGCGCCGCCACCGGTGTCCAGGGCGGTGCCGCTCCCGCCACGCCCCTGCCCGCCGAGCCGTCCCCGGAGGCGCCCGCGCTGATCGTCTACACCTCGGGCACCACCGGACCCCCCAAGGGTGTCGTCCTGCCCCGCCGCGCCGTCGCCGCCACGCTGGACGCGCTGGAGGACGCCTGGCAGTGGACCGAGGCCGACGTCCTCGTCCACGCCCTGCCGCTGTTCCACGTCCACGGCCTGATCCTCGGCATCCTCGGCCCGCTGCGCCGCGGCGGCTCGGTGCGTCACCTCGGCAGGTTCGCCACCGACGGCGTCGCGCGCGAGCTGTCCTCCGGAGCCACGATGCTGTTCGGCGTACCGACGATGTACCACCGCATCGCCGAGGCGCTCACCGACGATCCCGGACTGGCGAAGGCGCTCACCGGCGCGCGCCTTCTGGTGTCGGGATCGGCCGCGCTGCCCGTCCACGACCACGAGCGCATCGCGGCGGCCACCGGACGCCGTGTCATCGAGCGGTACGGCATGACCGAGACCCTGATGAACACCAGCGTGCGCGCGGACGGCGAACCGCGCGCCGGCACCGTCGGCGTCCCGCTGGCCGGGGTGGAACTGCGGCTGGTCGACGAGTCGGGCGCCGCGATCGCCGGGTACGACGGCGACACCGTCGGCGAGATCCAGGTACGCGGCCCGAACCTGTTCACCGAGTATCTGAACCGCCCCGACGCGACCGGGGCCGCCTTCGACGACGGCTGGTTCCGCACCGGTGACATGGCGATCCGCGACCCCGACGGCTATGTCCGCATCGTCGGCCGCAAGGCCACCGACCTCATCAAGAGCGGCGGTTACAAGATCGGCGCCGGTGAGATCGAGAACGTGCTCCTGGAGCACCCGGGAGTACGCGAGGCCGCCGTCACCGGAGAGCCCGACGAGGACCTGGGGGAGCGGATCGTCGCCTGGATCGTCCCCGCCCGGGCCGATGCCCCGCCGTCGGCCGAGGAGTTGGCGGCGCACGTCGGGGCTCAGCTGGCCTCGCACAAGAGGCCCCGCACCGTGCGCTATCTGGACGCGCTGCCCCGCAACGACATGGGCAAGATCATGAAGCGGGCCCTCCATGGCTGAACGGCTGAGCGCGCGAGGGGCGGTCGCCTCCCTCACCGGAGCGACCCCGCGGGGCGCCCCGGCCGGCTTCACCGAACTGCCCGCCCCCGAGGACACCTCGCCCCCTGACGGCCCGCTGGCCTGGCGGGGATACGACGAGTCCCGCGCCCGCGCGGCGGCGCGCACCGGTGAGGACGAGTCGGTCGTCTGCGGCACCGCACACGTGGGCGGCACCGAAACCGTCCTGATCTCCTTCGAGTTCGGGTTCCTCGGCGGATCGCTGGGGCAGCGCACCGGAGACCGGCTGGAGGCGGCGTACACCCACGCCCGCGAACGGCGGCTGCCCGTCGTCTCGTTGATCGCCACCGGGGGCAGCCGCATGCAGGAAGGCATGCTCGCACTGCTCCAACTCCAGCGGGTGGCCCGGCAGTCGGCCCTGACCAGGGCGGCGGGCCTGCCCCAGATCGCGGTGGTGCGCGACCCGACGGCCGGTGGCGGCTGGGCCACCCTCGGAGCCGGCGCCGATGTGATCCTGGCCCTGCCGGGAGCCCAGATCGGGTTCGCGGGTTCGCGGGTACGGCCGCCGGACGCCGACCCGTACGCGTACACCGCCGAGGCGCAGCTGACGGCCGGTCATATCGACGCGGTCGTACGGCAGGAGGACCTGCGGGAGACTGTCGGCCGCTGGCTGGCGCTGCTGACGGACGGCGCCACCGGCCCCGGAGCCGCTCCCGCGACAGCCGCCGAGCCTCCCGCCGGACTCGGGCGCGCCGCACCGCCCGCCACCGGCTGGGAGGCGGTGAGCCTGGCCCGCGACCCCCGGCGCCCCCGCGCCGAGGCGTACCTGGCCGCGTACTTCACCTCCCGCGAGGCCGTCAGCGGTGACCGGAGCGGTGGCACCGACCCCGGAATGCTCTGCGGGTTCGGCGTGCGCGAAGGCCGTACGGTCGCGTACGCCGCCCAGTGCGGCACCGCGACCCTCCCGGCCGGCTATCGCACCGCGGCCAGACTGATCAGGCTCGCGGACCGGCTGGGGCTGCCCGTCCTCACACTCGTCGACACCCCTGGCGCGGCCAACGACGCCGAGGCGGAGCGCACCGGCGTCGGCGGCGCGATCGCGGACCTGTTCGCCGCCGTGGCCACCGCCCGCGTACCCGTCACCAGCCTGCTCATCGGCGAAGGCGGTTCCGGCGGGGCCCTGGCACTGGCCGCGCCGGGCAACACATGGGCCACGCAGGACAGTTACTTCTCCGTCATCGCGCCCGAACTGGCGACGGCCATCCTCAAGCGGCCACCGGAGGAGACCCGCGCGACGGCCGACGCGCTCGGGCTGCGCCCCCAGGACCTGCTGTCGCTGGGGGTGATCCGGGGGATCGTGCCCACGGCGGGGACATGAAGTCCATCGATTTCTCATGGGCCTCTCACCAGGTTTGTCGGACCATATGCCTATGGTGAGTGGGTGACGCAGACGACTCCGCCCGGCTGGTATCCGGACCCGGGACACGAAGGTGACGGCCCGCCCCAGGAACGGTGGTGGGACGGGTCGGCCTGGACCGACATGGTCCGCTCCGACCCGGCCACGACCTGGAGCGCGGCTTCGGGACCCGGCGCGCCCGTCGGCGCCGGCGCGCCTGGCCTGCCGCCCTACCCGCCGGCGCCACCGGGCGCCGGCGGACGCGGCCGGCGGATCGCCCTAGCCGTCACCGCGGGCGTCGTGGTGCTGGCCGTCGTCGGCGGCTTCCTCCTGCTCCGGGAGGACGGCGACGACTCGGCGGACAGCGCGAGTACGACGCCGTCGACCGCACCCAGCAAACCGGGCCAGGAGCGCCCGGCACCGGACGAGTCGCAGCCGCCCGGCGGCCCCGGCGCACCCGACGGAGGCGACGGCCCGGGCGGTGGCGGCGGAGACGGCGGCCCCGAGCAGGAGGTCCCGACCGAGGACGGCTACGCCACCGACATGGCCAGCGGCATCAGCATCCCGGTGCCGGAAGGCTGGAGCGGCCAGTCGGGTCCCGTCGGCGCCGGAGTGAGCACCGGGGAGCACCCGTGCCCGGGAAACCCGGACGAGTCCTGCGTACGCGGCGGGGTCAACTCCGTCCCGGCGATCGCCCTGGAGATCAAGGCCACCACCGCCAAGGCGGCGGCCGAGGCGGACATCAAGAAGAACGCCGAGGAGTCCTACGGCGGTGAGAGCTACGGAGAGATCTCCTCGCACGAGGAGCTGAAGTCCGAGGCGGTGACCGTCGCGGGCAAGAAGGGCTATCTCGTGCGGTGGAAGGTCGTCACCGGCAAGGGCGACGACGGGTACGTGCAGTCGCTCGCCTTCCCGTCACCCGCGCCCGGCGCGCAGGGCATGCTGATCATCGTGCGCTCCGGGTTCGACATCAACGACAAGGCGCCCGAGCTGCCCGTGATGGACGAGATCACCGGGGGCATCAAGGCCGCGGCGGGCGGTGGCGGCGCGGGCGAGAAGGTCTGAGACCCGGCAGCCGACCCCGTTCCCCTCGGTCGGGGGGGGGGGGGGGGGGGGGGGGGCGGGGGCCGCGGTGGGGGGGGGGGGGGGGGGGTGGGGGGGGGGGGGGGGGGGGGGT
>NZ_JBVJNN010000027.1:91533-95071 GCF_055583685.1 Streptomyces sp. NPDC104581
CCAGCTCCACCCCTCCCTCCTCGTCTATCCCCCCTCCCCCCCCCCCCCCCCCCCCCCCCCCCCCCCCCCCCACCCTCCCCCCCCCCCCCCCCCCCCCCCCCCCCCCCCCCCCCCCCCCCCCCCCCCCCCCCCCCCCCCCCCCCCCCCCCCCCCCCCCCCCCCCCGACCTGGTGGACGATCCGGAGCGGGCTCAGGGCAGCGGTTCGGCCATGGCGGTCAGATGGATTCCGACGAGCCGCCACCCGGCACCCGGCCCGGCCCCGGCGTCTTCTCCGCACTTCGTCAGGAACTGGGTCGCGCGGAAGCGGCCGTCCGCGTCCCGGCCGTCGACGATGCTCTGCTGACACTGCACTCCGATGGCCACCGCGGCGTCGCCGTGCCGCCGCACCTCGACCTCCTTCCAGTCGAACGAGTCGTGGATGAGGTCGCCCGAGGCGTACCGCTCCAGCCAACGCGCCTTGTCGAGGATGAATCCGCGCGGTCCGACCCCGCGGAAGTCGTCCGCGAGCAGCCGGTCCAACATGTCGATGTCACCGTGCAGTTCGGCCATCGCCCACCGTCGTCCGAACTCGGCCAGCTCCCTGTCCATCAGCTCTCTCCCCGTCCGCAACGAGTGCTCCGTCGTCGCCCACACTCCACCGGTACGGCTCACGGCGCATCGGCTCGCCGGATGGCCCGCGACTACTGCGCGGGGAGTACCAGGGGAGCGCGGGGACGAAAGTGCTACCACCGGCGTAGACGCACGCTTATGCGAGTGAGCGTCACGGCCATGTCCGGCGGGGCCGCCCCGTAATTGACTGAACGCATGACACAGAACACGCACAACACCGTGCACACACGGGATGCGGCGGCGAGCACGACCCTGGTCACCGGTGGTACGGGCAAGACCGGACGGCGCGTGGCCGCCCGGCTCACGCGGCGCGGACTGCCGGTGCGCATCGCCTCACGCCGCGGCGGGACCCCCTTCGTGTGGGAGGAGCCCGACACCTGGGACGCCGCGCTGGACGGTGTCGGAGCCGTCTACCTCAGCTACTACCCGGACCTCGCCTTCCCCGGTGCAGCCGAGACCGTCGGCGCGTTCGCGGAGCGGGCCGTCGCCATGGGCGTACGCCGTCTGGTGCTGCTCTCCGGGCGAGGTGAGGAAGGCGCCCTGATCTCCGAGGGGAAGGTGCGCGGCAGCGGCGCCGATGTGACGGTCGTCCGGGCGAGCTGGTTCAACCAGAACTTCACCGAGGGCTTCTTCCTGGAGCCCGTGCTCGCCGGGGAGCTGGCGCTGCCGACCGGCGACGCGGTCGAGCCGTTCGTCGATGTCGACGACATTGCGGACGTCGCCGTCGCGGCGCTCACCGACGACCGGCACACCGGCCGGACTTACGAGCTGTCCGGACCCCGGCTGATCGGCTTCGCGGAGATCGCCGGTGAACTGTCCGGGGTCACCGGCCGGGAGATCGCGTACACCCCGGTCACGATCGAGGAGTACCGGGACTTCCTCCGCTCGGTGGGCGCCCCCGCCGACTTCGCCGACCTGTTCGAGCTGATCAACGACGGGCGCAACGCCCACCTCGTGCACGGAGTCGAGGAGGCCCTCGGCCGGAAGCCCCGTGACTTCACCGACTTCGCCGTGGACGCCGCGCGCACCGGCGTCTGGCGGCCCTGACCCCGTCGTGTCGATGATTCCGCGCGCCGGGTGCCGCGGGGTGGGGCACGCTGGGGGTATGGACGCGAGCTCAGACGGTGCATTCGACGACGCGGCGGCCCGGCGGCTGCTGGAGGTCGGGAAGCGTGAGGAGGAACTCCGTGAGGAGTTCCGGGTGGACGGGCCCGAGTGGGAGCGGATGTCCGTCTCCCACTACACGGCCTACGCCGCCATGATTCACGAGGAGGGCGGCTGGCGGCAGTTGTTCCCGGCCGTGCCCTTCGAGGAGGAGGCGCGGCTCGACCTGGGTGCCGTGCTGCGGGCGCGGGGCGCGCACGCGGGGGAGTTCGCCGGCCGTTTCGCCCGGGCGGCCGACGCGGTGGAACGCGGTGAGGACCAGGTGATCATCGCGGAGGACGTCTTCCGGATGGTACGGGTCGAGCAGACGGTCGTCATGACGAGCCACGGGCCGCAGACGCCCCGGGCCGGCGACCGGGAGTTCCCCGATGAACTGGACGAGCGGCCCGGGGCCGGTGACTGACCTCCGGGACACCGGAGGCCGAGTGCGGCGTCCCGCCCGGACGGGGGTGGGGCGGGACGGCGCACCGTTCTCCGGATCTCACCGGACGGGCCGGGCGTGCTGCCGCGGATCCGCCTTCTCGGGAGCCGGCGGGCCGGGCGCCGGCCTCACGCCGTCCGACGACTTCCACGGGTTCTCGACGGTCATCACCTCGCCGTTCCACCGGTAGCGGGTGGTGACGCGGCCGTCGCGGCCCGCCGACGTGAGGATCAGGTCCTTGCCGAGGGTCTCACCGGTGAGACCCTCCGGGCCCCAGTTGATCAGCACCGGCCGCACGGTGCCGCCCGAAGCCCGGTAGACCTGAACGAGCGTCAGTCCCGAGGACGGTTCGTCCACCAGGGCCACCACCAGCTCGTCCCGGCCGTCGGCCGTCAGATCGCGGTACACGGCTTCGCGCAGGCCGCGATCGGACCCCGGCAGTCCCCGAGGACGCCCCGGACGGACTCCGGCACGCTGGGGTCCCTCGGCAACTCCCGCACCGGCACATCAGGCGGGGTCCGCCCTTTCGTCCGCCGACGGCGCGGGCGGCGTGTGGTCCGGCCACAGGGGCGCCGGCCGGGCGGGCGGCGACAGTCGGGGCGGCGGGCGCCGTACGGTACCGGGAACTGGTCGCGCGGGTGCGTGGCCGCGAGCCGCTGCCCGCGCACACCGACGAGTACGCCTGGCTGGTCACCGCACTGCGCGCCGAGACCGCCGGCGGTACGCCCCCGAGTCTCCCGTGCCGCCGGCCGCACCCCTACTCTGGACCCCGACCCGTAGGGAGTGTGGACCCGTGCCCGGCTGGCTGTTTCCCCTCGCGTTCGCCGCTGTCGGCGCCGCCGTCTTCGTCATCGGCTTCGTCGGCCTGCGGCGTGCCTTCGTCCTGCGGCGCGAGGGCGTCCCGGCCGAAGGCTGGATCGTCCGGCTGGAGACGACCTCCGACGGGCAAGGAGGATCGGTCCACCGGCCGGTCGTCGGCTGGGTGACCGACGACGGGCGGCGCATGGAGGTCGAGTCTCCGTACGGGCGCTCCTGGGTGGGCAGGTTCCGGCCCGGGACCCCGGTCCGGATCCGCTACGACCCCAGGCGGCCCGAGCGGATGCGGATCGACGGCTACGGGCACGGTGTGCAGGTGGTGTTCATGCTGGTCGGCACCGCGTTCATGGCGGGCGGGATCTCCGTGGCGCTCCGGCTGACGGGCTGAGCGGACCGGGCGCACGGGCGGCGGCGAGCCGGACGGACGACGGCGGTGGGGGGGGGGGGGGGGGGGGGGGGGGGGGGGGGGGGGGGGGGGGGGGGGGGGGGGGGGGGGGGGGGGGGGGGGGGGGGGGGGGGGGGGGGGG
>NZ_JBVJNN010000028.1:0-92480 GCF_055583685.1 Streptomyces sp. NPDC104581
CACCCGCATCCGCACCACCCTCCACACCAACCTCACCATCCGCGACATCTTCCAAAACCCCACCCCCGCCACCCTCACCCACCACATCACCACCCTGAGGGAAGCGGCTCCCCGGCAGCGCAAGCGCCCGGCCCTGCGCCGCCGTACCGAGGCGGGCACCCCCCGGTAGCGGCGCGTCTCACACCCGGCCCTCCCGGGCCTCCTCACGGTCGTCGCCTCTTCACGACCGCCTTTCAGACGAACGGAGTGCAAGGTGATCACCGATCCCGACGACGTGGTGTGGACGCTCGACGCCGCCGACGCCACCGATGTGCGTACGTCCCTGCTGGTCCTCCCGCACGCGGGCGGAAACGCCCACGCGTACACGGAGTGGCGGGCCTTCCTGCCCGCCGGTGTCCGGCTGCTGATCGGCCAGTACCCCGGCCGCGGCGCCCGTTTCTCCGATCCGCTGCCCACCGGCGTGGACGACCTGGTCGGCCCGATCGTGGAGAGCCTGCCGGCCGGGACCGACGACCTGGTGGTGCTCGGGCACAGCATGGGCTCACTGGTCGCCTTCGAGGTGGCACGCGCCCTCACCCTGGCCGGCCGCGCCCCGCGCGCCCTCATCGCCTCGGCGTGCCGGGCGCCGTTCATGGCCAACCCGAGCACGGTCCACCCGGAACGGCTCACCGACGACGAACTCGTCACGGCGATCAAGGCGCGCGGTGGCACCGACGACGGCATTCTCGACGAGCCCGAGCTGCGCGAGATCATCATCCCCTCGATCCGCGCGGACTTCGCCCTCGACGACGTCTACCGCTACACCGGCCCCTCCCCCGCGCTGAACTGCCCGGTGACGGCCATCGGCGGCACCGAGGACCCGGTCGTACCGCTCGACGCGCTCACGCGATGGGCCGAGATCACCACCGGCCCCGCGGTGTCCGAGTGCCTGCCGGGCGGCCACTTCTACTTCCAGCAGCAGCTGGAGCGCTTCTTCGGCCTGGTCAACTCCGTGATCTCCGGGGCGCCCACCCCGCACGAGTTCGCCTGACCCACACCATCCCACCACTCGTCCACCCGATCAGAAGGAATCACGCGATGTCGCCCACGGCCACCGCCACTCCCGCCACCGCTCTCGATGTCAGCAGGGAAGCGGGCAAGCCCGCGGTCCTGCGGACCCCCTCGTTCGACGCGATCGACCCGGCGATCGACTGGCTCACCGACCAGCGGCCGGCCGTCAGGGACGAACTGCACCGCTCCGGCGCGCTGTTGATCCGCGGGCTGGGCGTGGGCGACGCGGCCGACTTCGGACGGGTACGTGACGTTCTCATGCCGCGCAGAGCCGGTTACAAGGAGAAGGCCACGCCGCGCACGGACTTCGGCGAGGGAGTGTTCTCGTCGACCGACCTGCCCGCCGTCCAGCCGATCCGGCTGCACAACGAGAACAGCTACACACTCGACTTCCCCGGCACCCTGCTGTTCGGCTGTGTCACGGCCCCCACCGAGGACGGTGCGACGACGGTGGGCGACATGCGCGCCGCGCTGCGCCTGCTGCCCGCCGATCTGCGCGAGCGGTTCATGGCCAAGGGCTGGCTGCTGACCCGTAACTTCTCCGAACTGGCCGGACTCCCCTGGCAGAAGAGCTTCGCCACCGAGGACCCCGCCGTGGCCGAGGCGTACTGCCGTGAGAACGCCATCGGTTACGAATGGCTGCCGGACGGCGGGCTGCGCACCCGCCAGCGGCGCTCGGCGGTCGTGACCCACCCGGTCACGGGCGAGAAGTCGTGGTTCAACCACTTCGCGTTCTGGAACAACCGGACGCTGGACGCCGACGTCCGCGAGGTGCTGCTGGAGACGTACGGGGACGACGGGCTGCCGTTCGACACCTATCTCGGCGACGGCACCCGGCTGACGGCCGACGAGGTCGACGCGATCAACCGTGTCTACGACCAGGTCACCGTCCGGGAGACCTGGCAGCGCGGCGATGTGATGCTGGTCGACAACGTGCTCAACGCCCACGGGCGGGAGTCCTTCAAGGGTGACCGGAAGATCCTGGTGGCCATGGGCGACCCGATCACCCTGGACGACTGCCGTCCCGAGACCGCGCCGGCGACGACCGCGTTCGGGGAGTGAGCGGACGATGACAACCGCACATGCGTACAGCGAGTACACGGGTGAGGCACCGGCCGGAACCGGTGCGGCGGACCTGCTGGCCCGGCTCGCGAACGTCCCGGCCGGCCGCCCCGCCGTCGTGGCCGGGGACCGGGAGCTGACCTTCGGTGAACTGCGCGCCGAGGCGGGGCGCGTCGCGCGGTCCCTGGCCGGGCGCGGTGTGGGCCCGGAGAGCGTGGTGGCGCTGAGCCTGCCCCGCGGCGCCGACCTGGTGGTGGCACTGATCGGCACACTCACCGCGGGCGCGGCCTATCTGCCGGTGGACCCGGCGCTGCCCGCGGAGCGCCGGAGGTATCTGGTCGAGGACTCGGCCGCCGATCTGCTGATCGTGGCGGACGACGCGGCGGACGGTGTCGCGGAGGCAGGTGTCGCGGAGGCGGGCGCCGAAACGGCCGCCGGACCCGGCCGGGTGACGGTCGGTCAGCTTCTCTCGCCCGCAGACCCGGTGACCGGGGGCGGCTTCGCCCCGGTAGCGGTCGACGCGCAGGGCCTCGCGTATGTCATCTACACCTCCGGCTCCACCGGGCTGCCCAAGGGCGTCGAGGTGAGCCGGGGCTCCGCCTCGGCGCTCCTGGCGGAGCTGGAGTCCGAGAGGATCGCCGCTCCCGGGCCGGGCAGGGTCGGCTGGAACGCGTCTCCTTCCTTCGACGCGTCGGTGCAGCAGTGGGTACGGCTCTGCCGGGGCGACACACTGGTCATGATCGACACGGAGACACGGTCCGACCCGGCGCTGCTCGCCGCGCTGATCGGGGACCGGTCGCTGACCGACCTCGACATCACCCCGTCGCACGCCGAACCGCTTCTGGAGCATCTCCCGCCCCGTGACCCGGCGGCCGACGGTCCGCTGACCCTCCTCATCGGCGGTGAGGCGATCAGCCCCGTCCTGTGGGGGCGTCTGGCGGAGCTGGTGGACGAGGGTGTGCTGCGCGCGGTCAACCTGTACGGCCCGACGGAGTGCACCGTGGACGCGACCGCCGGATGGATAGCCTCCGGCGACGGTCCGCACATCGGCGCGGTCCTGCCCGGACTGCGCATGCGGCTGCTCGACGACGGTCTGCGGCCGGTCGCGGACGGAGAGACCGGCGAGCTGTATCTGGCCGGCCCCCGGGTCGCGCGCGGCTACCGGCGGCGCCCCGGTCTGACCGCCGAGCGGTTCGTGGCCGACCTGTCGGCGGACGGCTCGCGGATGTACCGGACCGGTGATCTGTGCCGCAGGCTGCCGGACGGCCGGCTCGCCTACCTGGGCCGCGCCGACGGCCAGGTCAAGGTGCGTGGCCACCGTGTGGAGCTGTTCGAGATCGAGGCGGCCGTGGCCGGTCATCCCGCGGTCGCGGAGGCCGCGGTGGTCCTGCGGGACGACGTCAACGGGACCGCCGGGCTCGTGGCGTACTACCGCGCCTCGCACCCGGTGACCGGGGCCGCGCTGCGCGAGCACCTGACGGCGACCCTGCCGGGCTACATGGTGCCGGCGGTGCTCAACGAGGTGGCGCGGTTCGCCACGACACCCAGCGGCAAACTGGACCGGGCCGCGCTTCCCGCTCCGGTCGCCCCGGCACCGGTGGCCGGGACGGCCGCCCCCGCCGGGGAGCCCGCCGCGGACGAACCCACCGGGCCCGTCGAGGAGTTGATCGCCCGCGTCTGGGCACAGGTGCTCGACAGACCGCGGATCGGCGCCGACGACAACTTCTTCAAACTGGGCGGCCACTCGCTGCTGGCGATCAAACTGGTCGCGGGGGTCCGCAGGGAGCTCGGGGTGAGCCTTCCGGTGAAGACCGTGTACGCGCACCCCCGGCTGCGTGACCTCGCCGGGCGGATCGAGTCGATGCTCGCCGCCACCGAGACCGAACGGCAGCCGGTCGGCGTCTCGGCCTGACCGGCGGCCCGTCCGCCGCGCGGCACCGGCCGCCGACCCGGTGCCGCGCCCGCCCGGGGACCCGGGGTCCTCCTCACGGGGAGGCCCCGGGCCCCGTGTGCCGCTCACGGCACTCCCCCCGCGTGTCCCCGTCCCGCCACCCGTGCCGCGCCGAATCCCGGCGGCGGCCGGCGAGACCGTTCAACTCCCCTGAAGGTGTCTGGAGGAATGACTGTGCTCCCGTTGTCGTTCGCGCAGCGTCGGCTGTGGTTCATGAATCGCCTGGAAGGCGCGTCGGCGACCTACAACGTGCCGGTCGTGCTGCGGCTGGGCGGTGTGCCGGACCGGCACGCGCTGGCCGACGCGGTGTCGGACGTGGTGCGCCGCCACGAGGTACTGCGCACGGTGTTCCCCGCAGTGGACGGCGAGCCGTACCAGCGGATCCTGGACGGTCCCGGACCGGAGCCGGAGTGGGTGGAGTGCGCGCCCGGGGCGGTCGACGCCCTGGTGGACGCGTTCGCGCACGAGTCCTTCGACATCACGGCGGAACGGCCGCTGCGGGTAAGGCTGTTCGTCACGGGCGCGGACGCGTCGGTACTCGTGCTGCTGCTGCACCACGTGGCGACCGACGGCTGGTCGACCGGACCGCTGCTGCGGGACCTGACCACGGCGTACACGGCCCGGTCGGCGGGCGCGGCCCCGGCGTGGGAACAACTGCCGGTGCAGTACGCCGACTACACGCTCTGGCAGCGCGACATGCTCGGCGAAGCGGACGACCCCGACAGCGTCCTCACCGAGCAACTGGACTTCTGGCGCGGGACGTTGTCCGAGGTGCCGCCGGTGCTGGAGCTGCCGGCGGACCGGGCGCGACCGGCGGAGCCGTCGGGCCGGGGGGATCTGGTGAAGGGCTGGATCGACGCCGGAACCCATGCGCGGCTGCTGGAGCTGGCGCGCACGCGGCGGGCAAGCCTGTTCATGGTGGCGCAGGCGGCCCTGTCCGGTGTCCTGGCACTGGTGAGCGGGCGGGACGACATCGTCGTGGGCTCGGCCGTGGCGGGACGCCCGGAGGAGGAGCTCAACGATCTGGTCGGGTTCTTCGTCAACAGCCTGGTGCTGCGCACCGACGTGTCGGGCGACCCCGCCTTCACCGAACTCCTCGACCGGGTACGGGAGTCGGATCTCGCCGCCTACGCCCATGACGACCTGCCGTTCGACCTGCTCGTCGAGCACCTCAACCCGGCCCGCTCCCTCTCCCACCACCCCTTCTTCCAGACCATGCTCACCCTCCAGAACGGCACCGACTCCGGCGTACGGCTCGGTGACATTCCCGGCGCCGTCGAGCCGGCCGGGCTGCGCACCGCGAAGTTCGACATCAACGTCTTCTGCACGGAGGTGTACGGCGACGGCGGGGAGCCGGGCGGTGTCGAGGTGTGGTTCCAGTACGCCACCGACCTGTTCGACGCGCCGACCGCGGCCCTGCTGCTCGGCCTCCTCACCCGCGCGCTGGACGCCGTGGCCGCCGACCCGGCGACCCGCGTCAGCGCCGCCGTCGCCCTCACCGACGCCGAACACCGCGCCCTGGCCGAACGGCGCGAACGGGTCGCGCGGCACGGGGCCGGCGGGGCGGGGAAGGAGGCATCCGGTGACGCGGACGGGCACACCGGATCCGGGGGCTCCACCAGGGTGGCGCGCTCGCCGCGCGAGGAGATCCTGTGCGGGCTCTTCGGGGCGGTGCTGGGCCGGGGACGGGTCGCACCGGACGACAACTTCTTCCGCAACGGGGGGCATTCGCTGCTCGGCATACGGCTGGTGAACCGCGTGCGGTCGGTGCTCGGCGTCGAGCTCGGCATCCGCGATCTGTTCCTTGCCCCCACCCCGGCCGGTCTCGACCGGCGGCTGGACGAACTGGCGGGCGCGGCTTCGAGGCCCGCGCCGGTACCGGTGGAGCGGCCCGAGCGGGTGCCGATGTCCTTCGCACAGCGCAGGCTCTGGTTCGTCAACGAGCTTGAGGGGCCAAGCCGTTCGTACAACATCCCGGTCGTGCTCCGGCTGGACGAACCGCTGGACGCGGACGTCCTCGCGGACGCGCTGGCCGATGTCGCCGAGCGCCACGAGGTGCTCCGCACGGTGTGCGGTGTCGTGGACGGCGAGCCGTACCAGCGGATCCTGACCGGGGTCCGGCCGCCGCTGGACGTGGTGCACACCGACGAGGCGGGGCTGACCGGGGCCGTGGACGCGGCGACCGGTCAGATCTTCGACCTCGGCGCCGATGTGCCCCTTCGGGCCCGACTGCTGGAGCTGGACGACTCGGGCGCGCAGGTGCTGGTGGTGCTGGTCCACCACATCGCGGGCGACGGCTGGTCCCTGGAACCGCTGCTCGCGGACCTGTCGGCCGCCTACGCCGCGCGGCTGACCCAACAGGCTCCCGAGTGGCGGCCGTTGCCGGTCCAGTACGCCGACTACGCGCTCTGGCAGCGCGAGGTGCTGGGCGAGGAGTCCGACCCGGAGAGCGTTCTCGCACGGCAGCTCGGCTTCTGGCGGGCGACGCTGGACGGCGCCCCGCCGGTGCTGGAGCTGCCTGCCGCCCGGACCCGCCCGGCGGTCGCGACGCACGGAGGCGCGCTGGAACCGTTCGCGCTCGACGCGGCCACGCACGACGCGCTGGCCGGGATCGCCGGGGAGAGCGGTGCGACGCTGTTCATGGTCCTCCAGGCCGCGCTGGCGGTCACGCTGTCGAGGCTGGGGGCGGGGACCGATCTGCCGGTCGGCACCGTCGAGGCCGGACGCGGCGACGCGGCGCTGGACGATCTGGTGGGCTTCTTCGTCAACACCCTCGTCCTGCGGACGGACGTGTCGGGCAATCCCGCCTTCACCGACCTGGTGGCCAGGGTCCGGGAGACCGACCTGGCCGCGTACGCCCACCAGGACGTCCCCTTCGAACAACTCGTCGAGCACCTGAGTCCGGACCGGTCCACCGCCCATCACCCGCTCGTCCAGGTCATGTTGCTGCTGCGCAGCGCGGGGGGCACGGCCGGCGCGGGCGCCGAGGGCCGGTCCGTGCTGTCGGGGTCCGACGTCCTCTTCGACACCGGGCGCGCCAAGTTCGACCTGACGCTGGCGCTGACCGAGCGGCAGGAGGCGAACGGCGCGCGTGGCGGCCTCACGGGTGTGCTGGAGTACGCCACGGACCTGTACGACGCCGCCACGGCCCGGCTGGTCGTCGACTGCCTCACGGCGGTGCTGCGGCAGGTCGCGGCGGCTCCCGAGCGCGGGATCGAGGAGATCGACCTGCTGACGGCGGCCGACCGCGCCGCGCTGCGCGCCCCCGACACCGGGGGTCTCCCGGCGCCCGGGGCACGGATCACGGAACTCTTCGCCCGGCACGTCGCGTCCGCCCCGGACGCCGTCGCGCTGATCGCGGCCGGCGGGCGGATGACGTACGGCGGACTCGACGCCGCCGCGAACCGGCTCGCGCACGAACTGGTGGGGCTCGGCGTGGGACGCGGTGATGTGGTGGGTGTGCTGCTGGAGCCGGGCATCCCACTGGTCGTCTCGGCGCTGGCCACGCTCAAGTCCGGTGCCGCTTACGCGCTGTTGGACCCGGCGGCGGACGCCGCCGTGGACGAGGACCGGCTCGCCGGGGCGGACGGTGCGGGGAGCGGGCTCGCCGCGCTGGTCTGCGCCGTCCCGGAGGCGGCGGAGCGGCTGGGTGCGGCTCGGCCGGCCCGTGTCGTCGTGCTGGACGCCAACGGCGTCTGCCCGGCGGGGAGTTCCGTGGTGGACACCGAGATCGATCCGGGGACCCCGGCGCTCACCGGCGACGCCTCCGACGCGGCATGCGTCCAGGCCGGCTCCCCCGCCGCGCTGTTCTCGCACCGCGCCGTGGTGGCCGCCGCCACGGACCCCGCGCTCGCGGGGGCCGGGCACGGCCCGGAGGTGTGGCTCCAGCACGCACCCGTGACGTCGGGGCGGTTCGCCCTGGAGCTGTGGCGTCCGCTGCTCACCGGCGCGGCCTGCGTCCTGTGGTCCGGCGGCAGCAGGCGGCCCGAGGCGCTCGCGTCGCTCGTCGTCGAGCACGGTGTCACCGCGACGGCGCTGCCGGGCCGGGTGTTCGACGTGCTCGTGGACGACCATCCGGAGGCGTTCGCCCGGCTCGGCCTGGTGGTCACCACCGACGAGATGCCCTCGCCGCGTCAACTGGCCCGTGCGGAGAGTCTGTTCGGGCAGGTGCGGATCGCGAACGGTCATGGCGCGGCGGGCAGTGTGTACGGTCACGGCGGCACCGTGGGGAACGCGGCGGGGACGGGGACGGCGGCGGGGGCCTTCGGTGAGGGGTCCCGTCGTGTCCTGGACGGCAGACTGCGTCCGGTGCCCGTGGGTGTGCCGGGCGACCTGTACGTGGCGGGTCCGCGGAGCGCGGACGGCTTCCCGGGCCGGGCCGGGGTGTCGGCGGCGTTCTTCACCGCCGATCCGTTCGGCCCCGCGGGCGGGCGGATGCACCGTACGGGCGAGACGGCCGTACGGCAGGCGGACGGAACGCTCCGCGTCCTCGGCCGCGGCGGGGACGTACAGCCGGCGGTACGGGGGCTGCGGGTGGAGCCCCGCGAGATCGAGGCGGTCCTCACCCGGCATCCGTCCGTCCGCCGCGCCGCCGTGCTCCTGCGGGAGGACGAACCCGGCACGCACCGCCTGGTCGCCTACCAGGTCCCGGCGCACGGAGGTGGCCCGGACGTGGCGGCGGTACGGGCGGATGTGGCCGGGACGCTGCCCGCGCACTGGGTGCCGGCGGAGTTCGTCGTGGTGGACGCGCTTCCACTGACCCGGGACGGCCGGCTCGACCGGCTCGCCCTGCCCGCCCCCGAGGACGTGCGGCGTGCGGAGACCGAGGCGCCCCGCGACGCGCGGGAGGAGATCCTGCACGGTCTGTTCGCGGAGATACTCGGCGGGAGGAAGATCGGCAGGGACGACAACTTCTTCCGGGTGGGCGGCCATTCGCTGCTCGCGGTACGGCTGGTGAACCGGATCCGCTCGGTGCTGGGCGCCGAACTGACGCTGCGTGACGTGTTCAACGCGCCGACCGTCGCCACGCTGGCGGAGCGGCTGCCCGCGAGGGGCGCGCCGGAGACGGCGCCGGGCGCCCAGGAGAGCCGTCCCACGCTGCGCCGCAGGACCCGCTCGGGCAGCCGCGTACACGACACAGCGGTAGCGGCGGGCCGCGCGTAAGCCCGCCGGGGTGGGGCCGCTCCCGTATGCACGGGGGCGGCCCTTCGCGCTCCGGAGGGCGCGCGGTCCGCGCCCGGCGGGCAGGCGGCAATCCGGGTCCCGGGGGCGAGCCGCCGCGTCGACACGTCCCCGAGTCGTGTCGACGCGCCGTCACCTCGCGCACGGTGCCGCGCTTCGCGCCGCGAGCGTCGGCGGGGACTTCGGCCGGCCCTCGTGTGCGGACTCCGGCGTCGCGGGCTCGTGACCCTGCGTCCAGCGCCGGGAGCCGTGAGCCGTGAGCGGCAGACGACGCTCCCCCATCCGGTCCTTCCGGACGGGGCGGGACACCACCCGTGCGAACTCCCCGGGGCAGGGCCGTCCATACGGGTCGTCGCAGGACGTGACCGTCGCCCCGCCGGGAGGCGCGTCCCGTCCGCGTGAGCGAGGTGACTTTCCGTCAGTTCGACTCCGCGGAGGGCGCTTTCGACCGGACCCGGCGCGACGCCGACGGCAGTGCTCGTTCCTCCCAATCTGCCTCAGCTACTGCCGATCGCCGGTCCCGGCCGTACCTAGCCTTCTGCCAGAAGGGCGGCGGGCCCTGGACCGGGCGTTCCCGGTGGCCGTCGTCCCGGCTCCGTGCCGGTCCGTCCGACCAACGCCCCCGTAAGGAGGAAGTCCGATGCGGTCAACCGACCTCGCGGTGCCCACCACCGACGCCGAACCGAACCGGGGTCCGGAGCCGTCCGTGCTCCTGGACGGCGGGCCGCTGGCCGCACCGGCGGTGCCGGTGCTGGAGCTGATCGATCTTCGGACGGCGGCCGATCCGCGGCGGACGGCTCTGGTGCACGGCGATGTCCGGTTGAGTTACGCCGAGTTGGCCGAAGCGGTGGCGGTGCGCGCCGGGCTGTTCCGGGCGGCGGGTGCCGGTCCCGGGCGGCTGGTCGCGGTGTGCAGGCCGCGCGGTGTCGAGGCGATCGTGAGCGTCCTGGCGGCGCTTCGCTCCGGGGCGGCCTATCTGCCGCTTGACCCGGACGCGCCCCTGGCGCGCAACTCGGCGATCCTGGCCGACGCGTGCGACGGGGAGCCGCCGCACCCGGACACGGTGCGCGCCGGGGGCGACGCGGTGCTGCCGGGGTCCACCGCGGGCGCGGGGACCGCGTACGTGATCTACACCTCCGGGTCGACCGGGACGCCCAACGGGGTGCTCGTCGGCCAGGAGGCACTGGCGCACTTCGTGGCGGGCGCCACGGAGCGGTACGGCTTCGGCGCGCGGGACAGGGTCCTCCAGTTCGCGCCGCTGCACTTCGACGCCAGTGTCGAGGAGATCTTCGTGACGCTGTGCGCGGGCGGCACGCTCGTGCTGCGCACGGACGACATGCTTGACGTGCGCGGAATGCTGGCGGGCTGCGTCGCGCACGGTGTGACGGTTCTCGATCTGCCGACGGCCTACTGGCACGAGCTGGCGTACGCCGTGGCCGCCGGTGTGGCGGAGCTGCCCGCAGCGCTGCGTACGGTGATCATCGGCGGTGAGGCGGCGCTTCCCGAGCGGGTGGCGCGCTGGCGGCGCGCGGTGGGCTCGCGGGTACGGCTGCTCAACACGTACGGACCGACCGAGGCGACCGTCGTCGCCACCGTGGCCGACCTGACCGAGGGGCCCGCGGACGGTGCCTCGGAGTCCGACGGGGTGCCCATCGGGCTTCCGCTGCCGGGTGTCGCGGCGGCCCTGGTCGACGGTGAACTGTGGCTGCTGGGCGGCGGTTTGGCCCGTGGCTATCTGGACCGGCCGGAGCTGACGGCCCGTCGCTTCACCCGCCTCGACGGCAGGCCGGCCTACCGTACGGGCGATGTGGTGCGCCTCGGCTCCGACGGCCGGCTCGTCCATGTGTCGCGGGTGGACGACGAGGTCAAGATCAGCGGGCATCGGATCGACCCCGCGGCCGTGGAGTCGGTGCTGCTGGGTCAGCCGGACGTCCGAGCCGCCGCTGTGGTGGCTCAGGAGTCGCCGGACGGTACGAAGCGGCTGGTGGCGTATGTCGTCGCGGACGGTGGTCCGACGCCGGCCGGGATACGCGAGGCGCTCGCGGAACAGCTGCCGCCGCCGGCCGTACCGGGTGTGATCAGTCTGATCGAGTCGCTGCCGAGAACCAGCACCGGCAAGATCGACCGGGCGATGCTGCGGGCGATGCGGCCGTCCCGGGAGCAGCAGGCCCGCCCGGCGGATCCGGCACCGCCCGGGCATGAGCATCCTCCCGCCGAAGACCGGGTTCCGCTGTCCTTCGCGCAGCGGCGTCTGTGGTTCCTCAACCGGCTCGAAGGCCCTTCGGCCACGTACAACGTGCCGCTGGTGCTGCGGCTGGCCGGCGTGCCGCGGGCCGAGGCGCTGGCGGCGGCCGTCGCGGACGTGATCGAGCGGCACGAGGTGCTGCGGACGGTGTTCCCGGCCGTGGACGGCGAGCCGTATCAGTGGGTGCTCGACCGTGCGGAGGGCGCCTTCGCCGTCGTCGAGTGCGCGCCGGGTACGGGTGAGGCGGCGGTGGCGGCGTTCACCGGGGAGTCGTTCGACGTGCCCGCCGATGTCCCCGTGCGGGTACGGCTGTTCGTGACGGGCCCGGACGAGTCGGTCCTGGTAGTGCTGCTCCATCACGTGGCGACGGACGGCTGGTCGATGGGCCCGCTGCTGCGGGACCTGACGACGGCGTACGCGGCCCGGTCGGCGGGCGCGGCCCCGGCGTGGGAACAACTGCCGGTGCAGTACGCCGACTACACGCTCTGGCAGCACGACATGCTCGGCGAAGCGGACGACCCGGCAAGCGTGATGGCCCGTCAGATCGACTTCTGGCGGACGGCGCTCGCCGGTCTTCCGGCGGTGCTCGATCTGCCGGCCGACCGGCCGCGCCCGGCGGAGCCGTCGTACCGGGGCGAGACCGTGACCGTCCGGCTGGGCGCCGACACGCATCTGCGGCTGCGGGAGCTGGCCTCCGAGCACGGGGCGAGTCTGTTCATGGTGCTGCGGGCGGCGCTGGCGGCGGCCCTGTCGGGCGCGGGCGCGGGCGACGACATCGCGATCGGCACCCCGGTGGCGGGGCGCCCCGACGAGGCGCTGCACGATCTGGTCGGGTTCTTCGTCAACACGCTGGTGCTGCGCACCGACGTGTCGGGCGACCCCGCCTTCACCGAACTCCTCGACCGGGTACGGGAGTCGGATCTCGCCGCCTACGCCCATGACGACCTGCCGTTCGACCTGCTCGTCGAGCACCTCAACCCGGCCCGCTCCCTCTCCCACCACCCCTTCTTCCAGACCATGCTCACCCTCCAGAACGACGCCGATCCCGGTGTCCCGCTGGGCGACGTCCCGGGCACCATCGAGCCGGCGGGGCTGGAGACGGCGAAGTTCGATCTGAGCGTGTCGTGTGTCGAAACGGTGGACGGCGCGGGCGACGCGGCCGGGATCGAGGTGTGGTTCCAGTACGCCACCGACCTGTTCGACGCACCGACCGCGACCCTGCTGCTCGGCCTCCTCACCCGCGCGCTGGACGCCGTGGCCGCCGACCCGGCGACCCGCGTCAGCGCCGCCGTCGCCCTCACCGACGCCGAACACCGCGCCCTGGCCGAACAGCGCGAACGGCGTGACCGGCTGGCGGCGGAGCGGGGCGGGGACGCCGGGTTCGCGGCGGCGTCGGGGGGCACCTCGCGCGGGGGACGTTCGCCCCGCGAGGAGATCCTGTGCGGGCTCTTCGCCGAGGTGCTGGGTCTTCCGTCGGCGGGGACCGACGACAACTTCTTCGATCTGGGCGGGCATTCGCTGCTCGGTGTGCGCCTGGTGAACCGCGTGCGGTCGGTGCTCGGTGCCGATCTCGGCATCCGCGATCTGTTCCTGGCCCCCACCCCGGCCGGACTCGACCGGCGGCTGGACGAACTGGCCGGGGTCGGGACGCGCCCCGCACCGGCGCCGGCCGAGCGGCCGGAGCGGATTCCGCTGTCGTTCGCGCAGCGCAGGCTCTGGTTCGTCAACGAGCTGGACGGGCCGAGCCGTTCGTACAACATCCCGGTCGTGCTCCGGCTGGACGAACCGCTGGACGCGGACGTCCTCGCGGACGCGCTGGCCGATGTCGCCGAGCGCCACGAGGTGCTCCGCACGGTGTACGGCGCGGTGGACGGCGAGCCGTACCAGCGGATCCTGACCGGGGTCCGGCCGTCACTGGAGGTGGTGCACACCACCGACGAGCGGCTGGCGGCCTCGATCGGTGACGCGGTGGGGTACGTGTTCGACCTGAGCGGCGAACCGCCCTTCCGGGCGTCGCTGCTGGAGCTGGACGACTCGGGCGCGCAGGTGCTGGTGGTGCTGGTGCACCACATCGCGGGCGACGGCTGGTCGATGGAGCCGCTGCTCGCGGACCTGTCGGCCGCCTACACCGCGCGGCTGACCCAACAGGCGCCCGAGTGGCGGCCGTTGCCGGTCCAGTACGCCGACTACGCGCTCTGGCAGCGCGAGACGGTGGGTGACGCGGCGGACGCCGGGAGCCCGCTCGCCCGCCAACTGGGTTTCTGGTCGGGGGCGTTGGAGGGGCTGCCGCCCGTTCTCGACCTGCCCGCCGACCGGCCCCGGCCGGCGGTCGCCACGCACGGGGGCGACGTGGTGCCGTTCACCGTGGACGGTCCCACCCACCAGAGGCTGGCCCGGCTCGCCGCCGCGCAGGGCTCGACGCTCTTCATGGTCCTCCAGGCGGCACTGGCGCTGGCGCTGTCCCGGCTGGGCGCGGGGACCGACATTCCGGTCGGCACCGTCGTCGCGGGCCGCGAGGACGAGGCGCTGGACGATCTCGTCGGGTTCTTCGTCAACACCCTGGTCCTGCGCACCGACGTGTCGGGCAACCCGGCCTTCACCGACCTGGTGGCCCGCGTACGCGACACCGACCTCGCCGCCTACGCCCACCAGGACCTCCCCTTCGAACAGCTGGTGGAACACCTCAACCCGGACCGTTCCACCGCCCACCACCCCCTGGTCCAGGTCATGTTGCTGCTCCAGAACGGCGCGGGGGCGACCGGGACGGCGCCGGCGGACGCGGAGCGGACACGCTCCCCGCTGGCCGGCGCGGACGTCGCGTTCGACACGGGACTGACGAAGTTCGACCTGACGCTGACGGTGACCGAGAAGCGCGACGACGACGGCACGCCCCGTGGCCTGGAGGGATTCGTGGAGTACGCCACGGATCTGTTCGAGCCCCGGACGGCGGCGCTGCTGTCCACGCGTCTCACACACCTGCTGGGGGCGGTGGCCGCCGATCCGGGCCGTCCGGTCGGTGACATCGATCTGCTCACCGCGGACGAACACCGCCTGCTCGTCACGGAGTACAACGACACCGAGGGCGTCCCGCTCCCGTCCGGCCCGGTGCACGAGCTGTTCGAGGCCCAGGTCCGGCGTACCCCCGACGCCGTCGCGCTCGCCGACGACGGCGGCGAGACGACGTACGCGGAGCTCGACCGCCGGGCCAATCTCCTCGCGCACCGTCTGATCGCCGCCGGGGCCGAGCCCCAGGGCACCGTCGCGGTCCTCATGGACCACGGCCCCGACCTGATCGTCGCCCTGCTCGCGGTGCTGAAGACCGGCGCCGCCTATGTGCCGGTCGACGGGCGCTCGCCCGCCGACCGCGTCCGGCTCGTCATGGCGGAGGTGGGGGCGCGGCTGCTGCTCGTCGGCCCGACCACGGCGGACAGCGAGGTCGCGGTCGCGGAGCGGGCCGCGGGGACGGTGGTCCTGCGCGCCGACGCCCCGGCCCCGGCCGGCACCCCCGACACCTCGCCCGCCGTACCGTGCGGCCAACAGGCCCTGATGTACGTGATGTTCACCTCCGGCTCCACCGGCCGCCCCAAGGGCGTCGGGGTGACGCACCGCAATGTCGCCCGGCTCGCGGTGGACCGGTTCTGGGACCACGAGGTCCAGCGCCGGGTGCTGGTGCACTCGCCGTACGGTTTCGACGCGTCGACGTACGAGATCTGGGTGCCGCTGCTGGCCGGCGGCACGCTGGTGACGACAGGCGGGGACGGCGCGGACGTGCGGTCCCTGAGCCGGGCGATCGAGCGGCACGGGGTCACCGCGACGTTCCTCACGGTCGGGCTGTTCCATCTGATGGCCGAAGAGGCGCTGGACACGCTCGGGCTGCTGCGCGAGGTGGGGACCGGTGGCGACGTGGTGTCGGCGGCGGCGGTGCGCACGGTGCTCGAACACTGCCCGGACACGGCGGTGACCCATGTGTACGGTCCGACGGAGACGACGTTCGCCTCGCACCTGCACCGGTACGTCCGCTCCGGGGGCCTGCCGGATACCCTGTCCCTGGGCCGTCCGCTGGACCACACCCGCGCCCATGTCCTCGACCGCAGGCTGCACCCGGTGCCGCTGGGTACCAGCGGCGAGCTGTACATCGCCGGTGACCATGTGGCCCGCGGATACGTCGGCCGCCCGGAGCTGACGGCGGACCGGTTCGTACCCGACCCGTTCGGAGCCGACGGCGGCCGGATGTACCGCACCGGGGACCTGGTGGCGTGGACGGCCGAGGGTGAGCTGCGGTTCGTCGGCCGGGCCGACAACCAGGTCAAGATCCGCGGCTTCCGTATCGAACCCGCCGAGGTCGAGGCGGTCCTCGCCCGGGACCCGTCCGTGGGGCGGGTCGCCGTGGTCGTGCGCGACGACGCGCCGGGCGGGAAGCGGCTGGTCGCCTATGTGGTGCCCCGGCCGGGCCTGAGCGTGGACGAGGCGGCGCTGCGCGCCGCGACGGCACGGAGCCTGCCCGGCTATCTGGTGCCCTCGGCCGTGGTGGCGCTCGACGCCCTGCCGATGACGGTCAACGGGAAACTCGACCGGCGGGCGCTGCCCGCGCCGGAGCCCCGGCAGAGCGCGCCGGGGCGCGCGCCGCGCACGCTCCGGGAGGAGATCCTGTGCGGACTCTTCGCCGAGGTGCTCGGTCTCGGCCGGGTCGGCGTGGACGAGAGCTTCTTCGACCTCGGCGGGCACTCGCTGCTGGCGACCCGGCTCATCAACCGGGTGCGGGCGGCGCTGGGCGTGGAGGTGGCGATCCGGGATCTGTTCCGGGCGCCGACGGTGGCCGGCCTGGCGGAGCGCGTCGAGGCGACCGCCGGGGAGCCGGTCCGGGCCCCGCTGGCGCCGCGGGCGCGGCCGGAGCGGATCCCGCTGTCGTTCGCGCAGCGCAGGCTCTGGTTCATCAACGAACTCGACGGGCCGGGCCAGGCGTACAACATCCCGGTCGTGCTCCGGCTGGACGAACCGCTGGACGCCACCGCGTTCGCCGCGGCGCTGGCGGACGTCGGGGCGCGGCACGAGGTGCTGCGGACGGTCTACGGCGCGGTGGACGGGGAGCCGTACCAGCGGATCCTGGCGGACGCCCGGCCCGAGCTGCGGGTGCTCCGTGTGCCCCGTACGGAGCTGGCGGCCACCGTCGACGCCGCCGCCGGGCACGTGTTCGACCTGAGTGCCGAACTGCCCCTGCGGGCGGCCCTGGTGGAGTCCGGCGGGGACGACGGGACGGACGACGACGACGCCGGGCGGTTCCTGGTGATCGTCCTGCACCACATCGCGGGCGACGGCTGGTCGATGGGCCCGCTGATGGCGGACCTCTGGACCGCGTACGGCGCACGGCTCGCCCAGCGGGCCCCCGAGTGGCGGCCATTGCCGGTGCAGTACGCCGACTACGCGCTCTGGCAGGCCGAGATGATGGGCGAGACGACGGACACCGGAGGTCCGGAAGGGCCCCGGGAGCGTCTTCTGGCGTACTGGAGCGACGCACTGGACGGCGCCCCGCCGGTCCTGGAACTCCCGGCCGACCGGCCCCGGCCCGCGGTCGCCACGCACCGGGGCGGCTCGGTGCCGGTCACGCTGGACGCGCCGGAGCACGAGGCACTGGCCCGGCTCGCCGCCGAGAACGGGACGACGCTCTTCATGGTCCTCCAGGCGGCGCTGGCGCTGACACTGTCCCGGCTCGGCGCGGGGACCGACATCCCCGTCGGCACCGTCGTCGCCGGGCGGGGCGACGAGGCGCTGGACGACCTCGTCGGGTTCTTCGTCAACACCCTGGTCCTGCGCACCGACGTGTCGGGCAACCCGGCCTTCACCGACCTCCTCACCCGGGTACGCGACGCCGACCTCGCCGCCTACGCCCACCAGGACCTCCCCTTCGAACAGCTGGTGGAACACCTCAACCCGGCCCGCTCCACCGCCCACCACCCGCTCATCCAGATCATGCTGCTGCTCCAGAACGCCGCGCCGCCGGCCGACGGCTCTGCCGCGCCGGGCTTCACGGAGGTCGCGTTCGACACCGGACTCGCGAAGTTCGACCTGACGCTCTCCCTGACCGAACGGCACGGCGCGGACGGCGCCCGGCGGGGGCTGTACGGATACCTGGAGTACGCCACGGATCTGTTCGACGCGCCGACGGCGGCCCTGCTCGCCACACGGCTGAGCCGGCTGCTGCGGGCGGTCACGGCCGACCCCGGGCGCCCGGTCGACGACATCGACCTGCTCACCGCCGACGACTGCCGGATGCTCCTGACCGAGTACAACGACACCGCCACCACCGGCCCGCACCCGCGGGACACGGTCCACGAGCTGTTCGAGGCACGGGCCCGGCGCTCCCCCGACCGGATCGCCGTCAGCCACGACGCGGGCGACCTGACCTACGCGGAACTCGACCGCCGGGCCAATGTCCTGGCCCACCGGCTCATCGCGGCCGGGACCGCGCCGCAGGGCACCGTCGGTGTCCTGATGGACCACGGTCCGGAGCTGATCGTCGCCACCCTGGCGGTGCTGAAGGCGGGGGCCGCGTACGTACCGGTCGGCGGCGCCCTGTCGGCCGCGCGGGTCCGCGTGATCATGGAGGACTCGGGAGCGGCGGTGCTGCTGACCGACGCGGACCGGGCGGAGGGCCAAGTCGCCGAAGCCGAACGCGCCGCCGGGACGGTGGTGCTGCGCGCCGACGGCCCGGCCCCGGCCGGCACGCCCGACACCTCACCCGCCGTACCGACCGGCCAGCAGGCCCTGATGTACGTGATGTTCACCTCCGGCTCCACCGGCCGCCCCAAGGCCGTGGGCGTCACCCACCGCAATGTCGCCCGGCTCGCGGCGGACCGGTGCTGGGACCGGGAGAACCACCGCAGGATGCTCGTCCACTCGGCCTTCGGGTTCGACGCCTCGACGTACGAGATCTGGGTCCCGCTGCTGGCCGGGACACGGCTCGTCATCGGGACCGGCGACGGCACCGACCTCCCCGCGCTGAGGCGCACCGTGGAACGGCACGGGGTGAGCGCCGCGTACTTCACCGTCGGCCTGTTCCATCTGCTGGCCGACGAGGCCCTGGACACGCTCGGGCTGCTGCGCGAGGTGTGGACGGGCGGCGACGTCCTGTCACCGGACGCCGTGCGGCGTGTCCTCACCCACTGCCCCGACACGGTGCTGGTGCACTCCTACGGGCCGACGGAGGCCACGTTCGGCACCCACCACCAGCGCTTCGGACTCGACCGGCGGGAGCTCGACCTGGTCCATCTGGGCCGGCCGATGGACGACACCCGCGCCTATGTGCTGGATCACCGGCTCCGTCCGGTGCCGCGCGGCGGCACGGGTGAGCTGTACCTCGGCG
This sequence comes from Streptomyces sp. NPDC104581, assembly GCF_055583685.1. Classification (NCBI taxonomy): domain Bacteria; kingdom Bacillati; phylum Actinomycetota; class Actinomycetes; order Kitasatosporales; family Streptomycetaceae; genus Streptomyces; species Streptomyces sp. NPDC104581. The sequence goes on from NZ_JBVJNN010000028.1 coordinate 18,850, forward strand.
GCTCCCATCTGGCGCGCGGCTATCTGGGGCGCCCCGCCCTGACGGCGGAGCGGTTCGTGGCCGACCCGTTCGGCGCGGCCGGTGAACGCCTGTACCGCACGGGCGATCTGGTGAGCTGGACGACCGGCGGGCAGCTGCGGTTCGCCGGCCGGGCCGACGACCAGGTCAAGATCCGCGGCTTCCGTATCGAGCCCGGCGAGGCCGAGGCCGCGGTGGCCCGGCACCCGTCCGTGGGCCGCGCCGCCGTCGTGGTCCGTGAGGACCGCCCCGGCGACAGACGGCTGGTCGCCTATGTGGTGCCCCGTTCCTCGCCGGTGGACGAGGCGGCGCTGCGGTCGTGGCTGGCCGAGACGCTGCCGGAGTATCTGGTGCCCTCGGCCGTCGTGGTCCTCGACTCGCTGCCGCTCACCACGAACGGGAAGCTCGACCGGGCCGCGCTGCCGGCCCCGGTCCGTGACGGCGCCGGGTCCGGGCGCGGGCCGCGCAACCCCCGCGAGGAGGTGCTGTGCGGGCTGTTCGCGGAGCTGCTGGGGGTGACGGGTGTCGGGATCGACGACAACTTCTTCGATCTGGGCGGGCATTCGCTGCTGGCGGTACGGCTGATGAGCCGCGTCCGGTCGGTGCTGGGCGTGGAACGTTCCGTACGGGACCTGTTCCGCTCCCCCACCGTGGCGGGGCTGCTCGGCGACGAGACCGAGAGCGACGCCCTGGGGGTGCTGCTGCCGCTGCGCGCGGAGGGCGGCGGGCGACCGCTGTTCTGTGTCCATCCGGGAGCGGGCATGGGCTGGGCGTACGCCGGGCTCACCAGGCATCTGGGCGACTCCCAGCCGGTGTACGCGCTCCAGACGAGGGCGCTGACGCGGCCGGACTACCGGGCGTCGAGCGTGGAGGAGATGGCCGAGGACTATCTGGAGCAGATCCGGCGGGTCCAGCCCTGGGGGCCGTACCGGCTGCTCGGCTGGTCCTTCGGCGGTGTCGTCGCGCACGCCGTCGCGACCCGGCTCCAGGCGGCCGGCGAGGAGGTGGAGCTGCTCGCGCTGATGGACGCCTACCCGGTGCCGCCGGAGCAGGCCGCGGATCCGGCGACGGACCGGGAGACCGTGGAGATGCTGGTGGGTCCGGCGGCCGAGGAGGCCGGGCGCCCGGACCCGCTGCCGGACTCCTTCTTCGACCGGTTCGACACGGCGGCCGTCGTGGCGGTGCTGCGGCGCCGGGACCCGGTGCTCGCGGGCTTCGCCGAGGCGGAGGTCGCGGCGCTGGTGGGAGCCGCCGTCAACCACGCCGCCCTGATGCGGGCCTACCGGCCGGGTGTGTTCACCGGTGATCCGCTGTTCTTCACCGCTGCCGGAGGGCGGGGTCCCGATTCGCCGTCGGCCGCGCTGTGGGACCCCTACACCGAGGGCGAGACTCAGCGGCACGACATCAATTCGACCCATCTGCGCATGACCGAACCAGAACCGCTCGCACATATCGGCCGAATTCTTCGGCAACGACTGTCGGATCCGCAGGTCATTGACCTCGGCCTCAACGAGACAAGGAACTGAGATGACCAATCCTTTCGACGACGACAACGCCACCTTCCTCGTTCTGGTGAATGACGAGGGGCAGCACTCCCTGTGGCCGGTATTCGCCGACGTGCCCGCCGGCTGGGACATCGCCCAAGGTGAGAGCAGCCGCCAGGAGTCTCTGGCATACATCGAGAAGAACTGGACGGACATCCGGCCGAAAAGCCTGGTGGCTCAGTACACCTGATGTCCGCGTGAATTCGGCGGCCCGCCGTGCCTCTGTGCACGGCGGGCCGCCCTTTTGTTTTCCAGGCCCGGAGCCGGCCGTCCTGAATTTCCGACTGCCCGCCGTACTGCCGCATCAACTTCCGTTCGCACCCGTCTCGGACTTCTATATTTCTGGTGCGGTACAAGGAATGGCGCCGGTTCAAGAAAGTGTCCGCCGGAGCAGAGACCCATACATCTTCTCGGAGAGCTGCCATGGTGCTGTCGCAGTGCGAGCTCACGGTCCTGGTGACCAGTACCCGATCCGATTCGCACAACTGGAATCTGGTCTTCCTTCAGCTCCTGATCGAGGAGCTGGGACATCGGGTGACCGGGCTCGGCCCCTGCGTGCCGGACGACCTGCTGGTCGAGGAGTGCCTGGCCTCCCGCCCGGACCTGGTCGTCATGAGCAGTGTCAACGGCCACGGCTACCGCGACGGCCTCGGCGCCATCACCCGGCTGCGCCGGGAGCCCTCCCTCGCCGGACTGCCGGTCGTCATCGGCGGCAAGCTCGGCGTGACCGGCACCCCCGACACGGACGCCGCGCTCCGGCTGCTCGACGCGGGATTCACCGCCGTCTTCGACGACGGGAACGTGGCCGCCTTCCGGGAGTTCCTGGCCCTGCTGGCCGGCCAGGAGCGGGACATCACCCGCCGCAACCGGGTGACGGCGTGACGGGGGCCGCGGCCCCGACCGCCACCCGCGCACCCTCGCTCCCCTCTCCCTTCGGCCGGTTCGTGGCCGAATCGGCCGCGGCGGGCAGGCTGGTGGTCCAGCCCCGGATGGGCTTCGGCGACCTCCCCCGGATGCGTCAGGGCCTGGAGCGGACCAAGTCCGCCGCTGCCACCACCGTCGGCACCCTGACCATCGACAGCTACACCCGCCTGGGCGACCACGCGGCGGCCCGCAGGGCGCTGGACGAGGGGGCCGGACTCAACGGCTACCCGATCGTCAGCCACTCGCGGGAGACCACCCGCGCGCTGCTGGAAGGGATACGGGACGCGTCCTTCCCGGTCCAGGTGCGCCACGGCTCCTCACGGCCGCACCACATCATCCGGGCACTGGCCGGCGCGGGGATCGACGCCACCGAGGGCGGCCCCGTCTCGTACTGCCTGCCCTACGGCCGCACCCCGCTGCGGGACTCGGTCGGCAACTGGGCACGGGCCTGCGAACTGCTGGCCGCGACCGTGCCCGCGCCTCATCTGGAGAGCTTCGGCGGCTGCATGCTCGGCCAGCTCTGCCCGCCGAGTCTGCTGGTCGCGATCAGCCTGCTCGAAGCGGTGTTCTTCACCCGGCACGGGATCGGCAGCGTCTCCATGAGCTACGCCCAGCAGGCGCACCCGGCGCAGGACGAGGAGGCGGTACTCGCGCTGCGCCGGCTGGCCGCGGAGTTCCTGCCGGCCGGGACCGACTGGCACATCGTCCTCTACACGTACATGGGCGTCTTCCCGGTCACGGAGCAGGGGGCCGGGCGGCTGCTGGCGGAGTCCGCGCGGCTCGCGGTCCGCTCCGGGGCGCGGCGCCTGATCGTCAAGACCGCGGCCGAGGCGCACCGGATCCCGACCGTCGAGGAGAACGTCCGGTCGCTGGAGGCCGCGGCGCTCGCGGCGGCCGAGGCCGCCGTACCGCCCGCCGGGACTCCCCGGCCGGAGAGCGGGATCCACGCCGAGGCACGGGCGTTCGTCACGGCGGTGCTGGACCTCGGTGACGACCTCGGGCGGGCGCTGACCACCGCCTTCGAGCGCGGCCACCTGGACGTCCCGTTCTGTCTGCACCCGGACAACGCCGGCCGGTCACGCAGCTTCGTCGACCCGGACGGGCTGCTGCGCTGGTCGTCGGTGGGCTCGATGCCGATCCGGCCGGATCCCGGTCCCGGAGCGCGGGCCGCCATGACCTCGGACCAGCTGATGTCCGCCCTGCACGGTGTCGCAAGGAGGTTCGACCACCCATGAGATCAGGAGAGCTGATGCCCCCCACGGAAGACGTCGGAACCACGGCCACGGACGCGCGGCCCGCCCCTCTGGGCGAGCACCTGCGCTCGCCGTCGCTCGGGGCCGCGATGCTCGTCCAGCAGGAAGCGCTGTACGCGGCGCGGGAGTTCCTGCGCTCGCGCGGCTTCGTCGAGCTGCTTCCGCCGCTCGTCGGCCCGGTCACCGACCCCGGCGGGCGCGGCGCCAAGGCGCTGGACGTCGACTACTACGGCGAGCCGTACAAGCTCATGACGAGCGCGATCCTCTACAAGCAGGCGTCGCTGCGCGGCTTTCCGAAGCTGTTCTACATCGCGCCGAACCTCCGCGTGGAGCCGCCGGAGACCCGGCACACCGGACGCCACCTGGTCGAATTCCACCAGATCGACGTCGAGATGGCCGGGGCGTCGCGCGCCGACGTCATGGAGATCGCCGCCGGACTGCTCCGCCATGTCACCGCACGGGTGTGGGAGACGGTGCCCGGGGTCCTCTCCGGCCTGGGCCGTGACCCGCTGGCGTTCGCCGAACTCCTCACGGGCAAGTTCGACGCCTGCACCCACGCGGAGGCGGTCGGCCGGCTGCGCGGCCACGGGCACGCGCAGAGCGCCGACGCCGAGATCGACTGGACCGGTGAGGAGGCGCTGTCGCGCGAGGCCGACCGGCCGTTCTTCATCACCGACTACCCGAAGGGTTCGCGGGGCTTCTACGACCGCGAGGACCCGGACCGCCCCGGTGTCCTGCGCAACTTCGACCTGATCGCGCACGGGGGCTTCGGCGAGCTGGTGAGCGGCAGCGAGCGCGAGTCCGACTACGCCACCGTCGTGACCCGGATGCGGGAGAGCGGCGAGAACCCCGCCAAGTACGAGTGGTACCTGGCCATGGCCCGGGAGGGCATCCCGGCGAGCGCCGGATTCGGCATGGGGGTGCAGCGGCTGGTCCGCTTCCTGACCGGGCTCGACGCGCTCTGGCAGGTCAGCGCCTATCCGAAGCTGCCGGGGGTGATCGCACCATGACGACAGCGCGCACTCCCCTGACGGCGGACGGGCTCCCGGTGGCGGCGATACGGGCCCGCGCGCGGTACGGCACCCGTGAGGTGTTCCCGCCGGTGGCGGCGTACGGAGCCGAGCTGTTCGGCGCGGGCGCGGGCTCCGGGACCGGGACCGGGCAGGGCCACGCCGACGAACTGGACCGGGCGCGGATCGTGCCGCCGGTCTTCGTCCCCCGGCGGCTGGAGAAGCTGATCGAGCTGGGCCGCGAGCCACTGGACGACGACGTCAGCCTGCGGACCGTCGTCGGCGGATTCGACTCGGCGCTGCCGCTCTACCTCTCCGCCTTCGGCTCCACCCGCGCCGGCAGCGGTGATCTCGGGATCGCGGCGAGCCGCCAGGCCGGGCGGCTCGGCATCCCGATGGTGATCGGGGAGAACATGGTCCCGGTGCACGGCTACCGCACCGGGGCCGGCCGGGCGGCGCCGTCCGCGATCACGGCGCGGATCCGGGCGTATCTCGACGAGTGCCCCGGGGACTCGGGCGGCGTGGTGGTGCAGCAGAGCACCGAGGACGCCGACTCGGAGGTCTGGAACCTCCTCTACAGCGCCCCGGAGACACAGCCGCTGCTGGAGTCGGGACGGCTCGCCTTCGAGCTGAAGATCGGTCAGGGCGCCAAGCCGGGCCTCGGCGGCATGACCGTGGTGGACGAGGCGGACGCCGAACGCCTCGGCAAGCGCTTCGCGGTGCGCGACACCCTCGGCCCCGGCAGCCGGCTGCGGCTCGCGAGCCCCGGGACGTACACCGAGGAGATCGTGCGCCAGCAGCTGCGCTTCATGCGCAACAACTTCCCGCGGGCCCGGGTGTGGGCGAAGTTCCCTCCGGGCCGGGACATCGCGAACGCGGCGTCGACCGCGTGGCGGGCGGGCGCCGACGCGGTGACCGTCGACGGCGCCGAGGGCGGCACCGGCTGGGCGCCGCGCGTCTTCCTCGACCAGGTCGGACTGCCGCTGGCCGAGTGCCTGCGGCGCGTGGGACGCCCCGGCGGCTGTCTGCTGGTGAGCGGACGGATGTGGGAGGGCGGCCGGGTGGTGCGCGGTCTGGCGCTGGGCGCCACGGCGGCGGGGCTGGGCCGCGCGGCACTCGTCGCGGTCGACGAGGACCCGGACGACGGGCTCGTACGGCTGGTGGAGGCGCTGGCCCTGGAGAGCAGGCTTCTGATCAGCGCGCTGGGCAAGTACACGGCCGACGCGCTCGGCCCCGAGGACCTCTGGTGGCCGGACCGGTCGCCCGCGGCGGACGGGTCCCCCTCGTACGGCACCGGCACGGCCGGGCCGCCCCCCGCGGACACCGCCACCACGGCGGGCGTCGGCGCCGACCGGATCGGAGGACGGGCATGACCGCCCTGCTGGACGTCGCGAGCCATCTGCCCGAACAGAACGTCCCGATCGCCGACATCGGCGCGGACGTCGGGGCGGACGCGAGCCTCATGTGGACCTTCCGCAGGTTCTACGGTCTGCGGACCGTCCTGCGCGCCCCCGGCCGGGATCTGCGGGCCACGCTGACGGCGGCCGTGGAGTCGCTGACCGAGCTGCGGGGCAACGAGCACCGGGTCCGCTACGTGATCCATCCGCGTACGGTCTCCACCGTCACCCCGGCCAGCGAGAACACCGTCGAGGAGCTGTGCGCCGAACTGGGTCTGACCCGGGCCACCGCCTTCACGCTCACTCAGCACGGCTGCGCGACGGGGCTGTTCGCGGTGGACCTCGCCGGACGGCTGCTCGCCGCCGACGGGGACCCCGACGCCCTGGCACTGGTGCTCGCCGGGGAGAAGGCGTTCAGCCGCACTCTCCAGATCATTCCGGAGAGCACCGTCATGGGTGAGGGGACGGCGGCCTGTCTGGTCTCCGCGGACGGGGACGGCGACCGGCTGCTCGGCTTCGCGACCCGCACCCGCGGCCTGTACAGCGAGGAGTTCCCGCCGTACCCGCTGGACCCGAGGTTCCTCAAGGAGCACAACGCCACGCTGGCCGCCGTGATGGGCGAGGCCGCCGAGGACGCCGGCGTCGGTCTCGACGACCTGGCGCTGGTCCTGCCGCACAACGTCAACCGGCTGTCGTGGCAGTGGACCTGCAAGCTCCTGGGCATCCCGCTCGACCGGGTCTTCCTGGACAACATCCCGGTGACCGGCCACTGCTTCACGGCCGACCCCTTCATCAACTACACGCACGCCCGCGCGGCGGGCCTGCTGCGGCCGGGAGACCTCTATCTCATGGCCGCGGTCGGTCTCGGGGCGACCTTCTCGGCCGCCGTCCTGCGCCACTGACCCCGGAACCGGCCGTGCCCGCACCGCCCCGTCCGTCCGCTCCACCCGACCCGTCCGACACCGTGAGAAGGAAGAAGCCCATGCCACCGTCCCCCCGCCAGAACTTCCTCGACGGTGTGAAACACGCCTGCACCGGCGACCCGCGGACCCCGTTCGTCCTGCTCGGCAATTTCGAGGTGGAGGACGAGTGGGCCGTGGACGAGGTCGGGCTCCCGTCGGTCGGGGGCAGCGCCTCGGCGGTGATCGTCAACCGCATGGACGAGTTCGCGCTGCTGCTCGCCGGCCCCGGCGACAGCGTCGTACTGAAGTCGGCGCCGGACCCCGGCTACCTCGCCTATCTGGAGGAGCTGGGCCTGGAGCTGCCGGAGATCCTGGTCACCGACGCGCACGACCCCGCCCACAGCGTCAGTGTGGACGCGCTGCGCTCCCCGGTACTGGCCGGCGCGCTCGCCCGGCTGGCCGAACGCGGCGCGCACCTGCTGCCGCACGGCATGTCCGTACTGGAGGAGGAGCTGTGTGAACTGACCGGTCTGGCACCGGCGTTGCCGGGTGCCGCACTGGTCAAGTCCGTCAACAGCAAGATCTACAGCCGCCGGGTCGCCGACGAGCTGGGGCTCCCCCAGGCCAGGGGCTGGGAGTGCGAGTCGGTCGAGGAGTTCACGGCGGCGGCCGAGGAGGCGCGGGAGTCGCTGGCCGCCGGACGCCGGGTGGGGGTGAAGGACGCCTTCGGTGTCTCCGGCAAGGGAATCATGGTGGTGGAGGACGAGCGCAGGCTCGACCAGCTCGTCCGGATGGTCGGCCGGGTCGCCCGGCGTACCGGTGACCCGCGCCTCGCCGTGGTGATCGAGGAGTGGGCGGACAAGGCCGTCGACCTCAACTACCACTTCACGGTCTACCGCAACGGATCGGTCCGTTTCGATTTCGTGAAGGAGGCGATCACCGAGAACGGGGTGCACAAGGGCCACCGCATCCCCGCCCGTATCTCCGACGCGCACCGGGCCGAGATCGAGCGGTGCGCGGAGCTGCTCGGCGCGCGGCTCGCCGCCGACGGGTTCCACGGTGTCGTGGGGGTGGACGCGATCGTCACGGGCGACGGCGGTCTGCTGCCGGTGCTGGAGATCAACGCCCGCAACAACATGTCGACCTACCAGACCGCCCTCCAGGAGCGGTTCATGAGCCCGGGGACCGTCGCGCTCGCGCGCCAGTACCCGGTGTCGCTGACCGGTGAGATGCCGTTCGGCGAACTCCGGGAGCGGCTCGGCGACCTGCTCTTCGGCACCGCGTCCGGCCGCGGTCTGCTCGTCAACAACTTCGCGACGGTGAACGCCGCCGCGCCGGCCGGGGCCGACGGGACCGCGCCGGACACCTACGGCGGCCGGCTGTACGGACTGCTGATCGCCCACTCCGAGGCCGAACTGGCCGAACTCGACGACGCCGTCGCGCTGCGCGTGCGGAAGGAGAGCCTCACCCATGTCTGAATCCGGTGCGAACACCCCCGGGACGCGCGGTACCCACACCGTCCAGGGCCTGCCCATCACCGAGCTGGCCGAGCGGTTCGGGACCCCGCTGTACGTGTACGACGGCGATGTGATCGCCCGTCAGTACAACGGTCTGCGCGATCTGCTGCACCCCTCGGTGGAGATGTTCTACTCGCTCAAGGCCAACCCCAACGTCAGCGTGTGCGCGCTGCTGCGCTCGCTGGGCGCGAGCGCCGAGGTCTCGTCGCTGACCGAACTGGTCACCGCGCAGCGGGCCGGCGTGCCGGCCGAGCAGATCATGTTCCTCGGCCCCGGCAAGAGCCGTGACGAGATCACCGCGTGCCTCAAGGAGGACATCACCGTCATCTGCGAGTCCTTCGGCGAGCTGGCGATGATCGACGAGGTGGCCGCCGGGCTCGGCGGTGTCGCCCGGGTGGTGCTGCGGGTCAATCCGAGCTTCGCCGTCAAGGGCGGCGGGCTGACGATGGGCGGCAAGCCGCGCCAGTTCGGCATCGACGAGGAGGCACTGACCGCCGCCCCCGATCTGGCGGCCCGGCATCCCTCCGTGCGGCTCGTCGGCTTCCAGGCGTACATGGGCACCCGCTTCCTCGACGAGGACGTCATCGCCCAGAACTCCGCCCGGATCCTGGAACTCGCCGAGAGCCTCTCCGCGCGGCTGGGGGTGCCGCTGGAGGTGGTCGACGTCGGCGGCGGCCTGGGCGTGGCGTACTTCCCCAAGGAGCGCGACCTCGACGTGCCGGTCCTGGCGCAGCGGCTCAACCCGGTGTTCGAGTCCTTCGCCGCGCGGCACCCCGAGACCCGTCTCGTCATGGAGCTGGGGCGTTTCCTCGTCGGCCACAGCGGGCTGTACGCGGTCGAGGTGCGGTATGTGAAGGAGTCCATGGGCGAACGGTTCGCCGTGGCCGACGGCGGGACGAACCACCACATGGCGGCCGTCGGGATCGGCTCGTTCGTCAAGCGCAACTTCCCGATGCGGCTGCTGAACCGGGCGGGCGCCGCGGAGCAGGCGGCGTGGAACGTGACCGGGCCGCTCTGCACGCCCAACGACACCATCGGCAAGGCCGTCGAGCTGCCCGCCGACCTGCGCCCCGGCGACCTCGTGGGCGTCGAGCGCTCGGGAGCGTACGGGCCGACCGCTTCGCCGGTGCACTTCCTCAGCCACGGCTACCCGGCCGAGGTGCTGGTCCACCGGGGCGAGGCCCGGCTGATCCACACGCGCGACGACGCCGAGAGCATGCTCGCGCCGCAGATCCTGCACGACTTCGGCTGAGGCGGGGCCGGGCGCGTCCCGCGCGTCCGGGCCTCCCACGGCCTCATGTCCGTCCGCACACCCATCCACATCCCACAAGAAGGCAGGAACCACCATGACCACCGTCGCCCAGGACACCGACCGCAGTCAGATCATCGACGCCATCGTCGTCGCCCTCTCCGAGGTGCTCCGCAAGGAACTGACCGATGTCACCGAGGAGACCCGTCTCTTCGACGACCTGAGCCTCGACTCCACCAGCGTGCTGGGTCTGCTGATGGCGCTGGAGGACGCCCTCGACATCGAGGTCGACCCCGAGAGCCTGGAGCAGAGCCACCTGGAGAGCGTCGGCGCCCTGGCCGGCTACATCGCCGAGAGCCGGTGACCCGTGCCGCTCACCCCGCCCCCGGGGACGCGGAGGAGTCCGGCCGCGCGCGACCGCGCGGCCGGACCGTCCATCGAACGCGTCGTCCCCTTCGCTTTCACCGCCGCCGACTCCGGCGGCAATGACACCCGGGCCTACCGGGACCATGTGGAGTCGGTGTACGGCGCGCTGCCGGACTACTCCTGGCTGGAGGACGGCACCGCCGTCAGCTACCACGACATGGCACGGGTGGTCGCCCGGGAGCTGGCCGCCGACCTCGCGGACGTCGACCTCGTCATCACCGTCGACGGAAGCCCCGACTGCCGGCACCAGAGCTTCCCCAGCTGTCTGCTGTCCGATCTGATGCCCGGTGACCCGATGCTGCTCGGCATCTCCGAGCAGGGGGTCGCCGGCCCGTTCACCGCGCTGCGCGTCGCCTACGACCGGCTGGCCGACGGGAGTTCGCGCCGGGCGCTCGTCCTGGTGATGGAGCAGAGCACGCTGCCGCCGGACGACCGGGCGGTGCGGCCCGCGCGCGATGTGGCGGTGGCCCTGCTGCTGGGGCCGGACGGTGCGATACCGCTGGAGCGTCCGGTCGTCACGGTCGACCGCGGGAGGGCCGCGGACGGCCCCGGCGCACCGTACGCCCCGGCCGCCGACGGCGTCGTCGCCGGCGCCGGCCTGACCGGCCCGCTCCGGGACACGGTCCTGGCGCGGGCGGAGCCCGGCCATCCGTGCGCCGGTGTCTGGCTGGCGCTGGCCGGACTCCTGGCACGGGCGGACGGCCGTCCCGGCGGGCGGGTCCTGCTCGCCGACCGCGACCCCGTACTCCCCTACCACTGCGGTCTGTTGCTCACGCTGCCCGCCGGACGCGCCCCGGCGCGGGTGGCACCGAGACGGAAGGAACTGGTGCCATGACCGTCACCACGACACGTCCACCCGCGGGCGGCCCGGTCACCGCCGCGCCGCCGGGCGGGCCGGAGCGCCACCGTGCGGCGGCGTACCGCGAAGGACCGGTGGCCGCGCTGGTCCTGCTGCACGACGCGACCAGTCCCGGCGTCCTGCCGGCGGGTCCCGGCGGCCATGTGTTCGTGCCCCGTGAGACAGAGGCGGCGTGCGACCGGTACCAGACGCTCCGCGGGCCGAGCCCGCGCGGTGCCGGGACCGGCGAGCGCGTACTGGGCCGGACCGCCGTGGACGGGCGGGAGCTGACCGCCCTGCGGATCGACGGCTCGGGCCCGCCCGCCGGTGCCCCGGACGGCTGGGCGACCGGCCTCGCCTGGCTCCGGCTGGGGCTGGCCGAGCGCCTGGTGGACCGGGTCACCGCGCATCTGGGCGGCCGTACGGTCCAGCGGACCGTCACCCTCAACCTGCCGCTGGTACGGGCGATGCTGGCCGACGCCGTCGCCGGGACCGCCGAGTGCCGCGCGCTGCTCGGGACCGCCCCCGGGCCGCACACCCTGCGCAGGGTGCACCGGAGCCTGGACGAGACGGGCCGGACATGTCTGCACCTGTTCGGCGCGGCGGGCTTCCTGGCCGACGGACCGGGCAGCGAGGTACGGGCCTCCGAACTCCTCGCCGACACCTACGCGCCGGCGGCACCGACCGACCTGGAGCTGCCATGACCACCGACCCCGGATTCCTCACCGGCCTGCGCGGGCTCGCCCGCGAACACGCCGCGCTGCTGCGGCCCACCGCGCTCGGACTCGACGCGGACCCGTCGCTCGGCCCCGCCCTCCTCGGCACCGACCCGCGCTGGCTGCGGCTGACCGGGATGCCCGCCGCCTACAACCCGGATCCACTGCGGGTCGGCGGTCGCCCGGCCTATGTGGACCGCTGCGTGGAGCAGGTGGTCGTCATGGAGGAGCTGGCACGTGTGGACGCGGCGGCGGTGCTGGCCCTGCCCGGTCCGTCGATGTCCGGCTTCGTCGTGAACGACATCGCCGACGAGGAGCAGCGGGACCGCTACTACCGGCGGCTGGCCGACAGCCCGACGTGGACGTTCTTCGGTATGACGGAGCCGGCGCACGGCTCGGACCCGGCCAGTATGGGCACGGCGCTGCGGCCGGCCGGCGACGGGCGGGAGGGGCTGCTGCTGAACGGCACCAAACGGTTCGTCGGCAACGGCGCGCGCGCCGGTGTCGGTGTGGTGTTCGCCCGCCGCCACCCCGGTCCGCTGGGTGTGGTCGCCGTCCTGCTGGACACGGACCGGCCGGGCTTCACCGGGATTCCCCTGGAGACGCTCGGGCTGCGCGGTCTCCAGCTCAGCGAGCTGTGGATGCGCGACGTGCCGGTGGCGGACGCGGACGTGCTGGGACGCCACCGCCCGGCGACACGGGGCGGCATGTGGGCGGCCGTCCGTACGTTCAACCGCTACCGCCCGGTCGTGGCGTCCTTCGCCCTCGGTGTCGCGCAGGGCGCCCACGACTACGTCGTCGCCGGCCGCCGCCGACTCGGCGGCGGGGACCGGGATCTGCTGGCCGATCTGGCGGGCAGGCTGGCCGGCACCCGGGCCATGGTGATGGCGGCGGCCGAGTCCGCCGACCACGATCCGAGCGACGGGACGCTCGCGTCGGCGGCCAAGATCAGGGCCACCGCGCTGGCGGAGGAGTCCACCCTGCTTGCGCTGCGGATGTTCGGACCCGGTGCCCGCTGGGAGCATCCGCTGCTGGACAAGTGGGCGCGGGACGCGCGGGCCTTCGAGTTCATGGAGGGCACCGGCAACGTCCAGCGGCTGACCCTCGCCCAGGGGCATCTGAACGGCAGGCTCGACGATGTCCGGCCGGCCGCCTGAGCCGGGGCGGCGCCGCGCCGCCACGGCCGGCAGCGCGGCGCCGGTCACCACCACGGCCGTGCGGGTGCCGGCCGGCGCCGGAACCACCCCCGTACGGACGGCGGACGGGGCGAAGGCGCGCGGCGCCCCGCCGGCCTGCCCCGCCTGCGGGTCCGTCCACCCGCCGCAGCCGGCCGTTCCGGGTCCGCCGCCGGGCGCCGATGTGTGGCGCATCGGGCTGGACGGCGCGCGGCACGCGCTCGGGCCGGTCGCCTCGCTGCTCGACGTCCGGGAACGGGACCGGGCGGCGCGTATCCGGGACCGGCGGTCGGCCGAGCGGTACGTCCTGACGCACGGCGCCCTCAGGACGATCCTCGGCGGCTATCTGCGGATTGCGGGCTGCGAGGTCCACTGGTCGGCGGGCAGACACGGAAAGCCGGAGTTCGACGGCGCGCTGAGCCACTGGCAGTGGAGTCTGAGCCGCTCGGCGGAGCACGCGCTGCTGGCGGTCTGTCTGTCGGCGCCGGTCGGTGTGGACATCGAACGCGTCGACGAACAGACCCCGGCCGTCGCGCTGGCGGCCCGCTTCCTGCCGCTGGACGAGGCCGCGAGCGTCGCCGCGCAGAAGACCCCGCACGCGGCGCGCGTCGCCTACCACCGGCTGCTGTCGCGCAAGGAGGCGTGTGTGAAGGCGAGCGGCGGGCGGCTGCTCGACGGGCTGCGGCTGAACGTGCTCACGCCCGGCACGGTGCACGGCACCGGCGCCATGGCCGGCCACCGGTGGCAGCTGCGCGACCTGTCCGCGCCCCCGGGGTTCGTCGCGACACTGGCCGTTCTCGACGACGAGGTGCGCGGGGTGCGGCTGTTCGACTGGGGCGGGCGCGCGCCCGGTCCCGAACCGGGAAACTTCCGCCCGCCTGCCCCGTCAAGCGCCGCCGGCCAGGAGTCCCGTTCCCTACCGTTCGAATTCCAGCGGTCGCTCGCAGAGCCGTGGCCGCGAGGGGAGTGCTCACGATGAACGCCCACCGGTCCGTACGCCCGCCGTCCCGTACGGCGCGTGGCACCGCCGCACGCGCGGTCGCCGCCCGCCGGCCGGCCGCCGAGACACGGCGGGGCGCGGTCTGCCCGCTCGAACCGGCGCGGGAGCCCGCCGCGTACTCGGTGCGGGTCTCCTTCACCCCCTCCGACGTCCCGGGGCTGACCGCCGGGCCCGGACACCGGGCCACGGCGATCCGCGCCGCGGGCCTGGTGCTCGCGGCCCACGGCCGCGGCTATCTCGGCGGTCATCTGGAGATCACCTCGGACGCGCCCGCGCGGCTGGGGCGGATCCCCGCCGCGAGTGAGCGGCTGGCGACGGTCCGGGCGGTGGAGGACGCGCTGCGCGGGGGCTCGGGCACCGTACGGCTGCCGCTGCCCGGCCCCTGGCCGGGCGTCAGCGGCGGCCGGGCGACGGCCGGTGCGCCACATGCCGACTGATCGTCGTCCGGACTCCCCGGCCCCCGCTGGATCCCGCTGATCCCCATCCGATCTCCCGAAGGACAGACCCATGGCTACGACGGACGTATCAGAGGCATCCGGCACCGGTGGCGAGCCGCCGATCCAGTGGAAGAGGATCAACGCCCTGGTGGCCGGGCAGGGCGCCTCGATGGGCGGCGACTTCATCCTGCTGATCGCCATGGGCTGGACGGCGATCCAGCTGGGGGGCGCGGGAGCGGTCACCACGCTGATGCTCGCCGCGACGATCCCCCGGGCCCTGATGCTGATCTTCGGCGGGGCGGTCGCCGACCGGTTCGGCCCCCGGCACGTGCTGCTGCGGACGAACAGTGCCCGGCTGCTGCTTCTGGCGGTCGGGACCGTGGTCGTCGCCTCCTCCCAGACGCTCGCGCCGCTCGTCGTCATCAGCCTGCTGGACGGGCTGCTGTTCGGGCTGGCGAGTCCGTCGGCGGGCTCGGTGATCCCGCATCTGGCCACCCATGACCAGCTGCCGCGCGCCAACTCCCTGTACGCCATGGTCACCCGGATCGCCCCGATCATCGGTTCACCGCTCGGCGCCTGGATGATCGCGTCGGGTGAGTTGTGGCGGGCGCTGCTGGTGGCGACCGTCACCTGCGCGATCTCGCTGGGCACCCTCTTCGTCGTCACGAAGGGCATGGAGCCGCCGGAGCGCACGCCCGGCGGCCGGAGTCTGGTGAAGTCGTCGGGCGACGGGCTGCGGCTGCTGGTGTCGCACCCCAGGCTGCGCTGGACCTTTGTCGTCGCGCTCTGCCTGGACATGGCGTTCGGCTGGCCGATCGACGTGGCCCTGCCGCTGCTCGTCGAGGAGAACGGCTGGGGCGTGCACGCCATCGGCGTGATCATCGCGGCCTTCAGTACGGGCGCCCTGGTCTCCAGTGCGCTGGGCGCTTTCCTCGCGCACCGCATCCCGCTGGTGGTGCGCTTCGTGGTGAGCGGCGCCGGGATCGCCGTGGGCATCCTGCTGATGGCTCTCATGCCGTCGGTGCTGACGCTCGCCGTGACGGGTGCGGCGGTGGGGCTGATGACGGGTCTGAACGGGCCGGCGATTGTGACGGTCTATCAGCAGTCGGCTCCCAAGGGCCGGATGGGGTCGGCGCTGGCCACCCTGACGCTGGCCAGTATCGGGGTGGGCCCGATCTCCATCGCGCTGTTCGGCGGTCTGTCGCTGGTGATCGGCCTCAAGCTGACCTGGCTGGTGTGCGGCACGGTGGCCCTGGTCGCCCCGGTGGCGGCGGTGCTGGCGCTGCGTCACCCGGTCCAGGAGCCGGAGCCGGAGCCGGTGGCCGACGCGGACTCGGAGCGGGAGCCGGTGGCGGCCGAACCTGCCCAGCCGCGCGAGAAGGTGGCGTCGCCGGCCGGCTGAGTGCGGGTCGGGGTTGTTCCTTCGTACGCCGGACGCGTCCCGCTCATGGGAGGCGTCCGGCGTCGTGGTGTCTCCGGAGCCGTTCGGGACGGGCCGCGCGCGGCTTTCCGCAGGGGCCCTCCGTCAGCGGCGCGCGCCGGTGACCACGACCAGCAGGGGGACGAGCCGGGTCGGTGGGATCTGATAGCGCCCGCGCCCTGTCGTCTCCAGCCAGCCGGCGGAGACGAGTTGACGCAGATGGTGGTAGATCTGGCCGGTCGTGCCGAGTCCCTCCAGCTCCATCAGCTCGGTGACCGCGGTCCGCCCCTCGGCGAGCGCCTGGATCAGCCGCAGCCGCACGGGATGTCCGAGGGCGCCCAGCGCCTCGGCCGCCTCGGACCAGTCGGAGTTCAGCACCGACTCCGTGGCCTCGGACCGCTCCCACTCGACGAGTTCGCCGTCCAGTCCGACCACGGACCCGGTGAAGAGCACTCCCCCGCGGGCCACGGCCTGCAACCGCTCCCGGAGTTTCGGCAGCGCCCAGTAGGTGTCGGTCGTCGCGTCATCGGCCAGTGGCTCGCGCGTGCCGCCCTGTACTCGCTCCTCAAGTTCGGTGAGGCGCCGAGAAAGCTCGGCTACCTGCCCGGCCAACGCTTCCCACGACGGCGCACCATCACTCATCCGGCCAGCCTATCCCCGGGCCCGCGCACGCCACCCGGCGGCCGCTGCCGACGGCCGGTCCGGCGGCGGGGCGCGGCGCGGGCGGCGGGGGCCGGGCCGGTGGTCCCGTCATCGCCCTCGTTCCGAAATAACTGATCTCCGGGGCGATGACCGATTACGGCCAGCACGCAGTATCCCGATCCTGGATTTTCATGGAAAACATCCCGGGGTTCCGGCCACCAACCTTCCGGAATTGATAGTTCCAGATCGCTCATTACCACCGCGCCACCAGCGGTTTAGCAGTTTTGAGTGGCCTGCTCATCGATCTTTCATTCGCGCCACGGGGAAATGTCGGGGAGCGGAAGAATGAGGCCCCGGACACCCTCCGTTTACAGTGTGATGTGCACCACATCGGTTAAGCCTTGATCGGGCGAGGGCGACCGGTCCTACTATGGCTCCCGCAAAGTCCGGCATTTAACCAGTGCTGATTAGCGGGGGCGATATGCCGCAGCGTGCACAGCGGAAATGGAATTCCATGTCCGAGCTCCGTGCGAATCTGCGGCTTTTCGTTGCGGATTAATTCAATTCCTCAGATCCCTGCCCTTCGGCACGAAACCGCAATGAGGAGCGAAGCGTGGCGACCATCGCCGAGTTCATGAACGACCAGAAGCTGGGTGTTCTGGAGCAGGGCTACAAGGAGGACACCCAGGAGCCCGTCCTGGCGACTCCCGCGGCCGCCGTGGCGACCTGCTGGTACGTCGGCGGCGCCGCCGCCGGCGTCACCGTCGTGGCCGGGGCGTACGTCGCCGGCCGCGTCTTCGGCTGAGCCGTCCGATCACAACGAGAGGGAATCCAATGAGCAGAATCATTGAGAGCGTTGCCGCCATCACGCCGGAGCACCTGACCGACGGGTCCCACGGCGAGGTCGTCGCCATGGCCCCCGTCCAGGCCACCCCCGGTCTGGTCGCCTTCGGCGCCGGCTTCGTCGGCGGCGCCGGTGTCTCCTGGGTCGGCGTCCAGGCGTACGAGGCCGGAGCGAACGACTGATCCGCTGTCGGGCTGAGCTTCACGCTGTTCAGGGGCACTGCCGGCTCCTGAGAGCATCTTCCGGAAGCTGATTCCGGGAGCAGGCAGCACTGTCGGGCCGCGTCGGAACCGCGGCCCGACAGTGCGTCGATCGTACCTTCTGGCCATTCAGCACAAAGGAAGCCCCAGGTATGCAGCTGACAAAGAAACTCGCAGCTTCGTTGTTCTCCCCGATTCCCATCTCCAGGGATCGTGCGATAGGCATCTCCGAACGCCTTGCGGCCCTTTCCAGCCTGTCTTCCTCTCTGGAATATCTCAGTCAGCACCGGAATTTCGAGCCCGGTGGTCTCAACGACTGGGAGATCATGAAGAAGACGCCGGAGAGCAGGGTCCCGGCGATTCAGAAGATGACGAACGCCGTGAGTGGCAGGAAGACCACTCTGGCCATTCACGCCTCACGTGTCGCGTGCAGCCTCGGCATGCTGCTGCCCGGCAACGGCAAATGGCGAGCTGCGGGCAACCTCTACCTGGGCGTCACGACGACGGTGCTGCAGGCCCGGCACCGTTACGGCACGGACGGTGCGGATCAGGTCGCCACGCAGGTCCAGGCGGTCACCGGTCTGGCCAGGCTGCCGGTCAGTCCGCAGGTCAAGGACGCCCTGATGTGGTACCTGGCGATCCAGGCCAACATGTCCTACGCGGCGTCGGGCTGGGCCAAGATGGCCGGGACCATGTGGCGCGACGGCTCGGCCCTGCCCGGTGTGATGCGTACCCGCACCTACGGCTGGGAGCGCGCCTACCGTCTGACGAAGCGTTACCCCCGCGCCAGCAAGATCACGCAGCACAGCGTCCTGGCGATGGAATGCCTCTTCCCGGTGGTCTATCTGGCCGGCGGCCGGCTGACCCGGCCGATGATCGCCGCCGCGGGCAGCTTCCATGTCGCCAACGCGTTCGTCATGGGACTGGGCCGGTTCATGACCGCGTTCCCCGCGATGCACCCCATGGTGGCCTACACGACCGCGCCGAAGTCGCTGCCGGTGGTCGCCGACCGGGACGACCGGATGGTCAAGACCGCGCTGGTGCTGCTGGCCGGCGGGGTCACCGCCGCGGGCATCATGGCGACGCAGCGGCGCTCGCGCGCCGTGGCCGGCTGGCCGACCTCCCGTACCGTCACCACCCGGTACGGCAACGTCTTGACGTACGACGCCGGCGGCCAGGACGACCCCGACCGCCCCGTCCTCGTCTTCAACCACGGTCTGGCCTCGACCACCGAGCACTTCGCGTGGATGGTCGAGCGGCTGGCGTTCGACCTCGGCTACGCCTCGGTGACCTACTCCCGCGCGGGCTACGGCCCCAGCAAGCGGCTGCGGGAGACCCCCTACACCGTGCAGGAGTCGGTGAACGACCTGGAGGACCTGATCCGCGGGGCCCTGCCGGAGGACCGCAAGGTGGTACTCGTCGGGCACTCCCTGGGCGCGGAGCTGAACCGCCGGGCCGTGCGGCAGCTCGGTGACCGGGTGGCCGGGGTCGTCTACCTCGACCCCACGCACCCCGCGCAGCTCGTACGCTCGGACAAGCAGCGCAAGGGCAGCGAGATCTTCACCGAGTCCCTCATGCTGATGAGCCGCTGGACCAAGCTCGGGACCGGCGCCCTGCTCGGGCGGCCCGACTGGGTCAACGACCTGCCGGCCGCCTACCGCAAGAAGGTCTTCGCCCACTACGCCGACTCACGGCTCTGGTCCGCGGCGGCCCAGGAGTGGGAGGCCGTCCGCGAGGAGCTGGAGAACTACACCGGAACGCTCGAACCGCAGCCTGTTCCCGGCCTGGTCGTCGCCGCCCAGCTCACGGTGGACACCGACCCCGAGCAGCTGCTCATGTACCACGACATCGCCCGCTCCCACGAGGCGGCCGGCCGGCACGGCGAGGTCGTCGTGGTGGAGCGCGGCGGACACGACTCCATCCTCACCGACCCGCGCCACACCCGGACCTCGACGGAACTCGTCGCCGAGTTCGTGCGCACCCACTGCACTCCCGCCGCCCCGGCGGCCGTTCAGAAATCAGACGAGAACCCCTCCGGGAAGGTGGGCGAGACCAAATGAACGCGACCTCACTCCTCAAGGACGCGTTCACCGGACCGGGCTCCGTGACGCGTATCGCCGGCGCGACCCTGCTGGTGACGACCCTGGCCGCACAGCATCCGCACCCGGCATTCGAACTCGCGCGGGAAAAGGACGTGTTCTCGCTCGTACCGAACTGGAAGTTCTTCGCGCCCAACCCCGCGACACACGACTTCCACTACCTCTACCGCACCCTGGACGAGGACCGGCAGACATCCGCCTGGGTCGAGCTGGACCTCATCACGAACCGCAAGATGATCCAGGCTTTCTGGTTCTCGTCACGGCGCCGGGAGAAAGCGGTGTTCGACATCTGCACCGCCATCCTGAAAAGCATCCAGAAGGGGGACGACCCCACCAACTCGCCGCCCTTCCGCGTGCTGACCGAATTCATCAGGAAGCAGATCAGGGACGCCGACGCATCCGACGTCCGCGGATTCCAGTTCTCGGTCGTCCGGGCCCCGGGACACGACGACAGCGAGGACCCCGAAGTCCTGTACGTGTCGACCTATCTGCCGATGAAACCCGTCGGGCCGGCATTCACCGGTGCCGCCTGACACCGCACTCCCCCGCCAGAGGGTCCACCGCAACAGGATTGGAGCGCCCGTGACCATCGCGGACATAGGCTACGGCAAGCAGTTCGAGAACTGGTACGACCGCATTTTCCCGAACGACGCCGCGACGCTGACCACCGTCGAGGCCCTCGCGGGACACCACCCGGACCCGGCTCTGGGCACCCTGGAACTCGGCGTCGGCACCGGGCGGATCGCCCTCCCGCTGTCGCGCCGGGTCGGCCCGGTCACCGGCGTGGACTCCTCGCCCGAGATGCTCGCGGCACTGGGGAAGAAGGCCGAGGAGGGCGACGACGTCACCGCGGAACTCGGTGACATCCGGACCTACAGCGGGGGCCGTCAGTACGGTCTGGTCTACTGCGTCTGCTCCACACTGGCGCTGGTCCTGGACCCCGCGGAACAGCGGGAGGCCATCGCCCGCGCCGCGGAACACCTGCTGCCCGGGGGCAGGCTGCTGGTCGAGACGCACAACCGGCCGGGGATCGTCGCCCAGCACGAGGGCCGGACGCGCACCACGATCTTCGCGCCCTACCCCGAACCGAACACGGGCCTCCAGATGCACGGCACGCTGTTCATGGAGAACACGATCTGGCAGGTGTCCACCGTGTGGTTCGAGTCGGACGGCACCCACCGCATCGGCACCGAGGTCGCGCGTCTGCTCGTTCCCGAAGAGGTGGACGAGTACGCGCGGGCCGCCGGTCTGGTGCCCGAGGCCCACTACGGCGACTGGCAGGGCAGCGCGTACGCCCCCGAGGCGGGCCTGTTCGTGGCGTCGTACACCAAGCCGGCATGAACCTCCGGGAGATAGTCCGCCGCCACCGGGCCCTGCTGATCCTCGGCATCGGCATGGGCCTGGTCGGTGCGGCGGCCACGCTCGCCCAGCCCTGGATGCTGGGGCAGTTGATCGAAGCGGTCTCGCTGGACAAGTCCGTCGTCTGGCCCATCACCTTCATCGCCCTGTTCTTCATCACGGACGCGGCCATGAGCGCCGGCCACACCTATGTCATCGGCCGGGCCGGGGAGAGCATCGTCTTCGACGCGCGGCGGATTCTCGGCGGCCGGCTGCTGCGCAGCCAAATACCGCACTTCGCCCGCCTGGAACACGGCGACATCTTCTCGCGCACCGTCTCCGACACCTCCATCGCCTGCCTGGTCATCGCACAGGCCCTGGCGCAGATGGTCACGTCCGTCTTCATGCTGGTCGGCGGCATCGTCCTGATGGCCATGCTCGACTGGCTGCTGCTGCTCGCCACGGTCGGCTGCCTCGGCCTGGCCAGCGCCGTCGCCCTGCTGCTGGCCCGTCAGGTGCGCGTCGCCGCCCTGAAGAACCGGGAGAACGTCGGCGCGTTCGGCTCGGGCCTCCAGCGGGTCCTGGGGGCGCTCACCACGGTGAAGGCGTCCCGTGCCGAGGAGCGCGAGACGGAGGAACTGGCTCGTCTGGCGCAGAGGGCACGGCGCAGCGGCATCCGCGTCACCGGCTTCAGCGCGCTGCTCACCCCCACGATGAACGTCGGCACCCAGCTCTCGCTGGCCGTCGTCATCTCCTGGGGCATGGCCCGGGTGGCGACCGGGGACATGCCGCCGGCCGATCTCACCTCGTTCGTCATGTACTTGTTCTACCTGGTGTCGCCGCTGGTGATGCTCTTCATGTCGATCGGGCAGGCCCAGCAGGGGCGCGCGGCGGTCCAGCGCGTGCTGGAGCTGGGGGCCATCCCGCAGGAGGAAGAGGAGGACCGGCACGACGGGGTCCCCGCGAAGCGCGAGGCGCGGGAGCGGGCCGCTGCGGCACCGGCCGCGGTCCGTTTCGAGCAGGTCAGCTTCGGCTACCACGCCGATGTGCCCGTCCTCAAGGAGGTCTCGTTCTCCCTGCCGCGCAAGGGACTTACTGCTATCGTCGGTCCCTCCGGCGCCGGCAAGACGACGACGTTCCAACTGATCGAGAGGTTCCTTTCTCCTGACAGCGGAACGATCCGGATCGCGGGCCGTGACATCGCCGGTCTCCGTCTCGGGGAGCTGCGGTCCCAGGTCGGCTACGTCGAGCAGGACGCGCCGATGATGCGCGGCACGATCCGCGAGAACCTGACGTACGCGAATCCGTCGGCCGACACCGCCGAGGTCGCCCGCGCGCTGCGGCTCGCCAGCCTCGACGGCTTCGTCGGGGAACTCCCGCAGGGGCTCGACACGGATCTCGGCGAGCGCGGCGCCGGGTTGTCCGGCGGACAGCGGCAACGGCTGGCCATCGCCCGGACGTTGTTGCAGCGGCCCGACGTGATCCTGCTGGACGAGGTCACCGCCCATCTGGACAGCGACACCGAGGCCGCGCTGCGCGACGCGATGCTCGAGGCGGCCGGGGAGTGCGCCGTACTTGCCATCGCGCACCGGCTGTCCACCATCGTGCGGGCCGATCGCATCATCGTGATGGAGGAGGGACGCGTACGCGCGACCGGCACCCATCGGGAGCTGATCGAGTCGGACGAGGTGTACCGGCGGCTGGCCCACCAGCAGTTCGGTGCCGAGGACGCCCTGATATGACGGGCCCCGACGTGGCCGTCGTCGGCAGCGGCCCCAACGGACTGGCCGCCGCCGTCACCCTGGCGCGCGCCGGGCTGACCGTGCACGTCCACGAGCAGGCCGCCACCATCGGTGGCGGCCTGCGCGGTGAGGCGCTGTTCGACTCCGGCGTCTGGCACGACGTCTGCGCCGCGGTCCACCCGATGGCCGCCGCCTCGTCCTTCTTCCGGGAGTTCGACCTCGCGGCCCGGGGCGTCGCGCTGCTCCAGCCGCCCATCTCCTACGCTCATCCGCTGGACGGCGGCGACGCCGCCTTCGCCTACCGCGACCTCGACCGGACGGCCGAACGCCTCGGCCCGGACGGGGAGATCTGGCGCCGTGTGATGGCGCCGCTGGTGCGGCGCTCGGTCGCGGTCACCGATCTCCTGCTGTCCGGCCAGCGCTCCCTGCCGGGCGACCTGGCCGCCCCGCTCACGCTCGGCACCCGCGTACTCGGACACGCCCTGCGGACCAACGGACTGCGCACCGAGGCGGCCCGCGCCCTGATCACCGGCGTCGCGGCGCACGGCGTCGGCCGGCTGCCGAGCCTGCCCACCGCCGCCATCGCGATGCTGCTCGGGCATCTCGCGCACGCCAGTGGCTGGCCCCTGCCCCAGGGGGGAAGCCGCCGGATCGCGGACGTCATGGCCGACGACCTCCGGGCGCACGGAGGGGTGCTCCACACCGGTCACCGGGTCACCGCACTCGACGAACTCGACGCGCCGGTGATCATGCTGGACACCACGCCGCACGGACTGCTCCCGCTGGCCGGGGACCGGTTGCCGGCACGCTACCGCCGCGCCGTGAGCCGTTTCCGGTACGGTCCGGGCGCCGCGAAGGCCGATTTCCTGATCGAGGGACCCATCCCCTGGTCCAACCCAGAGATGGGGCTGGCCGGGACCGTGCATCTGGGCGGCAGGCGTGCGGAGACCGTCGCCGCGGAGAACGCGGCCGCCCGGGGCGTGGCGAGCGAGGAGCCGTTCGTGCTGCTGGTCGACCCGGCGGTGACCGATCCCGGCCGCGCCTCGGGAGAACGCCGCCCCGTGTGGGCGTACGCCCATGTGCCGAACGGCGACACCCGGGACCCGGTGCCGCTGATCACCCGTCGCGTCGAACGGTACGCGCCCGGTTTCGCCGACACCGTTCTCGCCTCGCGCGGGGTGCCGGCGGCCGACTACGAGACGTACAACCCGAACTATCCCGGTGGCGACATCGGCGCGGGGGCCCTCACTCTCCGGCAGTCCCTCCTGCGGCCGACGCCCGCGTGGAACCCCTACCGCACCCCGCTGCCAGGGGTGTATCTGTGCTCCGCCTCGACACCACCCGGACCCAGCGTGCACGGCATGTGCGGCCATCTCGCCGCGCTCTCCGCGCTCAGGCGGGAGTTCGGTATCACCGCGGTTCCTCATCTGGGGCCCCACGGCGGGGCAAGGACCGCCGAGAAGATCAGGAGAGAATCATGAGCACCGCCCATCCCCCCACCCCCGCCGAGGACTTCGCGGGATACCTCCGCGCCTACCACGCCGACGCCTTCGACGGCACCGACCCCGTCGACGAGGTCTGGTCGCGCTACCACCTGCCCGACGGTGATCACCACGTCAACGGCCGCCCGCTGGACCGGAAGAAGATCCTGGACGGCATCCGCTCCCGGCGTTCCCTCGGCGCGCCGTACGAGCTCTACATCCACGAGGTGATCGTGGAGGGACGCACCGCCGCCGCCCGGTACACGATCGGGACCACGATGCTGTGGAAGGTGCAGAGCGCCACGCATGTGACGCTCTTCGCCGAACTGGCGGACGACGGGCGGGTGGCGAGCACCACCGGGTTCTCCTCCAGCCGGCCCGGCTGGTCCGGTCCCGGCGGCGAGGACCCCTTCGACGCGGCGGCGCGCCCCGCGGCCGGTACCGCCCCCGCCCCGCCGCCCGCGGCCGGGGCCGAGCCCACGCCCGCCCAGGACCCCGCGCACTATCTGCGGGCGTACTACACCGCGGGCTACGACCCCGGGGTGTCCGTGGCCGAGGCCCACGACCACTTCCACACCCAGGACGCGCAGCACCACGTCGGAGGCAAGCTCATGCAGCGCTCCGCCGTGCTCAAGGCGCTTGAGGAAGGGCGCAAGCAGGGCCACAGCTACCCCGTGGAGGTGCACCGCTCGCTGCGCGAGGGCAACCGGTTCGCGGCCCGGTACAGCACCAGCCGCGACGGGAAGCCGTCACGGTCGCAGGAGATCCTGGCCTTCGGGGAGTTCGCCGACGACGGCCGCGTGAAACTGGTGCGTTTCGTGCTCGACCCGGGCTACGGCGCCGCGTAGCGGCCGGGACCGGCCCCGGCGAGACCCGGGCGAGACCCTGGAGGGACACCACGGCGGTGGTACACCGGCGCCGTGGTGTCCCTCCTGTCCGTGGTGCCGTCAGCGGGCCGGGGCGTCCGTCGCCGTGACGAGACTCGTCGGGCGCAGGTCGGTCCAGCTGGTCTCGATGTGCGTCAGACAGGCGGCGCGGTCCGCCGGGCCGAAGGTACGGGTCCAGCCGGCCGGGACGTCGGCGAACTCGGGCCAGAGGGAGTGCTGTCCCTCGTCGTTGACCAGCACCAGAAAGGTGCCGCTCTCGTCGTCGAACGGGTTGGTCATGGTGTTTCCTCTCGGTGTCGGTCGTCGTCGGATCGCGCGCGCAGGAGATCGGTGACCGGCAGCCCCGGCCGCGCGGCGACGGTGTCCAGCAGACAGGTGAGTTCGCGCAGGAGGCCGGGGGCGGCGCCGGGTGCCAGTGCCCCCGGCCGGTGGTCGAGTCGGAGCCGCAGGGACCCGTCGGCGGCGAACGCCACCAGGGTCAGCGGGTAGTGGGTGGCGTCCCGGCCCTCCACCCCGCCGACCCGCAGCCCGGACACCGGTCGCGCCAGTGCCACCGGGTCCAGGGGATAGTTCTCGACCACCACGTGGGTGTCGAACAACTCCCGCCGTCCCAGTGCGCGCTGGATCTCGCTCAGTCCGATGTGGTGGTGCGGCAGCAGCTCCGTCTGCTCGTCCCGCAGCCGGCGCAGGGTCTCGCCCACGGTCAGCGCGCCGTCGAGACGCAGCCGCACCGGGACGGTGTTGATGAACAGGCCGATCATCGACTCCATGCCGGGAAGCTCGGGCTGGCGGCCGGCGACGGTCGTGCCGAACACCACGTCCCGGCTGCCGACGCGACGGGCCAGCAGCACGCCCCAGGCGAGCTGGACCACGGTGTTGAGGGTGACCCCTTCGCCGCCCAGGCCGCGCAGGGCCTTGGTCGTGGTGTCGGCCAGTGCCGCGCTCACCGTGTCGGCGCGCTCGACCGTCTCGGGCACGGCGCGGGTGAGCCGCGGTGACTCATCGAGGCCGGCGAGGGCGGTCCGCCACGCCTCGCGGGCTGCGGCCCTGTCGCGGGTCGCCAGCAGGGCCAGATGGTCCCGGTAGGGGGTGACCGGGTCCAGCGCGCCGGGGTCGCCTCCGTGGGCGTACAGGTCGAGGAGTTCCCGCACCAGGACGGGCAGCGACCAGCCGTCGATGACCAGGTGATGGTTGGTCAGGACGAGCCGGTGCTCGTCGGGGCCCCATCGGACGAGGGTGAAGCGGATCAGCGGTGGGCGGTCGGGGTCGAAACGGCGGGTCAGATCGGCGTGGGCCAGCCGCTCGTAGACCCGTTCGCGGCGTCCGCCGGCCACGCCCGTGAGGTCGATCTCCCGCCATCCGGGGGCGGGGGAACCGGGGATGACCTGGACCGGGTGGCGCAGGCCCTGGTGGACGAAGGCGGCGCCCAGATTGGGGTGCCGTGTCAGCAGTGCCGTCGCCGCGGTACGCAGCAGGTCCGGGTCCAGCGCGCCGTGGAGGCGGACCGCGCACTGCGCCTGGTAGACGTCCGGGGCGCTCGGCTCGTACAGGGCATGGAAGAGCAGCCCTTCCTGGAGCGGGGTGAGCGGGAGTACGTCGGCCGACTTCGGATGCGAGACCTCCAGCCGGTCGATCTCCGCCTGGTCGACCCGGACCAGGGGCAGGTCGGAGGGGCTTCGGCCGCCGCCGCGGACCCTGGCGTGCAGGACGAGGGAGTCGAGGGCGGCGAACCACAGATCGGTGAGCAGCCGCACCTCGGACTCGGTGAACCAGCCCGCCGACCAGCTCAGCGTGGCGGTGAGGGAGGGGCCCGAGGCGCCGTCCGTCGTCAGTGCGTTGATGTCGAGCAGGTGCGCGCCCAGCCGGCCGGCGCCCGCGCCCGTCCGGGCACGCGGGGCGGCCTGTTCCTCCGCGAGGCCCCAGTCGGCGACCCGCGTCGTGGCGAGGCGGCCCAGATAGTTGAAGCCGAGCTGGGGAGTCGCCCCGTCGGCGAGCCGGCTTCCGGCGACCGGGTCGAGATGGCGCAGGACGCCGTAGCCGACACCGCGGTCCGGGACGCTCCGCAGCGTCTCCTTGACCTGTTTGAGCGCGGTGCCGAGGGCGGGCCCCACGCTCCACACATCGGACCAGGAACAACCGGTACGGGGCAGTCTGACCGGGTACAGGGCCGTCAGCCAGCCCACCGTCCGGGACAGGTCCGCCGGGCCGGCCCGGCCGGCGTCCGGCGGGTCGGGGCGGCCGTGGGACTCCAGGTCCACCAGCAGCCCGTCCGGTCCGGGCTCGCGGCCCCGGCGACGGCACCACTCCTCGACCGCGATCGTCAGGCCGGTGAGCAGTACGGGCTCCACGCCGCAGTGGAAGGCGGCGCCGACCTCGGTGAGCAGGGGCAGGGTCCGGCCGGGCGGCAGGGTGACGGTCAGCTCCCGCGCCGGGCGGTCACCGGCGGACGGCGGCGGATCCGCGAGCGGGGGGTCCGGGGCCTCCACCGTCCGTGACCACAGCGGGAGTTCCGCGCGCCGGGTGCCCTCCGCCCCCTGCTCCGCGAGGTGGCGTGCCCAGGCGGGGAACTGCGTCGGTGGCGCGAGGGCGTCCGGCGGGTCCCCCGCGGTGAGGGCGCGGTCGACGGCGGCCAGTTCGGGCAGCAGGATCCGCCAGGAGACGCCGTCGACGGCCAGATGGTGGACGGCGAGCAGCAGTCGGCCGCTGCGGTCGGCGCCACGGTCGAGGAACTCGGCCGCCACCAGTCGGCCGGCGGTGGGATCGAGGCGGCCGAGCGCCTCGTCCAGGGAGTCCGCGAGCAGCCCGGGGAGCCGGCCGTCCGCGGCGGTGGCGGTGGTGACACGGCGGCGCACCTGGCCGGACACGCGGACCTCTCCGGCCGGGGCCACGTCGAGCCGCCACGCCTCCCCGGTGGTGTCGAGGCGCATACGGAGCGCGGCATGGCGGTCGACGAGGCTCTGGAGGACGGTGGTGAGCCGGTCCGCGGACAGCCCGGCCGGGGTACGGATCACCATGTGCTGGCTGAACGTCCGTATGTCACCGCTCTGTTCGCGCCACCAGTGGATGACGGGTGTCAGGGGCACCGGGCCCCCGCCGCCGTCCGGGTCCGCGGTGGCGCGGCGCCCCGGTGGTCCCGCGGCCTCGGCGCGGGCGGCGAGCCCGGCGACGGTGGGCGCGCGGAAGACGTCGTTCACGGTGATCCTCAGTCCGGCCTCGTGGGCGCGGCTGACGAGCTGGATGGCGACGATGCTGTCGCCGCCGGAGTCGAAGAATCCGTCGTGGAGGCCGATCGCCGGGGTCCGGAGCAACTGGGCGAAGATGCCGCGCAGGATGTGTTCCCGTTCGCCGCGGGGCTGTCCGGGGCCGGTGTTGGTGTCGGGGCCGCCGGACGGCGCCCCGGCGGGTGCGGCGGGCGGGCCGGTGCCCGGGTCGGGCGCGGGCAGGGCGGCACGGTCCAGCTTGCCGTTGCGGGTGAGCGGCATCGAGTCGAGTACCGCCCACGCGGTGGGCACCATGTAGTCGGGCAGTGTCGCGGCGAGATGCCGGCGCAGCGACGCCGGGTCGACCGTCGCTCCCTCGGCGGGCACCACGTAGGCGGCCAGCCGTTTCCCGCCGGGTCCGCCCTCGTCCGTCGTCACGGCGGCCTGGCCCACGTCGTCGTGGGCGGCGAGCGCGGCGGCGATCTCGTCGGTCTCGATGCGGAATCCCCGCAGTTTGACCTGTCCGTCGGCCCGCCCGGCGAAGGCGAGGGTGCCGTCCGGCAGCCAGCGCGCCAGGTCGCCCGTCCGGTACATGCGTGCGCCGGGCGGGCCGAAGGGGTCGGCGACGAAGCGCTCGGCGGTCTGCGCGGGACGGCCGAGATAGCCGCGGGCGACACCGGTGCCGGCGAGGTACAGCTCCCCCGTCACCCCGGCGGGGACGGGCTGGAGCCCGGTGTCCAGCACATAGCTCCGGCCGCCGTCCAGCGGGCGGCCGATCGGGATGCCCCGCCGGGCCGCCGGGTCGGCGAGGTCCGCGTCCGTGACCTGGTGCCAGGTGGCGCAGGTGGTCATCTCGGCCGGGCCGTAGCCGTTGACGATGCCGGTGCCGGGGCAGTGGCGCCGCACCGTGCGGACGGCGCGGGCGGAGACCACGTCGCCGCCGGTCCACACGACGTCGAGGGTGCTCAGGCACGCCGGGTCCTCCTCGGCGGCCAGTTGGAAGAGTCCGGCGGTCAGCCACAGGCTGGTGGGGCGGGTGTCGGCGATCAGCCGCCGCAGGGTCAGCAGATCCAGTTCTCCCGGTGGGGCGACGACGGTCTCGCCGCCGTTGAGCAGTGGCACCCACAGTTCCATCGTCGAGGCGTCGAAGGAGTGCGGGGAGTGCATCACCATGCGCCGGGCGGTGGTGGGTTCGTAGCACGCGTCGTCGGCGAGGTCGAGGATGCCGCCGTGGGTGATGGCGACGCCCTTGGGGACTCCGGTGGATCCGGAGGTGAAGATGACGCAGGCCAGCCGGCGGGGATCGAGGGGCGCGGCCGGTGGCGCGGTACGCGGTGGGGGCGGCGCGGCCAGGGCGTCGGCGGCGTCGAGGACCGCGGGCGCGCCCTCGGGCCGCTCCCCCGGCGGGAGTCCGGGACCGACGACCAGCACGCCGGCTCCGGCCTCGGTGATGACGCGCGTCTGCCGCGCACGGGGCGCGCGGCTGTCGAGCGGTACGTAGACGCCGCCGCTCTTGAGGACGGCGAGCGCGGTGACGGCGTACAGCACGCCGCGCTCCATGAGTACGGCGACGGGTGTCTCCGGGCCCACGCCGGCGGCGGTGAGATGGGCGGCCAGCCGGTCGGAACGGGCCTGGAGTTCCCGGTAGGTGAGGCTTTCCGCGTCCGAGCGCAGTGCCACGGCGTCCGGGTTCCGGCGGGTGTGCCCGGCGATCCGCCCGGGGACACCGCCGGCGGTCCCGTCGGCGGGGCGGGGCCTGGCCGGTGTCGCGCCCCACCCGTGCAGCAGCGCCCGGCGTTCGGCGGGGTCGAGCAGGTCGGCCCGGCGGACGGGGGTGTCGGGGCCGTCGGCCATCCGGGCGAGCAGCCGGACCAGGCGTTCGCCCAGCGCTCGGGCGGTGTCCGGCCCGAACAGGGCGGTGCGGTACTCGAGTACGCCCTCCAGCCCCTGCCCGGTGCCCTGGGGGTCGCGGTGCTCGTAGAGGCTGAAGGCGAGATCGCACTTGGCGGTGCCGGTGCCGACCATGGTCACCTCGGCGCGCAGACCGGGCAGGTCGAGCCGACCGGGGGGCGGCGGTGTGACCACCAGCATCACCTGGAAGAGGGGCGGGCCGCTCTCGGGACGGTGCGGGGCGAGCGCCTCCACGACGTGCTCGAACGGGACGTCCTGGTGGGCGAAGGCGGCGAGGTCGGCCGTGCGGACGCGGCCCAGGAGCTCCCGGAAGGTGGGGTCGCCCGAGGTGTCGGTGCGCAGGACGAGCGTGTTGACGAAGAAGCCGACAAGGGCGTCGAGACGGGGGTCGGGCCGGTCGGCGACGGCGGTGGCGACCGGGATGTCCGTGCCGGCGCCGAGGCGGGTGAGGAGTACGGCGAGCGCGGTGTGGACGACCATGAACATGCTGGCGCGTTCGGTGGTGGCGAGCCGGGCGAGGCGGCGGTGCAGGCCGGCGGGGACCCGGAAGGCGACGGTGGCCCCCTCGTCCGTCGGCGGCGCGGTGCGGTCGGTGGGAAGGGCGATGCGGGACGGCAGCGCGTCGAGCGCGCGGACCCAGTGGGCGAGGGCGCCCGCCCCCTCCGCCACGGGGCCTCCCCCGCCGTCCGTGTCCGTGTGGCGGGCGAGCGCGAAGTCGGCGTACTGGCGGGGCAGCGGCGGTAGCCCGGTGGGCGCGGTACCGCGCAGCCGGGCGCGGTAGGCGGTTTCGAGATCGGCGGCCAGCGGGGCGAGCGACGCGTGGTCGCAGGCGATGTGGTGCAGCAGGAGCAGCAGCGTCTGTACGTCGCCCGCTCCGGTGGTGAACAGCTCGGCCCTGAGCGGCGGTTCGAGGTCGAGCCGGAAGGCGCGCCGTGCGGCCCGGGACAGCAGGGCGGGCAGTTCGCGGGCGGTGGTGGCCGTCTCCACGAGGCGGGGGCGGCCGGGCCCGGGGGGCAGGACCCGCTGGTGGGGACGGCCGTCCTCCTCCTCGATGACGGTGCGCAGGATCTCGTGCCGGTCGGTCACGTCGCCCAGCGCCGCCGCGAGGGCGGCCCGGTCGAGGGAGCCGGTGAGGCGCACGGTCAGGGGCACGTTGTAGGTCACGTCGGCACCGGTGTGGCGGTGCAGGAACCACAGCCGTCGCTGCCCGTGGGAGAGGGGGATGCGGTCCGGGCGGCCGGACGGTGAGCGCTCCGTGGCCCGTGCGGGGGCGCACCGGGCCACCCGGGCCGCCAGGGCGGTGACGGTGGGGTGGTCGAAGATGTCGCGGACGTCGAGGTCGGCGTGGTGCGCGGTCCGGATGCGGGCGGCCAGCCGGGCGGCGCGCAGGCTGTCGCCGCCGAGGTCGAAGAAGTCGCCGTCCGGGTGGACCGTGGCCGCTCCGAGGAGTTCGGAGAAGAGCGCGGCCACGTCCTTCTCGAGCGGTGTGGCGAACACCGGGAGGTCCCGGCCGCCGGTCCCGGCCCCGTCCGGCGCGGGTTCACCGGGAGCGGGTACGGGCAGGGCGGTGCGGTCGAGTTTGCCGTTCGCCGTCATGGGCAGGGCGGCGACGCGTACCAGTCGGGCCGGCACGAGATGGGCGGGCAGACGCGCGCGCAGCTCGCGGCGCAGCCGGTCGGTGAGGTCCGGCGCGGAGCCGGTGCGGTGTGCGACGACGTACCCGACCAGGCGCGGTTCCGCGTCCGGGGTCGCGCGGACGGCGGTGACGGCGGCGCCGGACACCGCGTCCAGGGCCAGCAGCGCGGCCTCGATCTCGGCGGGCTCGACGCGGTAGCCGCGGATCTTCACCTGGTCGTCGGCGCGCCCCAGGTACTGGAGGGTGCCGTCCGCCGTCCACCGGACCAGGTCGCCGGACCGGTAGAGGCGCGAGCCGGGCGGGCCGAAGGGGTCGGCGACGAACCGTCCCGCGGTGAGCCCCGGCCGCCGGAGGTAGCCGTGGGCGAGGCCCCGGCCGCCGACGTACAACTCGCCGGTGACACCGGGTGGTACGGGTCGCAGGCTGTCGTCCAGGACATGGAGCCGGGTGCCGGGGAGGGCCGTGCCGATCGGGCTCCCGCCGTCTCCGGCGTGGGCGGCGGTCAGGTCGATGCGGGTGGCGTGGACGGTGGTCTCGGTGATGCCGTACATGTTGACGAGGGTGGGCGGGTCGGTGTCCGGTCCGTGGCGGCGGTACCAGTCGCGCAGGGTTCGCGGCAGCAGCGCGTCCCCTCCGAATATCACCCAGCGCAGGGCCAGTTGACGGCCGCGCGCCGGTTCCTCGGCGTCGGCGTGGTCGAGGGCGGCGAACGCGGACGGGGTCTGGTTCAGCACGGTCACGCGCTCGCGGACCAGGAGGTCGAGGAAGGCTCTGGGTGAGCGGGCCACGTCGCGCGGGACGACGACGAGCCGCCCGCCGTGCGCCAGCGCGCCCCACAGCTCCCAGACGGAGAAGTCGAAGGCGCAGGAGTGGAAGAGCGTCCAGACGTCGCTCGCGCCGAATCCGAAGCGGGAGGCGGTCTCCGTGAGCAGCGCCACGGGTCCCTCGTGCGGGACGACGACCCCCTTGGGCCGGCCCGTCGAACCCGAGGTGTGGATCACGTAGGCGGGGTGCGCGGGCAGCAGCGGGGTTCCGCGGTCGGCGTCGGTGGGGTTCGTGGTGTCGTCCGTGGTGGCGAGCAGGGCGGTCAGCTCGCCGGGTGTCAGCACATGGACCGGGCGGGCGCCGTCCAGGATCAGCCGGATCCGTTCGGCCGGCCAGTCCGGGTCGACGGGCACCGCGGCGGCCCCGGACTTGGCCACGGCGACGAGCGCGGTCACCAGGTCGACGGAGCGCGGGAGTTGTACGGCGACGTACCGGCCCGGTCCCGCGCCGCGCCGCAGCAGGGCACGGGCCAGCCGGTTGGCTCGGGCGTCGAGTTCGCGGTAGCGCAGGGCGGTGCCGGCGTCCCGGACGGCCACCGCGTCGGGGAAGCGGGACGCGGCCCGCTCGAACAGCACGGGCAGTGTCGTGGGGGCGGCGGCCGGCGGGCTGTCCGCTCCGGGGGCCGGGCGGCGGCGTTCGCGGGCGGACAGGTGGGCGCTGTCGCGCAGATCGCCCGCCGGGTCGGCGGCCAGCCGGTGCAGCAGCCTGGCGTAGCGGCGGGCCTCGGCGGCGGCCTCGGCGTGGCCGTACCGGGCGGGGTCGGCGTCCAGGTCGATACGGAGTCCGCCGCGCCGCTCGTCCGGGTACACCGTGACGGAGAGGTCCTGGACCGGCCCGATGGCGACGTTGCGCATCGCGGCGGGGCGGCCGGCGAAGTCGCGTCCGTAGCTGAAGGTCAGCAGGTTCACGGCCAGGCCGTACAGCGCACCGCCCGAGCCGGTCAGACCGAGGTCGCGCAGCTGTTCCTCGTACCGGTACCGCCCGTGGGGCAGCACCGCGTCCATCTCGCCGGCCAGCGCGCGCACCAGGTCGCTCGCCGGCCGGTGGGCGTGGACCGGGGTGCGGAGCGGCAGGATGTTCGACGCGGTACCGGCGGCCAGCAGGGACGCGGCCCGGTCGCGCGCGGTGACGGGCAGGCCCAGCACCACCTCCCCGGAGGCTCCCGCGCCGGCGCGTACGTGCGCGAGCAGCGCTCCGGCGGCCGTCGCCAGCACCGGCCACCGCACACCGAACCGGCGTGCGGTGGTGCGCAGTGCGGCCAGACCGGCGGCGGGCAGGCGGGCGCCGCCGCGCACCGCGAGGCCGCCGGCGGTGCCGGGGTGGCGGACCGGGGTGAGCCCGGCCAGCCGGGACTTCCAGAAGTCACGGTCCGCCGGCGCCTCGGACGAGGCGCGGTAGGCGCGTTCCGAGGTCAGCAGCGCCTCCGGATCGTGCGCGGCGGGTGTCGGCCGCTCGCCGCGCTCCAGGGCCGCGTAGAGCCGGCCGACCCGGCGCGCGAGCAGGGCGCTGCCCAGGCCGTCGAGCACCAGATGGTGGCAGGCGACGTACCAGCAGAACCGTTCGTCGGCCAGGCGCAGCAGCGCGGTCCGGAACGGCGGCCCCGCGCCGAGGTCGAACGGCCGGGCCACGTCGGCGCGCATCCACGCCATGGCCGCGACGGCCGGGGTCGGTTCGGCCCGCAGGTCGGCGTGGGTGACGGTGTACGCCGGCGGCGGGCCGTCCCACTGGAGCGGCTCGCCGTCGTCGCCGGCGGTGAACCTGGCCCGCAGCGGCGCGGTCTCGGCGACGGCCGCGCCGAAGGCCGCCTCGAACAGGTACGGATCCAGCGGCCCCGTGATGTCGAGGCTCAGACCCACGTGGTAGCGCCCCGGATCCGCGAGCCGGTCGCCCAGCCAGATGCCGCGCTGGGCCGAGGTCAGGGGCACCGGACGGGAGCCGTCCGGCAGGGTCACCCGGTCACCTCCGACCCGGTGGGCCGGCCGCGCAGCGCGGGGGCGAGCATCTCGGCGATCTCCGCCAGCGGGCCGGGGCGGCCCATCTCGGCGTGCGGGCACTCCACGGCGCGCACGTCCGGCTTTCCGCCGTCGACGTAGGGCTCCCACTGGTGTGCGGCCTCGTCGGCGGAGGTTTCGAGGGCGGTGAAGACCAGCAGGTCTCCGGTGTAGCGGGACGGGGTGTGCTCGTGGGAGAGGACGGCGTTGTTGGTGTAGACGCGGCAGAGCGTCTCGATCATCGCCTCGTCGAACGTGGCGAGCAGACCGGGGTAGGCGCGGCTGATCTCCAGGAACCGCGGATAGGTCATCTCGCCCTCGGCCCAGATCTCGGGATCGTAGCCGAAGAACTGGAGGATGGTGCGCATCACGTGGTCCGGGCCGAACCGGACGGCCGCGTCCGCGCCGTCGTCCGGTCCGGGTGCGCCCGCGACGTCGTTCCCGTCGCCGGTGCCGTCCGCCTTCGCGGGGGCGTCGGGTATCGCGTCGAGTACGGCCAGCAGCCCGATCTCCTCCCCCGCCCGCTGGAGCTGTACGGCCATCTCGTGCGCGACGATCCCGCCGAACGACCATCCGAGGAGGTGGTAGGGGCCGGCCGGTTGCACGGTGCGCAGCTGGGCCACGTAGTCCGCCGCCATCTCGGCGACCGTTCCCGGCAGTACCCGTGATCCGTCCAGGCCGCGTGCCTGGAGTCCGTAGAGCGGCTGGTCGGCGCCGAGGGGCCCGCTGAGCCCGGCGTAGGACCAGGCGATACCGGCCGCGGGGTGCACGCAGAACAGCGGTGGGCGACCGCCCTCCTCCCGCAGCGGCAGGAGTACGCCCGTGCCCGCGCCGAGTGCGGACGGGCCGGGCTCCGGGAGGGCGGCGGCGGGGACGTCCGCGGCCCCGTCCACGAGCAGGTCGGCGGAGCGGAGTTCGCCCAGGACGCTGTGCGGCGCGTGCGCGCTGCGGGTCAGCAGGGCGGCGAACCGGTCGACCAGGTCGTTCGCGCGGTCCGGGTCGATGAGGTGGGGGTGGTACTCGATCTGGAGGCTCAGGACGTCGTCACGGTGGCTGAGGACCACGCCAAGCGGGTAGTGCTGCCGGTCCTCGCCCGAGGCACGGATGAGTTCCAGGCCGGGGGCGGGGCGGCGCAGCGACTCGCCGTCGAAGGGGTAGTTGGCGAAGGACATCATCGTGTCGAACATGTCGCCGCTGTCGGTGATGCGGCGGATGTCGGTCAGGCTGATATGCTGGTACGGCAGGAGCTTGGCCTGTTCGTTCTGGACCCGTACGAAGAGGGAACCGAGCGACTCGGCCGGGTCGAGCCGCACCCGGGTGGGCACGGTGTTGATGAACAGTCCCACCATCGCTTCCACACCGGGCAGTTCGGCGGGCCGGCCGGAGACCACGGAGCCGAACACGACGTCCTGACGGCCGGTCTCCTCGGCGAGGAGGATGGCCCAGCAGGTCTGGAGCACGGTCGCGAGCGTCACCCCGTACCGCCGGCCGGTGCCCACGAGCGCCGCGGTGACGTCCTCGCCGAGCGAGGTGCGCAGATGCCTCGACGGTACGGGCTCGCCGGGCCGCGGGTTCCCGACCTTGGTGGGGGTGAAGCCCGCCAGCGCGGTGCGCCAGGCGGCCTCGGCCGCCTCGCCGTCCACGCGCGAGAGCCAGTTGGCGTACTCGCGGAACGGGGTGCCGGTGGGCAGCGCGTGCGGTGTCCCGGTGACCCGTGCCCGGTAGTGGGTGAAGAGTTCGCCGATGATGATCGGCAGTGACCAGCCGTCCAGCAGGATGTGGTGGGTGGAGAGCACCAGGCGCCTGCGGTCGGCGCCGAGGTCGATCAGCAGCAGGCGCAGCAGTGGCGGACGGGCCGGTTCGAAGGGCCTGGAGCGTTCGTTCTCCAGGAGGATTTCGACCTCGCGCTCGCGTTCCTCCTCCGTCGGGCCGCTCAGGTCCACCTCCTGCCAGGGCACGTCCATGCCGGGGCGGAAGATCTGGACGGGTTGCGGGAGTCCGGTGTGCACGAAGGCGGCACCGAGGTTGCGGTGGCGGTCCAGGAGGTCGCGGAAGGCGCCCCGCATGGCCGTGGTGTCCAGCGTCCCTTCCAGTTCCAGCCAGAACTGGATGGTGTAGAGGGAGTGCGAGACGTCCTCGGGGTCGCCGTCCCCGGGGGTGTTCATGGAGTTGAGGAGCAGGTGGTAGAGCATGCCCTGCTGGAGGGAGGAGAGCGGCAGTATCTCGTCCAGGCCGGGGTGGTCGCTCTCCAGCCGCTCGATCGCCGGCTGGTCGAGCCGGACCAGCGGGAAGTCGGACGGGGTACGGCCGCCGGCGCCCGGCTCGGCCGCGTGCGCGGCCAGGGCGTCCAGGAACTCGAACCAGTGGTCGACGAGTTCGTCGACCCGCTCGTCGTCGACGGCTCCCTCCGCCCAGGAGAACGCGATGCGCAGCGCGGTGCCGTCCGCGGTGTCCTCGGTGAGGGCGTTGACGGACAGCGGGTGGTCCAGCGGCATCCCGGCGTCGGCGCCGGCGGTCATGCCCGTCTCGGGCGCGGGTGACCAGTCCTGTTCCCCGCCCTCGGAGGGCAGGAGGAAGCGGCCGAAGTAGTTGAAGCCGATGTGCCGGGGCTCGGCGGTGGCCAGCCGGGGCCCGGTCTCCGGGTCGAGGTAGCGGAGCATGCCGAAGCCGATGCCCTTGTCCGGGATGGCGCGCAGCTGTTCCTTCACCCCGCGCAGGGCCCGGCCGAGGTCTCCGCCGGAGGGCACCGACCCGTCGGGGAGCGGGACGCCGGGCGCGATGCGCACCGGGTACATGCTGGTGAACCAGCCGATGGTGCGCGACAGGTCGGCGCCGGGCACGACGGGTTCGCGGCCGTGGCCCTCGACGTCGATCACCACGTCCTCGGTGGTGCCCACGCACCGCTGCACGGCCAGCGCGAGCGCCGTCAGCAGTACGTCGTTGATCTCGCAGTGGAAGGCCGCCGGGATGGTGGTGAACAGGTGGCGGGCCCGTTCGGCGCCGTAGACGACCGTCCGGGAGCGGGCGGTGCCGGTGGTGTCGCGGGCGGGGTCCAGGGGGCGGCTGGCGAAGCGGGGGCCCGGTACGTCCAGCATCCGTTCCCACAGGGGCAGTTCGGCCTGCCGTTCCGGGGTGCGCGCCTGCTCCTGGAGCGCGCGGCTCCAGTGGCGCAGGGAGGTCTCGACCGGACGCAGGCGGGGGGTGCGGCCCGCCGCGGCGTCGTCGTACGCGCCGACCAGGTCGGGCACCACGACGCGCCAGGAGACGCCGTCGCAGGCCAGGTGGTTGGCCATGAACAGGAGCCGGCCGGGGGTCCGCGGGCCGGCGTCGAACCAGACCACCCGCACCATGTGGCCGTTCCGCACGTCGAGTTCGGTCTGTGCCCGCCGGGTCTCGCGGGCCAGCACGCGCAGCAGGCCGTCCCCGGAGAGCCCCTCGGCGGGCACGCGGCGCACGCGGTCGCCGGCCGGGACGCTGCCGACCGGCCGCACCTCCAGCGACCAGTCGGGTGCCGAGCGGTCGAGGCGGAGCCGGAAGGCGTCGTGGTGGTCGATCAGCGACTGGACGGCCGAGGTCAGCGACGACTCGCGCAGGCCGCCGGGGACCCGGAGGAGTACGGCCTGGTGGAAGCCGTCGACGGGCCCGCCCTGGTCGCGCAGCCAGTGCATGATCGGGGTGAGGGGTACGTCGCCCACGGCGGCGGCGGAGCCGCCGGTGTTCTGCCGTCCGGTCTCCCGCGCGACCCGGGCGAGTGCCTGGACGTTCTTGTACTCGAAGATGTCCTGCGGGATCAGGACCAGGCCCGACTGGCGCAGATGGCTGACCAGTTGGATGGACATGATGCTGTCGCCGCCGAGGTCGAAGAAGCTCTTGTCGCGCGGTACGTCGGACTCGCGCAGCACTTCGGCGAAGGCGGCGGCCACCAGGTCCTCGCGGGAGGCGGGGGCCTCGTCCACCGGCTCCGGCTCCGGAACGGGAACGGGGGCGGGGGCGGCCGGGGGCGCGGCGAGCGGAGCGGGGTCGCTCTCGCGGGCCAGCTTGCCGTTGGGGGTACGGGGCAGGGCGCCGGTGAGCCGGAGTTCGGCCGGTACCAGATGCGCCGGAAGGCGTTCGGCGAGCCAGGCGCGCAGTTCCTGCGGCACGGGCGGCGCGGCGGCGTCGGAGGGCACCAGATGGGCGATCAGCCGGGCGTCGCCCGCGTGGTCGGTGCGTACGACGGCCATCGCCTCGGCGACCCGGGGGTGGCGGGCCAGGGTCGCCTCCACCTCTCCGGGCTCCACCCGGAAGCCGTTGATCTTCACCTGCTCGTCCGCGCGCCCGAGGAAGTCGAGCTGCCCGTCGGACCGCCGGCGGACCGTGTCCCCGGTGCGGTACATCCGGGTGCCCGGCGGACCGAAGGGGTCGGCCGGGAAGCGTTCGGCGGTCAGCCCCGGACGGCCCAGATAGCCGCGGGCCAGTCCCTCGCCCGCCAGATACAGCTCCCCCGTCGCGCCCTCCCCGACCTGCTTCAGGGCGTCGTCGAGCACATAGGCGCGGACGTGGCGCAGCGGCCGGCCGATGGGCGGCGCCCCCGTGTCCGGGTCGGCGTCGGCCCGCCACGCGGTGGCGTACACGGTGGCCTCGGTCGGCCCGTAGGCGTTGAACAGCCGGGTGCCGGGCATCGTCCGGACCACCCGGTCGGCGAGGCCGGCGGGCAGGGCCTCGCCGCCCAGGGCCAGGGCGCGGGCCGACAGGTCGAGGCTCGTCCGGTCCAGCAGCTTGCCGAGCGCGGAGGGAATCGCGCAGACGAGACCGCCGGACCAGCGGGGCGGTTCGTCGTCCAGGAGCGAGAGCAGGTTCCGTACGACCTCGACCGTGCCGCCGGTGGCCAGTGGCGGGAACACCTCGGCCACGGACACGTCGAAGCTGAACGAGGTGGCGGCGAGACTGTGCGCGAGCGCCTCCGCGCCGAGTTCCTCCTCGGCCCAGGCGAGCAGGGGCAGCACGTTGCGGTGGGTCACGACGACGCCCTTGGGGGCGCCGGTGGATCCGGAGGTGTAGATGACGTAGGCCGGGTGACCGGGCGTCAGGGGCGCGGTGCGTTCGCCGTCGGTGATGTCGTGCGACGCGGCGGACGACAGTTCCGCCCGGACCGGCTCGTCGTCCAGGACGACCAGCGGGCCGGCGGGTGTGCCGAGGTCCCGGTCGGCGTGGGCCGTGTCGGTGAGCAGACAGGACGGCCGGGCGTCGCCGACCACGAAGCGGAGGCGCTCGTCGGGGTAGGCCGGGTCGAGCGGCAGATACGCGGCGCCGGACTTCAGGACCGCCAGCATCGCCACGAGCATGTCGGTGGTCCGGGGCAGCAGCAGCCCGACCAGCCGCTCGGGACCCGCGCCGCGGCTGATGAGCAGCCGGGCCAGCCTGTTGGCCCGCTCGTGGAGCCGGCGGTAGGTCAGCTCCCCGTTCCGGTCGCGTACGGCGACGGCGTCCGGGTGGCGCCGCGCCGCCGCGTCCAGCACGGATGTGAGCGTGTCCTCGGGGACTGTCCGCGCCGGGGCGGCCGGTACCGGGGTGGGCGTGCCGGCCGGTGCCCCGGCGGACGGTGCGGCCAGTGCGGCCAGTGTGTGGCCCGGCGCCGCGACCGCGGCGGACAGGAACGAGCCGAGCTGCCGGGCGTCTGCGTCCGGTCCGGTCGCCGACCGGCCCTCCGCCGGTCCCGGGACGGCCACACGCAGGGTCCGGCCGTCCGGGTCCTCGTCCAGCAGGAACCTCGGAACGGCGGACGGCCCGCCGGCCGGCCCGCGGCGGACCGCCCGGTGGTCGCCGAAGCGCAGCGCCGGGGCCGGGTCCGGTACGTCCGCGATCGCGTCGTACAGCCTCTCGCCGGTACCGGTCGCGTCGAGCGCGCGGCAGACCTCGGTGTGCCGGAACCGCTGATGGCGCCGGACCCGGCGCGATTCGCGGGCGACCTGCCGGACGAGTTCCGCGAACGGGGTGTCCGGCGTGATGTCGAGGCGGAGCGCGGCGATGTCCTCGGCGGCGCCCGGTACGCGCTGGAGGGCGCGCTCGAAAC
Source organism: Streptomyces sp. NPDC104581 (assembly GCF_055583685.1). Lineage (NCBI taxonomy): Bacteria > Bacillati > Actinomycetota > Actinomycetes > Kitasatosporales > Streptomycetaceae > Streptomyces > Streptomyces sp. NPDC104581. The sequence goes on from NZ_JBVJNN010000028.1 coordinate 59,524, forward strand.
GGCCGTCCACGGGCAGTCCGAGGACCACGTCGGTCGTACCGGTGGTCCGGTGCAGATGGGCGGCGACGGCGGCGATCAGGACCGATCGCGGGTGGGCACCGCAGTAACGGGCCGCCGCCCGTACCGACTCCAGGTCCGGGGTCCGCCCGTGGGGACCGGCCGGCGTCGGTGCGGGCCGCGGTGCCGGGGCCGGCCCGGAGGGCGTCAGACCGGCGAGGCGTCCGCGCCAGAAGGCGGCGTCCGCCTCGGCGTCCGGTGAGGCCCGGTAGGCGGCCTCGGCCGCGGTGAGCCGGGCGAGTGGCGGGAGGGCGCCCTCGGTGGCGGGCCGGCCCGCCACGAGCGAGGTGTAGATCTCGGCGGCACGGCGGCTGACGAGGGCGCAGCCGTGGGTGTCGACGGCCTGCCGGGGGTGGCCGTGGAACCAGGTGAACCTGTCGTCCGCGAGCCTGATCAGGGCCTGCGAGGAGCGTGACGTGTCCCGGCCAGGCGCCGTCGCGTCCCGCAGCCAGACGTCGAGCGCGGCGGCCGGGTCGGTTTCGTCGGCCAGGTCCACCATGGTCAGCGGGAGGCTCCCGCCGTCGGTGAACTCCGCGCGGCCTCCGGTGGCTTCGGTGCCGTCGGCCGCACGCAGACGTACGGCTTCCGCCTCGCCGGTCACCTGGCGTATCGCGTCCTGGAGGACGGTCACGTCCACCGGGCCGTGGATGTCCACGGCCTCCGCGACGAGACCCGCGTCGGATGTCCAGGTGCTGTCGTACTCAGACATGACTGTCAGCTCCTGCGGGCCGCATTCGGGTGGACGGGGGCGACGGGTAGTTGTGGAAGCCGCGGCCGGCCTTTCTGCCGACGCTTCCCTCGGCGACCAGCTTCGACAGCAGTGGTGTGGGGCGGAACCGGTCGTCGCCGGTGAACTCGCGCAGCACGGCCAGCGTGTCGACGACGGTGTCGAGGCCGATCAGGTCGGCCGTGCGCAGCGGCCCCGTGGCGTGCCCGAAGCAGTCCTTGAAGACCCGGTCCACGGTGTCCGAGTCGGCGGTGCCCGCCTCCACGACGGCCGCCGCCTCGTTGACCGTCAGCATGAGCACGCGGTTGCTGACGAAGCCCGGACCGTCACCGACCACGATCGCCTTCTTGCCGAGGCCGGCCAGGACGTCCAGGGTCCGGCGTACGGTGTCCGCGCCGGTGGACGCGGCGGTGGCGACCTCGACGGTGTCCTTGAGCGGCGCCGGGTTCATGAAGTGGGTCCCGATGACGTTCGCCGGCCGGTCGGTGCAGGAGCCGAGGTGGCGCACCGGAATCGCGGAGGTGCACGAGGCGAACACCGCGTCGGCGGGGCATGTGCGGTCCAGGGCGCGGAAGATCTTCGCCTTGACCGGGACGCGTTCGGGGGCGCAGTCCACCACGAAGAGGGCGTCGGAGAGGGCGGCCGTGTCCGCCGCCCAGCTCACGCGCCGCTCGGCGGGGCCGGGGTCCTGCCGGCGGAGCAGCCGTGCGGCGCGGATCCCGGCGCGCAGCCGCTCCGGACCGCTGGCGCGGGCCGCCGGGTCGGGGTCGACCACCACGACGGGATGGCCGGCCGCCGCGAAGCACTGGGCGACTCCGACGCCCATGGTGCCCGCTCCGACGACGCCCACCGGGATCCCGGCCGTGTCCGGCTCACTGTCCTTGCTCTCGACCACGCGTGTGGTTCCTTCCCGTTCGGTGCACGCTCGCGCTGTCATTCGGCGGACGCGGCCGCGGCGCGCGCCAGGGTGACGAATTCGTCGGCCAGGGCGAGAACCGTCGCCTCGTCGAACAATTCGGTGCGGTAGTCGACGGCGATCCAGTGGCCGGCGACGATCCAGTGCAGGTCGGGGGTGGGGCCGTCGGCCGCACCTCCGGCGCCCCGGAGGTCCGCGGTGATGTCGAAGGGCGGGGTCTCCCCCGGCGGCGGCCCGGTCCTCGCTCCGGCTCCGGCCTCGGCTTCCGCGTACAACCGGGCGATCCGGCCGGTGAGTTCGGTGAACGGGAGCTCGTCGGCCACGTCGATCCGCAGGGGCAGCGGCGCCGAGTCCGGCCGGACGAGGCCGAGCAGCAGTTCGTCGGACTCGGCGCGCCCGGTGAGCAGGGCGACGAGTACGGCCAGCAGCCCCGCGTCGTCGAGTCCCGGGGCGAGGCCGCCGGGCAACGGGACCTCGTGACGGGCCGTCGTACCGTCGCCGCCGTCCTGGGGGCGCGGCCGGTCGGTGGGCAGTTCGAAGGGGCGCGGGCCGGACTCGACGGCCCCCGCGTGGCCGGCGGGCCTGCCCGGCAGCGCGGAGAGCGGGAGACCGGGGTCACCGGTCGCCGCCCACAGCAGGTCGACCCAGGAGGCGGTGATCGCCGCGATGGTGCCCCGGTCGAAGAGATGGGTGCTGTACTCCACCACCACGTCGAGGTCGTCGGCCCCGGCGCGCTCCCCCACGACGACCGAGATGTCGAACTTGGACGTCCCCGGGGGGAGGCCGGGGAACAGCGGCCCGCCCTCCTCGTCCACCGCCGGGCCGAACAGGCTCTCGCCGAAGACGAAGTGCGGTGGCAGGGTCTGGTGGACGTACATGACGTCGAAGATCGGGTTACGGGCCGGGCCGCGTTCGGGGGCCACCTCGCGCACCACCGCGTCGAAGGGGATCTCCTGGTTCTCCAGTCCGTCGATCACACCGGTGCGCACCTGGCGCAGCAGCGTGCGGAAGTCCGGGTCCCCGGAGAGGTCAGAGCGCAGCGCGATGGTGTTGTTGAAGAAGCCGAGCAGACCCCACAGTTCGGGACGCGTCCGGCCGATCGTGGGGGTCCCGACCACGATGTCCCGCTGGTCCGCCCACCGGGACAGGGTCATGGTGAGACCGGTGAGCAGCAGGGTGAAGAGCGTGGCCGACTCCTCGACACCGACCTTGCGGAGCCGGTCGACCAGCTCGGGCGGGACGGTCAGGCCGTGGGCGGCGCCCGCGAAGTCCATCCGCGCGGCGCGCGGTCGGTCGGTGGGCAGCCGCAGCACGGGTGGGTCGGTGAGCCGTTCCTTCCAGTAGCTCAACTGGCCTTCGAGCAGCCCGTGTTCCATCAGCTCGCGCTGCCAGTGCGCGTAGTGGCGGTACTGCACGGGCAGCGGCTCGGCACGGTGCTCCCGTCCTTCGCAGCGTGCCTGGTAGAACTCCATCAGCTCGCGCATGAGGATCTGTGGCGCCCATCCGTCGTTCACCGCGTGATGGGTCAGCCAGCAGAAGAGGTGGTCGTCGGGGGCCAGGCGGATCAGGGTGACGCGGACCAGCGGGTCCCGTTCGACGTCGAGGGAGCGCTCGGACTCGACGCGGATGATCTCGCGGGCGGTGCGCTCGGCGTCGTGGCGCCCCGTCAGGTCCTCGTAGCGGAAGAAGTCGCCGAGTTCGGGCCGGACGGCGAGCCGTGCGCGGCCGTCGACCGAGACGAAGTTCGACCGCAGGACTTCGTGGCGCTTTGCCAGGTCCTCCCAGGACAGCCGCATGGCTTCGGGGTCGATTGGGCCGCTGTGGCGGGAGGCGCCCGGGAGGTTGTAGAGGGTGGTGCCCGGGTCGAGCTGGTGGTGGAACCACATGCGCTCCTGCCCGTAGGACAGAACCAGGGCGTCGGTCCGCCGGATCGGCGGGAGGGCGTCGGTCTCCTCGCCGGGTACGGCCGGCCGGGGTCCGGGGGCCGGGTCCGGGCCGGCGGACGGTGTCAGATCGGCCTGTACGGCGGAGGCCAGATCGGCGACGGCGGGGTGGTCGTAGACGTCGATCATGCGCAGGCTGACGCCGTAGCGCTGCTCGACGCGCTTGAGGAGGAGCAGGGCGATGATGGAGTTGCCGCCGATGGCGAAGTAGTCGTCGTCGGGGGCGACGGCGTCCGCGTAGAGCAGTTCGGCGAGGGTCTCGCGCAGCCAGGGCAGCACCTCGGCCCCGGTGTCCGTGCCGGCGGTCGGCCGGGACGCGGTGGCGGGCCCGTCGGAGGCAGTGACGGCCGGCTCGGGCGCCGTGCCTTCGCCGCGCGGCTGGAGCACGGCGGGCGGCTCGGGAGCGGTGGCCGTCACGGGTGGCGAGGGGACGGCGGGGGCGGCGGGGGCGGGCGCCGGGTCCGCGGGCCGGGCCGGGAGGTCCCGGTCGGGCAACGGCGGTCCCCCGGCGGGTTTCCGTACGGCCGCGTCCCCGCGGGTCTCCGCCGTGTCCGGCGGAGCGGCGGCGGGCGCCCTGACCGGCTCACCGGTACGCCGTGCCCAGCAGGGGACGCCCCGGAACGGCGGGCCCGGCAGCGGCACCCGGCGCCCCGGAGGTGTCTGCGCGGCCCAGTCGGGGTCGTGTCCCAGTTCGTAGAGCCGCGCCAGGACGCCGAGCACACCGTCGGTCCCGGGTCCGGCCGTGAGGACCTCGGCGCCGGGACGGCCGGCCAGGTGGTCCGCGAGGAGGCCGCTCAGCTCACCGCTGCTGCCGAGTTCGACGAACGCGACGGGTCCGAGGGCCAGTTGTTCGTCCGCGGCGGCCCGGAGGCGGTCCGGGTCCACGGGCGAGACGCTGATGTCGCCGCTCGCGAGAGCGCCGATGTCGTCCTCGGTCAGGGTGCCGTTCAGGTGGCGGACCGCGTAGCGGGAGACTCCGGAGCTGATCAGCCCGTCCGGGGCGATCCCGGCCCGGACGAGCGCGGCGTGTGCGGCCAGCTGCCCGCGTACGGCGTCGGCGTGGGCGGCCGGGACCCGCAGGGTCTCGGGGAGGGGGGCGGGCACGTCCGCGGTGGCGGGGGGCCGTGCGTCGCCGGAGAGCAGGAGGACGACACGGGGCCGGGCGGGCGGTGCGGAGACCGGGGCGAGCCGGCCCCAGGTGACCGCGGCGGCCAGTCCGGTGGCGAGCCGGCGCGTCCCGTCGGCCACCACGCCCACGCGGAAGGGGTGGTGTTCGCGTCCCGTGTTCAGGGTGCGGGCGATGTCCTGGAACGGGAGCGCGCTGGTGCGCAGTTCCACCGAGAGCCGCTCGCACAGCGCGTACAGATCGGCTTCGGTGCGGCCCGAGACACCGACCACCCGCGGTGCCCCGTCCGGCGGGGCGGCGGGGAGCGCGGGCGGTTCCTCGACCACGCAGTGGGCGTTGACGCCCCCGAGGCTGAAGGAGCTGACGCCCGCCCGCCGCACGCCGTCGGTCCGCCACGGCCGCAGTGCGGTCACCACCTCCAGCTCGGCCCCGATGAGGTCGACCTCGGCCGCGGCCTGCCGGAAGTGCAGCGACGGGTACAGCTCTCCGTGGCGCACGCTGAGGATCGCCTTGACCAGTCCGGCGACACCGGCCGCGTGGTCGAGGTGGCCCAGGTTGGTCTTCAGGGAGCCGATGGCGAGCGGGCGGCGCTTCCCCTGCCGGGCGAGGGCCAGCCCCTCCACCTCGACGGCGTCGCCCAGCCGGGTGCCGGAGCCGTGCGCCTCCAGGTATCCGGCGGTGCCGATGTCGAGCCCGGCCCGGTCCCAGGCCCGTGCGATGACATCGGCCTGGGCGCGGGCGCTGGGCGTGGCGATGGTGGCGGAGTGACGGCCGTTGTGCGCGGTGGCGGTGCCCCGGATCACCGCGTGGACGAACGCGCCCTCGTCCAGGGCCCTTTCGAGGGTGGTGAGCAGCAGTACCGCGCCGCCCTCACCCGCGCCCGCGCCGTCCGCCGCCTCGTCGAAGGCACGGGAGCGGGCGGTGGGCGAGGCGATGCCGGGGAAGTCGTCGGCCGCCGCCGCGGGGGCGATGAAGTGCCGCAGGCTCACGCCGCCGACCACGGCGTACTCCGCCTCGCCGTCCCTGAGTTCACGGCAGCCCTGGTGCACGGCGACGAGCGATCCGTTGCACCCGGTGTCCACGCCGTAGCAGGGGCCGGTGAGGGCGAAGAGGTGGGAGATCCGGGCGGGCAGGGCGAAGGGCATGTTGCCCATGAGGCTGAGGGTGCCCGGCTCGGTCACGAACGGGAGATATCCGTTGCCGGGTGAGCTGAAGACCACCGCCGTCCGGCTGTCGCGCAGCGCGGCGGGGGTGTACCCGGCGTTCTCCAGGGCCTCCTGGGTGAGGTGCAGCGCCAGCCGGTGCTGGGGGTCGGTCACCTCGGCCTCGTAACGGGAGAGACCGAACAGCTCGTGGTCGAAGAGGTCGATCCGGTCGACGTAGCCCATGTCCGGGTAGTCGAGCGACGCGTCGAGGCCGGTGGAGGCGACGCGTTCGGGGGGAATGGGCCGTACGGAGTCCCGGCCTGCGCGCAGGTTGGCGCGCAGCGTGGCCAGGTCGGCGGCCTCGGGCAGCCGGGTCGCGATGCCGATGACCGCGATGTCGGCCGTGGCGGCACCGGTTGTCTGCGCCTTCACGCGGAACTCTCCTTCTTCACAGCTCGTAGGCGACCGGGACGGGACGGCGGGCTGCCGGCGGGGGCTGTTCTCCGGTGTCCCCGCTGCCCGCCCCGACGCGCTCCCCGATGGCGCGGGCCTGGGCGGCGATGGTGGTGAGGTCGAACAGCTCTCCGGCGCGGACCGTTCCCGGCCACCGCTCCTCCAGGGCGCCGTACAGCTCCAGCACCTTGAGCGAATTGCCGCCGAGGCCGAAGAAGTTGTCGTCCGTTCCGGCGTCCCGGTGCCCCAGTACGTCGGCCCAGACGGTCCGCAGAACGCTCTGGAGGCCGGTCCAGCCGTCGTCGCCCCCCGGGGGCGGGGCGGGGTGGTCCCCGGCGGCGGGTGCACGGGCGGCCAGCGCCGTACGGTCCACCTTGCCGGTGGAGGTGAGCGGCAGCCGGTCCGTCGGCACGAAGCTGGTCGGCAGGGCCTGTTCGACGAGCTGGAGGCGGCAGTGCCGGCGCAGTTCGCGCGGGTCCGGGGGCGTCCGCCCCGGCGCGGGCGTGAGGTAGGCGGTCAGGGTGGGCCCGTCGGCGCCGGGATCCGTGCACACCACGACGGCCTGGTCGACCGCCGGGTGCGCCTCGATCGCGGCCTCGACGTCCCCCAGTTCGACGCGGGCGCCGCGGATCTTCACCTGCTGGTCGGTGCGGCCGTGGTAGTGCAGGGCGCCGGTCTCGTCGCGGCGGGCGAGGTCGCCGGTGCGGTAGAGCCGGGCACCGGCCGGGCCGAACGGGGAGGCGATGAAGCGTTCCGCCGTGGCCCCGGGCGCGCGGGCGTAGCCGAGGGCCACGAAGGCTCCGCCGATGTACAGCTCCCCCGTCTCCCCGTCCGTCACCTCGCGCAGCCTGTCGTCCAGTACGTGTGCGGTGGCGCCGGGCCAGGGGCGTCCGATGGGTACGCGCTCGGACGCCGGGTCGGGCCGGTCCTCCACCGTGCAGGAGACGACGGTCTCGGTGGGCCCGTACTCGTTGGCCAGCCGGGCGCCGGGGAGCCGGGCGCGGTGGCTCGCGACGAGTTCGGGCGTGCAGACCTCGCCGGCGACGACCACCACCCGCAGGCTGTCCGGGAGCCGGCCGGGGTCCGCGAGCAGCAGCCGGTAGTAGGAGGGCACGACGACGAGGTGGGTCGCCCGGTGCCGTCGGGCCAGCAGGACGAACTCGGGGGCCAGGCGCAGTTCCCGCGCGGTGGGCAGCAGCACGGTGTGGCCGTGGGAGAACGACCAGAACATCCCGGCGAGCATGCCGTCGAAGGACAGGCGCATCGCCATGAGGAAGACCGACGGGTCGGTGCCGTAGACGGTGCCGCGCGGGCGGACGGAGTCGGCGAGCTGGCCGCGGCTCACCAGGACGCCCTTGGGCGGGCCGCTGGAGCCCGAGGTGTAGATGAGATAGGCGGGCGCGGTCTCGGCGGTCGCGGGGGCCGGGCCCTCGGCGGCACGGGCGCCGGCCTCGGCCAGGGCGGCGATTTCGAGGTCCTCGGCGGCCAGGAGGGGCGGCGCGTCCGGGAGGCCGGCCAGGTCCCGGTCGTCGCGGGTGCCGATGACCACGGCGCAGTCGGTGTCGTTCAGCAGGGCGCGCAGCCGGGCCACCGGCAGGTCCGGTTCCAGCGCGGCCCAGGCGGCTCCCACCCGCAGGGCGGCGAGTACGGCGGCGACGGCGACGGCGCTCTGTTCGAGACGGACGCACACGGTGCCGCCGGCACGGGCGCCGGCCTGACGCAGCAGCCCGGCGAGGCCGGCGGAGGCGTCGGCGAGTTCGCGGTAGGTGAGCGAGGTGTCGCCGATGACGAGCGCGGTGGCCAGGGGGGTGCGTGCCGCCGTGTCGAGGAACGCGTCGAGCAGTGGTTTCGGCTGGGTGTCCGTCACTTCCGGTCTCCTCACACGTTCCGGACGAGCAGACGGACATGGGCGCTGGGCTCCGGGTCCGGGTGGCCGGGGGGCACTTCGAGCACCACGGGTCCCGTGCCGCCCGCGCGCGCGCCGTCCGGGTGTCCGCCGGCCGGCCTCCCGCCGACCGGTGCGAATCCGGCGAAGCGCAGGGTGACCAGCATGTTGCGGTTGACGGCGGTCGGTACGAAGTGGGTCACCGGGCGGCGGCCCTCGTCGCGGGCCTGCTGGATGAGGTGGGCCAGCATCACTCCGCTCGCGCCGCGTGAGGCGACGCGGCAGGACATCAGCATCAGCCGCAGCACCGACTCGTCCGGGGTGAGTTCCGTGACGGAGAGGCCGACGATGCCGTAGTCGCCGAAACGGTCCTGGAGCCGGGCCAGCCGGATCCGGTGGTCGGGCGAGGCGCTGAGCCGGCGCAGTTCGTCCTCGCTGTAGATCAGGCCGGTGCTGTTGAGCTGGTTGGTGCGGACGGTCAGTTCGCTGGCGCGTGCGAGGTCGTCCTCGGTGGCCGGGGCTATCTCCATGACGAGGCCGAGTGAGGCGAGGAACTCCCGCCGGTCGCCACCGGACTCCTCCTCGGCCTGCCGGCGGCGCCACTCCGTACGGTAGAGCCGGCGCCGGTTCGCGGCCTCCGCCGTGACGTGCACCGGGCTGAACTCGGGGCGTGCGGAGAGCTGTCCGGCGAATTCGGCGGAGTAGCAGCGGACCATGGGCAGTTCGGCGTTGACCTGGGCGCGTTCGGCGGGGTCGTTGTCGATGAACGCGACGGTGTCCAGGCCGATGTTGAGCGTCTCGGCGATGTGGCGGACCTCGGCGGCCTTGTCGCCCCAGCCGATCCGCACCGCGCAGAACCAGTCGGCGAGACCGCAGGCGTCGAGGTGGGCGGTGGCCACCGCGTGGTCGCCGCGGCTGACGGCGGCGTGCAGGATGCCGCGGGAGTCCAGGGTGCGCAGCACGGTCGGCACCTGCGGGAAGGGCCGCGGGTCGTCCCCTTCGAGTACGACGCCGTCCCACAGGGTGTCGTCGAGGTCCCAGACGAGGCACTTGACGGTCGGTCTGCTCCCCGAGGCGGTCACGCGACCGCTCCGAACCGGCGCAGAAGGTGTGCGGCTATGTGGGATTCGGCCACTTCCTGGGCTCCTTCGATGATCTCCATGACCTTGGCGTCCCGGTAGTGGCGTCCGGCGCGGCTGTCCGGCGCGCACCCGGCGGCGCCGAGGATCTGCACGGCGTCCCTTCCGGCGTCGGCGCAGGCGGTGGCAGCGGCGTACTTCGCCATGATGGTCTCGGTGATGCCGCGCCCCGGCCCGCCGGCCCGCGCGCGGCCGGCCAGCGCGGCGAGTTCGCGTGCGGCGGCGGCCCGTACGGCGGTCCGGGCCAGCAGCGCGCCGACGGACTGGTGGCTGCCGAGGGGGGTGCCGCCCTGGCGGCGGCCGGCGGCGTGCGCGGCGGCGTCGGCGACGCACGCCTCCGCCATGCCGACGCAGCCCCAGGCGACCGTGTAGCGGCCGTGGTCGAGCGCGGTCGCCGCGATGTGCGACAGGCCGGCCCCCGGCGGGCCGATCCGGTGGTCCGCCGGTACCCGGACGGCGTCGAGGGTGACGTGGGCGATCCCGGCCGCGCGCATGCCGAGCTGTCCCCGGACGGGCTCCCGGCGCACCCCCGGCCGGTCGGTCTCGACCAGTACGGTGGTGGGCCGGCCGGCGCAGCGGCCGAGTACCAGGAGGACGTCCGCGGACTCGCCGAACGTGATCCACTTCTTGCGGCCCCTGACGGTGAGGGCGGCACCGTCGCCGGACTCCTCGATCTCCGTCCGCACCTCGCCGAGCGCGCTGCCCGCGCCGTCCTCGGTGGCCGCGAAACCGGCTGTCAGGGCTCCTTCGGCCAACTGCGGCAGCCAGTGGGCGCGTTGTTCGCGGGTGCCCCAGCGCAGCAGTGCGGCGGCGACCATCGACTGCACGGTGAGCAGGCCGCGCAGGGCGCTGCACACCCCGCCCAGATGTGCGGCGGCCTCGCCGAGCTGACCGGGTGTCAGATCGGCTCCGCCGTAGTGTGCGGGCAGGTCGGCGGCGAGCAGGCCCGTCCGCGCGAGGCTCCGGAGCACGTCCGGCGGGACCTCGCCGCGCGCGTCCCACTCGGCGGCCGGTACGCGGGCCTCGGCGGCGAGTTCGGCGGCGGCCGTGACCAGGGCCGGGGTCCCGGTCACGTCCTCGGACTCAGTGATCGCCGGCATGGATCCGGGCGGGCTCGTCACTGCCGGTCTTGCCGAGGACGAAGGCGGTGAGGCGGTTGGCGGTGCGGAAGCTGTCCAGGTCGAGGTCCTCCACCTCGACGGTCAGCGAGAACCGTTCCTCGACGTAGGTGACCAGTTCCAGCGCGAACAGCGAGTCGACCAGACCGAGTTCGAAGTAGTCGTCGTCGGGGCCGATGGGACGGCGCAGCGCGTCCGTCAGGAAGCGGGTGATCTCCTCGATCGTCCGCTCGTGCTGGTCGCTCATGCGAAGCTCCCCCGTCCGCTCCGCGGACCGATCTCGGCCAGTAGGACACTCCACGCCGCGACCGGACTCACGTTGATGAGCACGGCGAGGTCTCCCTCGGCCAGCTCCTTGCGGTCCAGGGCGGTGGAGAGGTTCAGGAAGGTGTCGTTGGGGCCCAGGTGTCCGAGGCCGCGCAGGTTCTCCCGGCAGGAGGGCAGCAGGGTGATGTCCAGGATCTCCTCGGTGAACGCCATGCCGCCGGCCGAGAGGTTCTGGCTGACGTAACCCGCGATGTCCGAGGGGGTGAGCCCGTTGCGCGTCAGCAGACCGGCCACCAGTTCGGCGAGGCGCTGTCTGCTCTCCATCGCGAGCCGGAAGGAGTAGCCGGGCAGGTCGGTGCACTCCTCACGCCACTGCGCGGTGGGCCGGTCGCGGTACTCCAGGCCGAAGAGGTTCCAGTAGCGGCCGTTGGTGTGCTGGGCGAGGTCGAGTATCCGGACCGGGGCCGCGTCGCGGGGGTGCCCGAGCAGCAGCGCGAGTCCGCTGTCGCCGTTGACGGTGACCGGGTGCCGGTAGCGGTGTTCGCCGGCGGGCTTGCTGCCGTGGACGACGAGCACGGGGCCGAGCCCGGGGTCGGCGGCGAGCAGTCCGCGCGCCGCCAGCAGGGCCGGGGTGGAGGAGACGCAGCCGAGGCCGCCGACGGAGAAGGTGAGCGCGGTATCGGCGCCCAGCGCGTGCTGGAGTCTGGTCGCCTCCGAGCTGATGAGTGTCTCGGGGGCGCGCGGCTCGACCAGGATCAGCGCGCCGAGGGCGGCGGCCGGCACACCGGCCGACTCCAGCGCGGCACGCGCGGCGTGCTCGGCCAGTTCGGCCGCGGTGAGGCCGTCCGCCACCGCCACGGTGTCGATGCCGAGCCGGAGGCAGGTGAGGCGGTCCGCGTCGGTGAGGCCCGCCAGTTCGGGCAGCTCCGCGACGGACCGGGTGCGGTCCGGAAGGTGCAGGCCGACGGCGTCGATCGCGACCGCCGGCGTGCTCGTACGGGACGTGCCCTCGGCGCCCATGCGCGCTCCCACCGTGTCGAGGCTCGGTCGTCGCCGACAGTAGAACTGTCCTACGGGATTGCGCAAGTACGTAAGAACTAATGATAGTTGCGCCCGGATCTGGAATGCTGAGGTCCTGTCACTCAGCTCATCTCGTGAAAGGCGCGATGTTGCAGACTCTCTGGAAGCGCCACGGCCTCGTGGTGGCCGCGGGCGCCGTGTGCGTCCTCGTCAACGCACAGGGCGTGGGCCCGTTGTGGTTCACCGGGGTCGCCCTGCTGGTCATCGGTGTCCTGATGCGCCGGGCCATGACCCTCGGACAGCGTCCGCCCGAGGACGAGGCCCCGCCGCTGGCCCTCGCGATCCCGGTGACCGGCCGCTGGATGGCACGTAACGGACCCGCGACCAAGGTGCCGAGCCACACCCACAACCTCGCCCAGACCTACGCCATCGACCTCGCCCGCCGCCCGGCACCGGAGCCCGTGTGGCTGTGGCCGGTGGCCCTGCGCCCCGAGTCCTACCCGTCGTTCGGCGAGCCGGTGTCCGCACCCGCCGACGGCCGTGTCGTGGCCGTCTCGGACTCACAGCGGGACCACCTCTCACGGACCTCGCTGGGCGGCCTGTTCTACGTACTCGCCGAGACCTTCATCCGTTCCCTCGGCGCCCCCCGCCATCTGCTGGGCAATCACGTCATTCTCGATCTGGGCGACGGGACGTACGCGCTCTTCGCACACCTGCGGCGCCACTCCTCGAAGGTAGCCGCGGGCGACCTGGTGACGGAAGGCCAGACGCTGGCCGAATGCGGCAACTCGGGCAACTCCTCGGAACCGCATGTGCACTTCCAGCTCATGGACGGCCCGGACATCACGTCCGCCCGCGGCCGGCGCTTCACCTGGCGCTACCGGGACGACGACGGCAAGGAGCACGAGGGCGCGCCCGCCGACAACACCGTATTCACCCCGGCCGTGCCGGTCCCCCCGGACGACCGCCCGGCGGCGTGATGCGGCGCAGCGGCCACCCCCCGCCCGCATCACACGCGGAGGCCCGCGAGCGTTGACCGGCTGCCGGTACAGTCGGTGCTCGTCATTCCAAGGGGGGCACATGAACGCCGACATGCCGGTAGAGCTGAGATACGTCGTGACATGGCGGGAGATATCCGACGGGCTGAAGATCCAGATGCGGCACAGCCCCGCCGGACGGTGGTGTTACCGCCTCCTGTGGGGGCTGGGCGCGCTGCTCGGCCTGGTGACCGTGGCCGGACTGCTGAGCGGAGAGCGCGCCGGGCTGGGCATGTGGCCGTTTCTGCTGATCCTCTGCGCCGGACTCCTGGTCGTCCGCTGGCTGATGGCTCTGGCCCTGCTCGCCTACGCCCGGCACCTCGGCGAACACCGCGTGACGCTCGACGAGGACGGGATCAGCACCGTCTCCCCGCGGCACACGAATCGGACCGGCTGGGGGTTCTACGGCCGCAGCTTCGAGACCCGGCGGGTATTCGTACTGATCACCCCGGACATCTGGGGAACCGGGGTGCTGATCCTGCCCAAGCGCGGCCTGGCCGCTCCGCGGGACTCCGAACGCCTGCGGTCACTGCTCGCCGGGCACCTCACGGCCGGGCAACGGCGGTCGTCACGGGGCGGTCTGCCGCGATCCGATGACGCCGAGAAGGTGTAGTTCCTCGTAGCTCTCGCTACCGGGCGAAGGCGGTGCGTGTACCTCGGACCGCTGATCCCCCCTATCGCACTACGACGGCGACGGCCGGCCCGATCGCTCCGCCCGGGATCGGGAGGCCGTGGATAACTCCCGTGGAACGAGCGCAGCATGAGAGGGCAGCCACTTCCGGCGACACGAGGAGCAGTCCATGGCACGCTCACATCCCGACATCACCGTTCCCGATCTCTCGGGCAGGCTCGCCGTCGTCACCGGTGCCAGCGACGGGGTCGGACTGGGCCTGGCGGGCCGTCTGGCCGCCGCCGGGGCCGAGGTCGTGATGCCCGTGCGCAACCGCCGCAAGGGCGAGGCGGCGATCGCGCACATCAGGGAGCGGCATCCGCGAGCGGCCCTGTCCCTGCGGGATCTCGATCTGGCGTCCCTGGGCTCGGTCGCCGCGCTCGGGGCGACGCTGCGCGACGAGAACCGTCCGATCCACATCCTCGTCAACAACGCCGGCCTGATGACGCCACCGGACCGGCAGACCACCGCCGAAGGGTTCGAGATCCAGTTCGGCACCAACCACCTGGGGCACTTCGCTCTCGTCGCCCATCTGCTGCCACTGCTGCGCGCGGGACGCGCCCGGGTGACGTCGCAGATCAGCATCAGCGCGAACGAGCACGCGATCAACTGGGACGACCTGAACTGGGAACGGTCCTACAACGGACGCCGCGCGTACAGCCAGTCCAAGATCGCGTTCGGGATGTTCGGGCTCGAACTCGACCGGCGCAGCCGGGCCGCCGGCTGGGGGATCACCAGCAACCTCGCCCACCCCGGGATCGCCCCCACCAGTCTCCTGGCCGCGCGCCCCGAGGTCGACCGGGCACGCGACACCGGGAGCGTGCGCGTCATCCGCGCGCTCGCCCGCGCCCGTGTGCTCGTCGGAACCGTCGAGACGGCGCAGTTGCCCGCGCTGCTGGCCGCGACGTCGCCGGACGCGCGCGGCGCCCGGCTGTACGGCCCCCGGGGTTTCGGGCACTGGTCGGGCGCGCCGGCCGAACACGCCGTCTACTCCCGGCTCCTCGGAGAGGCCGAGGCCGAACGCGTCTGGCGGCTCTCCGAGAAGCTCACCGGCACCTCGTTCCCGGCCGGCGGGGCGGCCCGGCCGCCGGGGGCCGGGGGGTGACGGCCGCCGGCCGCGCCGGCGCCGCGCTCCCCCGCCGGAACGTCCGCCGGGATGTCCGCCGGGCACGTCCGCCCGTCGCTCAGCGGGTCCGGTAGCGCGCGTAGACCAGTCCGCTGTCGAAGGCGCGCCGGTCGACCAGTTCGAGATCGAGGCGCACGCCGTCGGGGAAGAACCGCTTGCCGCCGCCGACCACGCTCGTGGTGACGAACAGGTGGTACTCGTCGACCAGCCCGGCCCTGATCGCCTGGGCCGCGAGGTGCGGGCCGTCGACGGTGAGGTCCCGATCGGCCTCGTCCTTGAGCCTGCGCACGGCCGCCGGGTCGAAGGTCCGCTCGATCCTGGTCCGCGCGCTGGAGACCGACTCCAGCGTCGTGGAGTACACGACCTTCTCCGCCGCCTGCCAGTCACGGGCGTACTGGAGGATGTGCGGCGGGCTGCCGGGCGCGGTGAGCGCGGTCTCCCAGTAGACCATCGTCTCGTACATCCGCCTGCCGTACAGATACGTACCGACGGGGCGGAAGAGGTCGTTGATGAAGGTGTGCACCTCCGGGTCCTCCGCCCCGGTGCCGAGGTCGCCCTCCGCCGCCTCGGCGTAGCCGTCGAGCGAGGTGACCATCGAGTAGATGAGCTGGGCCATGTGTCTCCTTCGGGTACGGGCGCGGCGTCCGCCGGCGTCCCTGGGACCATGACCGCCGGACGGCCCGGAATTCATCGGCCGGCCGGGGGACGGGCACCACGGGTTGTATAACGTCTGCCGGTATCGAGAGCCGTGCGCGGGACCGGAACCGGAGAGAGGGCCGATGAGCGAGGCGTCGAACGGCGCGGGCCGCCCCGACGGGTTGGAGCGGCGGCTGGGACTGTCCGACGCCGTGACGATCGGCCTGGGGTCGATGATCGGCGCGGGGATCTTCGCCGCCCTCGCTCCGGCCGCGCACGCCGCCGGCTCCGGACTGCTGCTCGGCCTGGTCCTGGCCGCGGTGGTGGCGTACTGCAACGCCACCTCGTCCGCCCGGCTCGCGGCCCGCTACCCGGAGTCGGGCGGCACCTATGTGTACGGGCGCGAGCGGCTCGGTGCCTTCTGGGGCCATCTGGCCGGATGGAGCTTCGTCGTCGGCAAGACCGCCTCCTGCGCGGCCATGGCCCTCACCGTCGGCTCGTACGTGTGGCCGGATCAGGCGCGGGCGGTGGCGGTCGCGGCGGTGGTGGCGCTGACCGCCGTGAACTACGCGGGGGTGCGGAAGTCCGCGCTGCTCACCCGGGTGATCGTGGCCGTCGTCCTCGCGGTGCTCGCGGCGGTGGCCGTCGTCGCCTTCACGTCGGGCGCCGCGGACACGGGCCGGCTGGCCGTCGGCGGGGACGCCACCGCCGGCGGCGTGCTCCAGGCGGCGGGGCTGCTGTTCTTCGCCTTCGCCGGGTACGCGCGGATCGCCACCCTCGGCGAGGAGGTCCGTGATCCGGCCCGCACCATCCCCAGGGCGGTACCGGTCGCGCTCGGCGTCACGCTCGCCGTCTACGCCGTCGTCGCCGTCGCCGCCCTGGCGGTGCTGGGCCCGCGAGGGCTGTCCGGGGCCGGCGCGCCGCTGTCGGAAGTG
This sequence comes from Streptomyces sp. NPDC104581, assembly GCF_055583685.1. Lineage (NCBI taxonomy): Bacteria > Bacillati > Actinomycetota > Actinomycetes > Kitasatosporales > Streptomycetaceae > Streptomyces > Streptomyces sp. NPDC104581. Next base: position 75,724 of record NZ_JBVJNN010000028.1, read on the forward strand.
GTCCGCGCCGCGGGGGCCGGCCAACTGGTGCCGGTGGTGACGGCCGGGGCGGCGGTCGCCGCGCTCGGCTCGCTGCTGGCGCTGATCCTCGGTGTCTCGCGTACGACGCTCGCGATGGCCCGTGACCGGCACCTGCCGCACGCCCTGGCCGCCGTGCACCCACGCTTCGGGGTCCCGCACCGGGCCGAGCTCGCGGTCGGTGCCGTGGTGGCGGTCGTCGCCGCGACAGCGGACCTGCGCGGGGCGATCGGCTTCTCGTCCTTCGGGGTGCTGGCCTACTACGCCGTCGCGAACGCCTCCGCCTGGACCCTCACCCCGGACGAGGGCCGCCCCGCGCGCGTCGTGCCCGCTGTCGGGCTGGCCGGGTGCCTGGTGCTCGCCTTCGCCCTGCCCCCGGTCTCGGTCGTTGCGGGAGCCGCGGTACTGGCGGCCGGAGCCGCGGCCTTCCGGGTCCGCCGCGCCGTCGCCGACCGCGGCCCGTAGCGGCTCGTCGCGGCCCGGACGCGGATCAGGGGTGGGGGGTGGGCCGGTAGACGGCCTCCTGGATGTGGCTGTCGAGCGTCCGGTGACCGATCAGTTCGAGGTCGAAGTCGGCCGCGCCGCGGAAGACCGGGTCAAGCCCGGTCCTGCCGGTGATCACGGGGAAGATCGTCACCTGGACGCGGTCGACCAGACCGGCGGCCAGCAGCGCCCGGTTCATCGACAGGCTGCCGTGCGAGCGCAACGGGACCGGGGACTCCTCCTTGAGCCGTGCGACGACATCGACGGCGTCCCCGCGGGCGACGCTCGCGTCCGGCCAGTCGAGGGGCCCTTCCAGGGTGGTCGACACCACCGTCGCCGGAAGGTTCCTCATCCGCGTGACCCACGGATCACGCACATCGGACTCCTCGGTGCTCCCGGCCAGCATCCGGGTGAACAGCCGATAGGTGTTGGCCCCGAACACCATCCGCTGGTCCTCGCCGTACAGGGCGAGGCGGTGGTCGAGGAGTTCGGGCCCCTGCTTGCCCCAGTAGCCGGTCCAGTCACCGCCGGCGGCGCCGTAGCCGTCGAGGCTGGAGAAGACGTCGAACGTGTAGACAGCGGACATGGTGCGCTCCTTCAAGGCGGCTGATCGTGTACGGGGGACATGACTGCGGACCACGGAGAAACTCATCGTGCGCGGACTCCCGGAGCACGGCCACCTCGGCGGCGTACGGCGGGCGCGGTGCCCGATCGCACGGGGCATAGGGTCGGGAACCGTGGAAGACACCGAGGAAGACCACGGACGTGCCGTCCGGGGCCCGGCCGTCCGGCGGGCCGCGCGGGGCACGGAGGCGCCCCTGCAAGCGAGCCCCCGGGGACTGGCCCGCTACCGCGAGGACCGGTTCGGCATGTTCGTCCACTGGGGCCTGTACTCGATGATCGGCCGCGGCGAGTGGGAGCAGGTCGTCGCGCGGATTCCGGCGGCGGAGTACGCGCCGCTGGCCAGGCTGTTCAACCCCGCGGCCTTCGACGCGAGGGAGCTCGTGGCCCTCGCCGAGGCGGCGGGCCAGCGCTATCTCACCATCACCAGCCGTCACCACGACGGCTTCTCCATGTACGACACACGACTGTCCGACTTCAGGATCACCAACTCTCCGTTCCGGCGCGACCCGATCGCCGAACTCGCCGACGCCTGCCGGGAATCCGGCAGCGTCAAGCTGGGCTTCTACGTCTCGCTCGTCGACTGGCACCACCCCGGCTACCTCGACCCGTCCGGCTGGGAGGACTATCTCGCCTTCCTCTTCGGACAGGTCGAGGAGCTCTGCACGGGGTACGGGGAGATCGCGCAGATCTGGTTCGACGGCGACTGGCCCAACTCACCGGTGGCCGGGGAACACCCCGGCTGGTTCACCACCGACCGGCCGTGGCGCTATCCGGAGCTGTACGACCTCGTCCACCGCCTCCAGCCGGACGCCGTGCTCCTGAACAACCGCAAGGACGGCCTCCAGCCCGGCGAGGACGTCCAGGGCTTCGAGAACGACCTGCCCGGCGAGAACACCTCGGGGCTCAACCCAACCCCGGCACTCGCGGTGCCCCGCGAGACCTGTCTGACGATGAACCACAGCTGGGGCTACGAGCCCCATGACACGGCGTACAAGGACCCGGACCGGATCGTCCGCACCCTGCTGGACTGTGTGGCCGCCGACTCCAACCTGCTGCTGAACGTCGGTCCCACGCAGTCCGGCGACGTACCGGCCCCCGCACGCCAGCGGCTGCGCGAGGTCGGACGGTGGCTCGACCGGCACGGCGACGCCGTGTACGGCGCGGGCCCGGGGCCGGAGCCGGGCAGCATCCGCTCCCGGGACGGGCGGGTCCGGCGGCTGTCCGGTCTGCCGGCCCGGATCTGACGGAGCGTCAGACACGCTGCGGCGGACATCCCCGGGGAGCGCGGGACGGCCGCGCGGCCCCCGACGCGGCGCCCCGGGCGGTCTTACCAGACGGCTCGGGCACGCGTGCTGTCGGCAGGTGGCGGCTCACCGGCCGGGCCCGTCGCGCCCTGCCGGTTCGCTTCGGCGCGGGCGTGGGCGAGCTGGGCCTCGATGGTGTCCAGTGCCCGTCTCGCGGCGGCGATCTGTTCCCGGATGTCGTGCAGCGGGTCGGCGGCGCCGCCGCGCCGCTCCGGCCCCGTCTCCGTCTCTGTCTCCGTCCCGGCCTCCATCTCCCGTGCCTCCTGGAGGGAGTTGATGACGACGCCGATGAGCAGGTTCACCAGGAGGAACGAGCCGAGCAGGACGAAGGAGGCGAAGTACAGGATCGTCCAGCGGGAGATCTCCAGGCCCGCCCGTACCGCGTCGCCGAGGCCGTCCAGGGTGATCAGGAGGAACAGGGTGAGCGCAGCGCGGCCCAGTGAGCCGTAGTGCTCGGGGTCCTCGGGGGCGAAGAAGACCCAGCCGATCATCGCGTAGACGTAGAGGAGCAGGGCCCCGACGAGTACGAAACTCAGCGTCCCCGGCAGGCTCTTGCCGACAGCCACGATGACGATGCGCAGCTGGGGCAGGAAGCGGGCCGCGCGCACCACCCGTGCCAGGCGCAGCAACCGCAGCACGGTCGCGTTCTCGCGTGCGAAGGGCATGAAGGCGAGGCCCACCACCGCGAGGTCGAAGAGGTTCCACGGATCGCGGAAGAACTCCCGGGGGCGGTCGGCACAGGCCGCGGCGCGCAGCACGATCTCCGCGGTGAAGGCCGCGAGGAAGACGTGTTCGGCCGTCTTCAGGGTGCCGTGCCACCGCTCCACGGCTCCGGTGTAGGTCTCGGCTCCCAGCAGGACGGCGTTGCCGATGATGAGTCCGAAGACGGCGACGGTGAACGGGGTCGACCCGGTCACGCGGCGCGTACGGACCGCCAGGACGGACTGTAAGTGGGCGGTCCGTTCGGACATCGCTTTGTCGCTTCTTCTCTCGGGGGTTCGTGCGGGCTCTCGGGTGGTCCGGTGATCACCCGCTCGGCGATCACCGGACGCGTGGTCAGTCGTCGCTCGTCGCGGGGCCGACGAGTTCTTCGAGGAGGTCCTCCATGGTGACGAAGCCGACGATGTCGCCCGTCTCCCCGGCCACGGCGGCGAGATGGGTCCCCGCGGACCGCATCGCCGTCATCGCGTCGTCCAGGGGCGTGTCCGTCTCGACGCGGACCACGGGGCGCAGGGCGGTGGCGGGCAGCGGCAGATCGCGTTCCGTCACCCCGAGGGTGTCCTTGATGTGCAGATACCCCCGTACCCCGCCCTCCGGCCCGGTGACCGGCAGCCGGGAGAACCCCGAGGTGACGGCGGTGTCTTCCAGGAGACGAGGGGTGACGTCGTGCCGCACCGTCACCGTCTCGGCGAGGGACACCATCACCTCTCCCACGGGCCGGCTGCCGAGTTCGAGGGCGTCGCGCAGCCGCTCGCCGTCGGCCGGTTCGATCAGGCCGGCGTCGCTGGAGCCCTTGACCATCCGTACGAGTTCGTCGTCGGTGAAGACCGAGGCGACCTCGTCCTTCGGTTCGACCTTCATCAGCCGCAGCAGCACGTTCGCGAAGGCGTTGATGCCGAAGATGACCGGCCGCAGGCCACGGGTCAGGGCGACGAGCGACGGGCCGAGGATCAGCGCGGTCCGTGCCGGGGCGGCGAGCGCGATGTTCTTCGGGATCATCTCGCCGATCAGCATGTGCAGATAGGTCGCCAGGGTCAGCGCGATCACGAAGGCGATGGGGTGGACCAGGGCGTCCGGCACACCGATGGCCTCGAAGGGCGGTTCCAGGAGATGGGCGATGGCGGGCTCCGCCACCGCGCCGAGGACGAGTGAGGAGATGGTGATGCCGAGCTGCGCGGTGGCCATCGCCGCCGAGAGGTGCTCCAGCCCCCACAGGGTGTTCCTGGCGCGGGTGTTGCCCTTGAGCGCGGCCGGTTCGATCTGGCTGCGGCGTACGGAGATCAGGGCGAACTCGGCCCCGACGAAGAAGGCGTTGGTGAGCAGGGTGAAGGCACCGATGGCCAGCTGAAGGGCTGTCATGACGGCTCCGTGTCGTTCGGTGAAGCCGGGGACGGCGGCTCGGGGGCGGTGACGCGGACACGGTCCGCGCGGTGGTGCTCGATGTGGAGCACGGCGAGCTGCCATCCTCCGACGTCGAGCCGGTCCTGGAGCGTGGGGATGCGTTCCAGCCGGTCGGCGATCAGACCGGCGAGGGTCTCGTAGGAGCCCTCGGGGGCCTCGAACCCGATGCGCCCGAGCTCGTCCAGCCGTACGCGGCCGTCCGCCTCCCAGACGGCGCGGCCGTCCGCGGCCGGTTCGCGCTCGATCAGGTCGGGGCGCTCGTGGATGTCGTGCTCGTCGCGGACCTCGCCGATCACCTCCTCCACGATGTCCTCCACGGTGGCGATGCCCGCGGTGCCGCCGTACTCGTCGACGACGACGGCCATCGCGCGGCTCTGCCTGAGCCGTCGCAGCAGCCGGTCCACCGGGAGGGAGTCGGGCACGCGCAGCGGTTCGGTCACCAGTGCGGTGACCGGGGTCTCGCCCCGTACCGCTTCGTCCAGGGCCAGTACGTCACGGATGTGGACGGTGCCGATGATCTCGTCCAGGCCGTCGCGGTGGACGGGGAAACAGGACAGTCCGGTCGCCAGCGCCAGGTTCGCGGCGTCGGCGGCGGTGGCCGCGGCCTCCAGGACCCGCATGTCGACGCGCGGGGTCATGACGTTCTCGGCGGTCAGCTCGCCCAGGTGGAGGGTGCGGACGAACAGTTCGGCGGAGTCCTTCTCGATGGCGCCCTCACGGGCGGAGTGCCGTACGAGCGCGACGAGTTCCTCCGGCGTACGGGCCGAGGCCAGCTCCTCGGCGGGTTCCAGGCCGATCCGGCGTACGACCCGGTTCGCGGTGTTGTTCAGATGCCGGATCAGCGGGGCGAAGCAGGCGGTGAAACCCCGCTGCGGGGCGGCCACCACCTTCGCGACGGCCAGGGGGCTGGCGATCGCCCAGTTCTTCGGTACCAGCTCGCCGATCACCATGAGCATCACGGTGGACGCCGCGACGCCGAGCACGGTGGCGGCGGTCGGGACACCGCCCGGCGGCAGGCCGATGGCCTCCAGCGGGCCGCGCAGCAGCACGGACAGGGAGGGCTCCGCCAGCATGCCGATGATCAACGAGGTGACGGTGATGCCGAGCTGGGCGCCGGAGAGCTGGAACGTGAGCCGTTTCGCGGCCTTCAGCGCACTGCCGGCGCCCCGCTCCCCCGCCTCGGCCGCGCGCTCCAGCTCATCGCGTTCGACCGTGGTCAGGGCGAACTCGGCGGCCACGAAGACGGCGCAGGCGAGGGTGAGCGCCAGGGCGAGGAGCAGCAGGAGCACCGCGGTCATCGCGACACCTCCGGCCCGTGGCTCACGCCCGCCGAGGGGGTGGCAGGAACGGCGACGGCGACGCCTGCGCCGGGGGGTTCATCCATGACGGGACCACAGCTTTCTGTCGGTCGGTCGGTCGATCCGGGGACGGACGGGATCGGTTCGGGCACGGTCGTGTTCAGCGGACACCGTCGAAGTCGCCGCCGACGGTCAGGGTCACTTCACCGGGGGTGGCACCGCTGTCCTCGGACGGTTTCGTTCCTGGCAGCCGGGAGGCGAGCGCCCGTGCCTGCCGTTCCAGACCGCCGGGGAAGCTGACCGACGTGTCGTCGCTGTCGCGGGGCGCGTTGCCGGTCCCCACGACGGTGAAGCCGACCGCGCGCAGGAGGTCGGCGGCCCTGGCCGCCTCGCCGGCCCTGCCCGTCGCGTTGAGTACGCGGACCCGGACCGCCGTCGCGTAGAGCGGGTCCTCGCCGCCGGCCTCGACGGACTTCTTGTCGACCTCGCGGTCCTCGGCCAGCGAGGCGAACAGATCAGCCGCCTGCGGGTACTGCCAGACGACATTGGCCTTGTCGGACGGGACATCGGCCTCGCGCGGGTAGTTGGGCACGGTCAGGAAGGTGAGGCGGTCGCTCGGGATGGCCTTGAGTTCGGAGGCGAGTGCGGTCAGGGGCTTGATCCCGGCCAGTTCCCTGTCCGTGGTCAGCGACTCGGTGGCCGAGTCGAGGAAGCCGTACAGGGCCGTCGGACTGGTCAGCTTCTCCTGCGCCTTGGCCGCGAGCGCCTCCATGAACTCCTGCTGCCGGCCTATGCGTCCGATGTCGGAGCCGTCTCCCACGCTGTAGCGGGTCCGGACGTAGCCGAGTGCCTTCTCACCCTTGACCGTCTGGCATCCCGCCGCCAGGTCGAGATGTGCCTTCTTGTCGCGGATCGCGGTCTCGGGGCACACCTCTATGCCGTCGAGGGCGTTCACCATGCCCTTGAACCCCTGGAAATCCACCGACATGAAGTGGTCGATGCGCAGGCCGGTGTTCTCCTCGACCGTCTTGATGGTGCAGGCCGCCGCTCCGGCGACCTCACCGCCGGTGCCACCGACCGCGAACGCCTCGTTGATCTTGAACTGGTGCTCTTTCGACTCGGTGCCGTCGCCACGGTCGCAGGCCGGTATCCGCACCCAGGAGTCGCGGGGCAGGGAGACCACGGTCGCCCACTCGCGGTCGGCCGCCACGTGCATGACCATCAGGGTGTCCGACTGCATGGTCGTCAGGCCCTTGCCGTACTTGCCGTTGTCGCCGTCGCGCGAGTCCGAACCGACCACGAGGATGTTCTTCGATCCCGGGCTGGTGTTGGCCGGCCGCTCGCCGCCGAGTCTGCCGTCGATGTCCGCGGAGTGGATGTTCCCGTCCAGGCTCCGGTACGCCCAGAGGCCGGTCCCGCCGGCGACGACCAGCAGGACGGCCAGCACCGCGCCGCCGCGTACGAGGAGCTTTCCCCGCCTGGTCAGCCGCGCGGGCGGCTCTCCGGCGGCGCCGCGCGCCGCGCGCCGCCGTGGCTTCCTGCGTTCCCCACCCATGTCGTTCCTTCCGCGTTCGGCGTGCGGTTCGGTCCGCCCCGTCGCCGGACCGAATCACACCAGGTGAACTCTACATAGCTGTAGAGGAGGCCCCGCGTCCGCCTCGGCCACCGGGCGGGGCGGCCGGGACGGCGGGCCCTACAGCGGGGTGGCCGCTTCGAGTACGAGGAAGAGCGCGATCGCGGCGTTGAGGGCGGAGAGGGCGGAGAGGGCCGTACCCGCCGCGGCGACGTAGGCCGCGACGCCGGTCGGGGTGAGCGCCGGCGGCCACCGCCGGTCCGGCGGCACGGGGCCCAGCAGCGCGGCCACCCTGCGCGGGACCGGCCCGGCGGCGAACGCCGGCAGGGGCGGCGCGGAGGCGCGCCGGGAGACGAGCGCCGCCTTGCCGACGGCCCGTGCGGCGGTGCGCCGGTCACCCGTCACCCGGGCCGCCTCCTCGTCCGCCCAGCGTTCGGTGCTGTAGGCGACGGCGGACATCAGAGGACGCAGCAGCGGGTTGGCGCAGCCCGCGAGCCGGACCGCGAGCAGCAGCCGGTGGTGGCGGCCCGCGAGGTGCGCGCGCTCGTGCGCGAACAGCGCCTCGCGCTCCGCCGGATCGAGACAGGCCAGCATGCCGGTGGACACCACGATCCGGCCCGGAGCGCCGGGCAGGGCGTACGCGTACGGGGAGGCGTCACGCAGGACCGCGACCTCGGACCGGTCCGGACCCGAGTCGAGCGTGCGATGCGCGAGCGCGTGGAAGCGGTGGTGCCGCAGCACGGCGTACGCGCACGCCGTCGCCACCACGAGCAGGGCGAGGATGGCCGCCTTGCCGAAGAACTGGTCGTGCGGCACGGCCTCGCGCACCTCGGGGTCCGACCAGCCGTCGGGCAGCGGGTTGCCGGGCAGTTGCGCGGTGCCGACGACCACCAGCAGTCCCAGGCACAGGGTGCTGCACGAGGCGAGGATCACCGCGACCGCCGTCAGCAGCCGGGCGGCCCGGCGCGGGTGCAGATGCCGCTCGGCCAGGCGTGCGATGGGCAGCGCGGTCAGCGGGAGCACCAGCGGCAGGAAGACGAAGACGCCCATGGATCATTCGTCCGGTTCGGCGGTCGGCGCGGCGGGTGAGCCGGGCCCGGCGTCGTTCAGCAGGGACCTCAGAAGGTCCTCGTCGTCGGAGGAGAGGGCGGACACGAAGCTGGACAGCACGGCGTCGCGGTTGTCCTGCCGGTCGAGCAGCCGCCGCATGCTCAGCGCGGTGAGATCGGCCTCGTCCACCGCGACCGACTGCCACAGGACGGGCCGCCCCGGGCCGGTGCGGGTCACGGCCTTCTTCTCGTGCAGACGCGTCAGGATCGTGATGACCGTGCTGTACGAGAGGTCCTCCCCCAGCCGCCGCTGGACCCAGCCGACGGGCACCGGTGTGGTGGCGTCCCCGAGCACCGACAGCACCAGCGCTTCGAGCTCCCCCTGCCCCCGCCTCCGGGCACGCGGTGGCTGCCCGTGATCATCCCGCTCTCCGGCCACGATGTGATCCCCTTCCCGATTCCGGCTGCCCCACAGCGACCCCGGGCGCCATGCCCGCAGGTCCGCGAGACGCTCCACTCTCGCCGATCGCGGCGGATCCCGCAGCATCCCATCTCTACAGTGTTGTAGATTTCAGGGAGCGGCACCGTCCACCGGACGGTCGCCGTCCGGAACACGACGAGTGGAGAGTGGGAAACGCGATGGGTGTGAGCCTCGGCAAAGGCGGAAATGTCTCGCTGAGCAAGGAGGCCCCCGGCCTGACCGCGGTCCTTGTCGGCCTCGGCTGGGACGTCCGGACCACCACCGGCGCCGACCACGACCTGGACGCGAGCGCGCTGCTCTGCGACCAGGCCGGCAAGGTGCTCTCCGACCAGCACTTCGTCTTCTACAACAACCTGAGGAGCCCGGACGGCTCCGTCGAGCACACCGGCGACAACCTCACCGGCGAGGGCGAGGGCGACGACGAGATCGTGAAGGTCGACCTCGCCGCCGTACCCGCCGGTGTCGCGAAGATCGTCTTCCCGGTGTCGATCCACGACGCGGACGCCCGGGGCCAGAGCTTCGGCCAGGTACGCAACGCGTACATCCGCGTCGTCAATCAGGCGGGCGGGGCGGAGATCGCGCGCTACGACCTGAGCGAGGACGCGTCCACGGAGACCGCGATGGTCTTCGGCGAGCTGTACCGGCACGGCGGGGAGTGGAAGTTCCGCGCGGTCGGACAGGGCTACGCCTCCGGGTTGAGCGGCATCGTCAGGGACTTCGGCGTCAACCTCTGATCCCCCATGTCATCGGCCGGCCCCCGCCGGCTCCGACCGGACGGCCACCGTCCCCCGCAGAGAGCGGAACGAACCATGAGCGTCAACCTTTCCAAGGGCCAGCAGATCAGCCTCACCAAGTCCGGCGGCGGTGAACTCACCGTCGTACGGATGGGACTCGGCTGGAAGTCCGCGCCCCGCAAGGGCTTCTTCGCCCGTATGACCGCCCGTGAGATCGACCTGGACGCGTCGGCGGTCCTCTTCGCCGGGCAGGAGGCGCAGGACGTCGTCTTCTTCCAGCACCTGAACAGCGACGACGGTTCGGTCCGGCACACCGGCGACAACCGGGTCGGCGGGGCCGGCCAGGGCGGGGACGACGAGTCGATCGTCGTGGACCTGCAACGCGTGCCCGTGCACGTCGACCAGATCGTGTTCACCGTCAACTCGTTCACCGGCCAGACCTTCGAAGAGGTCGAAAACGCCTTCTGCCGCCTGGTCGACGAGACCACCGGGCAGGAGCTGGCGCGCTACACCCTGACCGGTGGCGGGCGGCACACCGCGCAGATCATGGCCAAGGTGCGGCGCTCCGGCGGCGGTTGGCAGATGACGGCCATCGGCGCCCCTGCCGAGGGCCGCACCTTCCAGGACCTGATGCCCGCCGTCGCGTCGCACCTCTGACGGCGCGCCCGGCGCGCGGGAGCGCCGGGAAGCACGGGGGAACACCGGGGAACCACCACGACTCGGGGGTGCCATGGACGGATCATCACGGCTCCAGGACGCGGACAGAGCCGATTACACCGAGGCTCTGGACGATGTCATCGGCTCGGCCGAGATACAGCGGCGGCTGGAACGGGCCGGTGTGAAGGCGAGCCGGCTGCGCGTTTGGGGACTTGCCGCCGGACCGCGAGTGGTGTCGGCCGTCGAACCGGAGTACCGGTCGTACGTCGCGCTGCGGCAGCGGACCGGCGGGGCGCCGCCCGTACCGTCCCTGTCCGGACCGGGCCGCCAACAGGTCGACGGCGCGGGCCTGTTGCCGGTCCTGGCGGTCCTCACCCCCGTCCTGGCGCTCATCGCGGCCGGTGTGTTCCTGCTGCTGGGCCACGGCCTGCGGTTCGCGGGGAGCGCCCCGGCGTCGGCCGACACCCTGGTCCTCTCGGGCCGGGTCAGTCTCGTCGTCGGGGTGCTCACCGCCGTCGGTGGCGTACTCGGTCTGTACCGCACGGCCTCACGGCACCGGACACCGGGAGGCCGGCGGGACCCGGCGGCGTCGCCGGAGCTGGCGACGGCGCGGGCGGCCTGGCGGCGGCAACTGCGCCTCGCCATAAGGGCGCTGCTGCTCCAGTACCTCGACGGACTCGCACCGCCCGCGGCGAGCGAGGAGGGGCCCGCGGCCCATCGCCCCCGCTTCACCAGCCCGCGCTACAGCGGGCCCGACTTCGGCGCCACCGAGCCACCCGGACCCGATCTGCCCACCCTGCGCGGCTGATCGCACGGGAGCGGGCGCGGCGTCACGGCCGGGGTCTCTCCGCGAAGACCCACCGGTTGCCGGCCAGCGCGTCGTTGTCCTCGGGCAACGGGCCGCGTCCGTGCTCACGGGTGAAGTCGAAGGGGGTGCGGACCGAGGTGGTCCAGCCCCTGCCCGCCAGAGCGCCGGCGGAGTCGGGCCGTGGTTCCCGGTCGAAGAGGCCGAGCAGATCGATGCCGATCTGCCGCGCCGTGGCGGTGTAGAGAGGGCTGTCGCGGTATGCCAGCAGGTCCTTTTCGAGTTTGACCTCGAACGCCAGCGCGCTGCCTCCCGCGCTCAGCCGGTCGACGGTGTCGATGAGATATGTCTCGGCCGCGCCGGGCAGATAGAACAGCAGCCCCTCGGCCAGCCAGACGGTCGGGGCGGCCGGGTCGAACCCGGCGTCGGCCAGGGCTTCCACCCAGTCGTCGCGCAGATCGACCGGGACGGGTACGCGCGCCGCCCCCGGGGTGGCCGACAGCCCGTCGAGGACCCGGCGCTTGAACGCCAGCACACCTTCCCTGTCGATCTCGAAGACCACACACCCGTCGGGCCAGTCGAGCCGGTACGCCCGCGAGTCCAGTCCCGCGCCCAGCAGCACCACCTGGCGGGCGCCGCTCGTGCGCACCGACCGGAGGAGGAAGTCGTCGAGGACCCTCGTCCGCAGACCGAAGTAGCGCGCGAAGCGCCCCCACAGGGGGTTCGCGTCCCCGCCCTCGGCCTGCTGGATACGGACCGGCCAGGCGGCCGAGGCGGGTGCGGCGAGCACGAAGTGCTCCGCGTAGACGTCCTGGGCCAGCGTGTCGTGGCGGTGGGTCTCGATCGCCCGTGCCGCGGCGACCATGAGAGCGGTCAGACCGACACCTCCCTCCACGCCCTCCACACCGGTGTTCAGATGCGCTGTGCCGACCACATGTCCTCCATCGGACGAGTTGGGATGGACGAGTTGGGACCACGGGGAGTGCGGAGTACCGATGCGGGAGCGAACCACCGCTGAGAGACCGGCGAGGGACGGTGCGCGGCGGAGGCCTGGGGCCGCCGCTCCGGGCGCCCCGCCGTCGGCGTCCTGTCCCGGCCGGTGCCGGTCGAGCCGGGAAGCAGGACGGGTTTGATCACGCGGCCCGCGTCGCAGTCGCGTTCGGCCTCGTTGATGTCGGCGAGCGGGTACGTGCGGATCAGCTCGTCGAAGGGGAACCGCCCGGCCTGCCAGAGCCCGGTCAGCCGTGGGATCAGCAGCCCCGGCACCGCGTCGCCCTCGCAGATGTGGGAGATCCTCCGGCCCCGGTCCAGCGCTCCCGGTTCGATCGGCAGCGCGGAGTGGAGCCGTGCCACCAGACCGAGATGTCCGGTGGGGCGCAGGGCCCGCAGCGCGTCGTTGATCAGCGGGGCGGAGCCGGTGGTGTCCAGCGCGTACCGCGCGCCGCCGTCGGTCAGCCGCCGGATACGGCCGGGCAGTCCGGCCGACGCGGCGGGCAGCGGTACCGCGCCGAACCGTTCGGCGAGGGCGAGCCGTCCGGGGTGCCGGTCGACGGCGACCGTCACCGCCCCGGAAGCGGTGGCGGCCATCACCGCCGCCAGACCCACCGCTCCCGCGCCGAGGACCACGAGCGTGTCGCCGGGTCCGGCGCGGAAGGAGTTGAAGACCGCCCCGGCGCCGGTGAGGAAGCCGCAGCCGAGCGGTCCGAGCAGTTCGACGGGCAGCGAGGGGTCGGCGCGGACGGCGTTGCGGGCCGGAACCACCGCGTACTCGGCGAACGAGGACTGGCCGAACCACCGCGGGGCCAGTGCGCCCCCGGCCGCGTCGGTGAACCGCGCGGCCCGCTCCTCGCGCCCTCCGAAGAGGTTGAGCGAGCCGAAGGAGTCGCAGTAGGCGGGGGCCGCGCCCAGGCAGTTCCGGCAGTTCCCGCAGGAGTCGAAGCTCAGCACGACGTGGTCGCCGACGCTCAGACCGGTGTGCGGGCCGCCCGTCTCCGCCACGATCCCGGACCCCTCGTGGCCGAGCACCGCCGGCAGCGGTGAGCGGCCCCCGGAGCCCCGGACCGCGAGATCGGTCCGGCACATCCCGCAGCCGGCGATCCTGACCAGGATCTCGCCGTCGGCCGGTCCCTCGTGCAGGATCACCTCCTCGACGGCGAATCGGCTCTCGTACGCACGCAGCACCGCCGCGCCGAACCTCATCGTCATGTGCCGGACCCCACCGTCATGCGCGCTACCCCACCTTCATGTGCCGGACCCCGCCGTCATGTGCGCCGCCTCGCCGTCACGCCGCCTCCGGGCGGTGCACGACGAACGGCCGGAGGTTGCCGTAGAGCCCCCAGGGCCCGCCCGCGACGCCGACACCGCTCTCCTTGATGCCCGCGAAGGGCTGGGCGAGGGAGAGTTCGGCGTGGTGGTTGATCCATGCCGTCCCGCACTCCAGCCGGTCCGCCACCGCCGCGGCCCGGTCGGGATCGGTCCCCCACACGGAGCCGCCGAGCCCGAAGCCGGTGTCGTTGGCCGCCTCGACGGCCTCGTCCACGCTCCCGTACGGCAGCACCGGAAGGACCGGACCGAACTGCTCCTCCGTCACCACCGGGCTGTCGGCCGGGACATCCGCCAGGATCGTCGGGGCGTAGAAGTGGCCGGGCCGGTCCAGCCGGTGGCCGCCGGTCACGACCCGCGCGCCGTCCGCGAGGGCACGGGCCGTGTAGCGCTCGACGCGGGCCAGTTGAGGGGAGTTGTTGACCGGGCCCAGTCGGGTACCCGCGTTGAGACCGGGTCCGACGACGGTCGCCTTGGCGCGCCGGGCGAGGGCCTCGACGACGTCCGAGTACAACCGGGCCGGGGCATAGACGCGCTTGACCGCCATGCAGACCTGACCGCAGTTGCGGAACGCCGCCCAGAACAGCCGGTCCGCGATCCGCTCCACATCGACGTCATCCAGCAGGACGGCCGCGTCATTGCCGCCCAGCTCCAGGGTGACGCGGCCGAGCGACGCCGCCGCGCCCGCGGCGACGGCCCGTCCGGTGGGAACGGAGCCGGTGAAGGTCACATGACGGATCCCCGGGTGGGCGGCGAGCCGGGCGCCGAGGGGTTCACGACCGGTGACGACCGTCAGCACGTCCTCGGGCAGCACGGCGGAGATGACGGACACCAGGAGCCGGGTGGCGAGGGGCGTGAAGGGAGAGGGCTTGAGCACCACCGTGTTCCCCGCGGCGAGCGCGGGCGCGAATTTCGCCGACGCGAGCTGGAGGGGGAAGTTCCACGGGACGATCGCGGCGACGGGCCCGAGCGGTCGCCAGCGGATCTCGGCGCTCACCGGCCGGCCGTCCCTGATGGGCTGGGGCTCCGGACCGGGTGCCAGCTCCGCGAAGTAGCGCAGCCGGGCAGCCGTACGGGCGATCTCCGCGTACGACTCGGCCAGGGGTTTGCCCTGCTCACGCGTGAGCAGGGGGGCGAGGTCCGGGCCGGCCGCCTCCACGGCGTCCGCCGCGGCCCGCAGCGCGCCGGCGCGGGCGGCGGCGTCGGCCCGCCATCCCCGCCATGCCTCCCGGGCCCTGCCGACGACGGCGTCCAACTCCTCCGGCCGCTGGTCCGGGGCCTCATCGAAGATCTCACCCGTCGCCGGATCGTGTACGGCGAAGCGCGCGCCGCCCTTCCCGGGCGCGCCACGGGGGTGGGTCGCCGGCATGCCGGGGTCAGCTCGCGGCGGCGACGGCGGCCGGGTGTTCCCGGGCGTGCCGGTCCATCTCCGCACGGAAGTCGGCCACCAGCCGGGGCTGAATCCTTCCGCTGTCGCGGTCGCCGCCCTGGCAGACCGCCCCGCGCACCCCCACGATGTCCGTGCCGATCCGGGTCAGCGTGCCGAGGTCGCCCGCCTGCACGCTGCCGGCGAGTGCGGCGAGCAGATCGGCCTCGTGGGCCAGCCGGACGAACTCCGCGCAGACCTCCGGCGGAACGTGGTCGAACAGCCGGGTCCCGTCCTTGACCGCGGTGTCGAGCATGGCCGCGTCGGAGCCGGACAGCCGGGCGATGTCGGGCAGGGCGAGCGGGTTGACGCAGCCGATCCGGTGGGCGTCGGCGTAGCCGGAGGCGACCACGAACGCGTCCGGCCGGTGTTCCTTCACCGCCCGGACGACGCCCCGCATGACATCGACGGCCTGTTGGGGGGTCGTGCATCCGTAGAGGCCGACCTTGATGTACGTGGCTCCCGAGACGACCGCGCCGAGTGCCGCCTGTGCCACCGTGCCGGGCTTGTACGGCACGTCTCCCACGGTCGCGGAGACCGGCTTGTCCGCCGGGACCGCCTCACGGATCTCCCTGATGACCCACGGGAAGTTCGCACCGAGCGACCCCTCGTCGGGCTTCTTGACATCGACGATGTCGAGATGCTCCGCGGCCTTCGCGCAGTCGAGGGCCTCCTCGACGCCGTCCGGGGAGATGAGAAGCAACAATGTGGACTCCTTCCACCGCAAACGCACCTGCCGGCAGGCAGGTGTGCGGAGTCGCCTGGATCCCTTTCGGGTCCGCTCATCATTACGGGGGCCGGGGACCGCCGGTAGGGCGTGCGGAGTCCGAACGGGGACGGCCGGGGAGCACCGGACGCGCCGTGCACGCCGGTTCGAACCGGCTCCTTCGACCTCGGCGATGAACGGGCCGTCCCCCAGGTCTGCCATCATGGGCGAAACGGAACCTCGCTCCGGTCACGGCGCGCAGGACGGTTCCGCACCATGACCACGGAAGGGGCGTCGCGGTGGACGACAGCGGCCGGAGTACGGGGAGCACGGCCGGCTCCGGGCGCAGGGACGCCCGGCGCAACCGCCAGACCCTGCTGGACGCGGCCGCGGCGGTGTTCGTCACCTCGGGGGTGGAGGCGCCGGTGCGCGACATCGCGGCCGAGGCCGGTGTCGGGATGGGCACGGTCTACCGCCACTTCCCCACTCGCGCGGACCTCGTCATCGCCGTCTACCGCCACCAGGTCGACGCCTGCGCCGAAGCCGGTCCCGCCCTGCTGGCGGCCGGGCCCACTCCGTATGCCGCTCTGGGGCGGTGGATCGATCTCTTTGTCGACTTCCTGGTCACGAAGCACGGTCTCGCGGCCGCCATGCAGAACGACAGGGCCCGTTTCGAGACGCTGCACGCCTACTTCCTGGACCGCCTGGTGCCGGTGTGCGCGCACCTCCTGGACGCCGCCTCCGCCGCCGGTGAGATCCACTCCGACGTCGACGCCCTCCAGCTCATGCACGGCATCGGCAATCTCTGCATCGGCGCGGACAGCGACCCCGGCTACGACGCGCGCCGGCTGGTCGCACTCCTGGTGGCGGGCCTGAGCCGGCCGGCTCAGTCAATACGTTAGACAGCCGGAGCGCACCCGAGCACGCCCGGAATCCGGCGCCGGCGGGCGACAACTCACCACGGGCTCCGACCGGTTGAGCGTCGGGGCGTCGACTTCGTCCAACACGTTGTACAGACTTCTTCGCCGGTTCCCGCCTTCCCGGACACGGGAGCGGGGGGGGGGGGGGGGGGGGGGGGGGGGGGGGGGGGGGGGGGGGGGGGGGGGGGGGGGAGGGAGGGGGGGGGGGAGGTGCAATACGCAAACGGTGCCCACGA